>JAISCC010000085.1 GCA_031265845.1 Treponema sp.
GTGGTAACCAACGCGGACCTGGAAAGCATGGAACTGCCGATCCGCGACCGCGTCTACACGCGGCACGGCCGCCCGGAGGAACATGTCGAACTGGAGACCCGCCCCCATGAGGCTGCGGAAATCCGCGTTGACTACCGCTGTGTGGAGACCAACGCCAGGGCAAAGCCTAAGGCGAGTTACAAGGGGCTGGTGCTGTACTTGATGGTGCTGGAGGACGGCGATCCTATACCCACGCCGGAACAGCTGCAGATAAGCCGCCTTATTACGAGCAGCCCGCACATTGAGCGTTTTGACAGCAGTCTGCGGGGCAAGCGGGTCGCGTTTTCCGCCGCCTGGGAAAACGGCTCAGGCGAGGAAGGCGCGCGCTGCCCGTGCGTCATCGCCATCATTCCGTAACGGCACAATACGGCTCGGGCGGCGGAGCAGGGAACATTCCGCCGCCGCCTGAGTTTGGCCGCTGGGGTTTTCGTGTACAAGGGAGTTAGACGAAATGCAAAAAATTATTACCGAGGTTGTTATGAAAAACAAATGCATAATATTGACAATTACGTTTTTTTTAATAATGCTTTCAGGGGTTTATTCCCAATCAAATGAGAGTTCATCTGAAGAAGAATTGCCTGCGTTGATTTTTGAAAGGGATTGGTGGCACTATTCTGCTGGAATAACATTTAATCAATATCAATATTTGGATGGGACACTATTAAAATACAGTCAGGTCCGTTCAATCATTTCACCCATTCCCGGCAATGACGAACTTTTAAGACAGGAGCGTGGTTGGTTTGTTTCCAATGTGGTTTTCGGGATATTAACTTTAAGTTCTTATATTGGATGGACTGTATATAATTTTGATTTGCCAAATACGGAAATAATGAGACCGACTTTTTTATTTACTGGTATTACATCGCTGTTGGTAACGGCAATATCAAACGATGTTTGGAAACATAAACTTCGTAAAACAATTAATAATTATAACGTATATATACAAGGAATACCAATTATAAAATGAAGTTAAAAGAAAAAACGGCGCAGAACAGGGCTGATTACGCTTCGCCGCCCACGGGCTTTCGTGTACGCGGGAGTTAGGCGAAATAGAGGCAAAATTTGTTGGAGAATTATGATACAATTCACAGATTTTTATGATGACATTGATTTTATGAGCGCATTATTTTTTAATGGTATGTTAATTGACGCGGAAATATACGAGATCGCGAATCGTTTAAACAATAAAACACCTGACGATGTTCTTGCAAAAATAATTGCAAATGGAACCAGCGGTAATAACCAAAGACTATTTGAGAATTATTTGAGAAAGCTGGGGATTAAGTCTTTTGTCTCTAATAGAGCTGTTGCCGCTAAAATATTTTATTATATATTGCAGGACAGAATAGATTTTTATAAAGGAATAAGGTTTGTACATCATAATGTAAGTAATGATGAAAAAATTACTGAATATCTTGGTGATGATATTGGCATAGAAGAAATACTTGGCGATTTTTATGCTGTTGATGATGGCGATCTAAGGAATGAAAAAGACATAGAGACCGTTATAAAGGATGTTTTTAAGGAGATGGAACAATATGTTCAGGATAATTTAGCGCATTTTTCTATGGATAATACTATCGCGGAAGACAACAAAAAGACTATTATAAAGGCGGATATGGAAAAAGCCAAGGTCAAGGCTTTAGCTAAAGGAATAGAGATTAGGGATTATTGGGAGGAAGCCCGGAAGCGGGAGGAAGCTTTGGTTGAAGCCCTGAAGAATTGGAGAATTATGATGCAATTTACAGATTTCTATGATGACATTGATTTTATGAGCGCATTATTTTTTAATTATATGTTAAATGATGCGGATATATACGAGATTGCAAATCGTTTAAACAATAAAACACCTGACGATGTTCTTGCTCAAATAATCGCAAATGGAGCCAGCGGTAATAACCAAAGACTATTTGAAAATTATTTGAACGCGCTTGGAATGAAATTTTTAGCCCCTAAAAGAGCGCTGATAGCTAACGTGTTTTATTATATATTAAATAACAGAATAGATTTTTACGAAGGGATAAAATTTACAGAATTTGAAGTAAGTAAATTTGACGCTACCATAGAATATATCGGTGATGATGTTGGTATATCAAAAATACTTGGTAATTTTTATGTTGTTGATGATGGCGATCTAAGGGATGAAAAAGACATAGAGACCGCTATAAAGTATGTTTTTAGGGATATGGAACAATATGTTCAGGATAATTTAACGCATTTTTCTATGGATGATACTATCGCGGAAGACAACGAAAAAACTATCATAAAGACGGAGATGGAAAAAGCCAAGGACAAGGCTTTCGCTAGAGGAATAGAGATTAGGGATTATTGGGATAAAGCTTCGGATGAAGCCCAGAAGAAGAATACAGGTTAAAAATATAGGGACAAACGGCGCATAACAGTCCTGTTTACGCTTCGGGGCCTAAAGGCCCCTCGGGATCCGGTTTGACTAGGTCATTCGTTGCGCTCATTCCCACGCCTCCCTCCACCCACATTTGTCGGCCCTAGGCTTTGCGAAGCAAAGCCCTTATTCGGGCCGCCAAAACGTCATATACAGCCGGGACGTTAGGCGACATGCCACCCTACATCTTTCATGTAAAAAAATAAAAGTCTAATTGTATCTCCAATTATATTTTCTATCATCTTTGATTAAACCTTCAAAACTCTTTAAATGATATTCAATCGCTTGCCTTGAAACATTAAAAATAAAAGATAATTGTCTTGTTAATATAATAAAATTATTTAAATTGCATGGTTGCTCATCTATATATATTAAGTAATCTCCTTTCGGTTTATAATCAAGACTAACCGCTGTTTCTACGGCCTTTATTAAAAATATTCTTTTCGGCATTAATAAATGAGCGGCAAATATATTTGCTTGTATTTCAGTGCGTTTAATAGCATCTTCATCCAAGATATAATCATTAAAATTATTAATAGATAAATCTATTTCTGAAACAGGATTAATTAAGAAGGAGCCATGAAGAATAACATGCCCTATCTCGTGAGCAATTGTAAATCGTTTTCGATGTTCATCTAAACCATTGCATATCTCGATAATCATTTTATGGGGACTGAATCGTGCAAATATTTGATTGCCATTTCTATCCATCCCTAGATCGGATGCCGTATTAATTTTTACACCATAATTTTTTGTTACATACTCTGCAACTATATCAAGAGAGGTTTCTAAGGCATCTGTTTTATTTGTTATTAATAATATCTCACTTGCCATATTTTCTATTTCTTTTTTTTGATATACGGTATATTTGCAAAATTTTTCTTCATAAAATATTCTATGAAAGTATTGTCGCCATTATTATTTATTCCTAAATTTAATAATAAATTAGATGGTGAATTATAATATTTATCACTATATTTACAGAAGCAATAATTTGAATTTTAAGGAATATATAATATTGTTTATTAATCCTTTATGTATTTCACCGTTAAATATTTCTATGCTTTCTTTTGTTTTAGTTCTTGTATTATATGTCGCCCTGTTTATATCCCAGTTAATCTCATTACTATCTGATAATCTAACTAATGCTATGCCAAGAGCTTCAGCATATTTCAACGTTCCTTCAGCAAATCCGAATCTGGATACCATGATCCCCTTGACATTTTTTCCGGCAATTTGATCTAATTTTGCTTTAAATTCTGCTTTAAATTCTTCAATGTCATCTACGGGTATCAATTTTTTATAATTTTTACATTCAATAATTGTTAACATAGAATAGTTAATGGCATCTTTTATAAATGTTTCAATGGAAATATCAATTATTATGTTATTCTTCCTGTCTTTAGAATAATAACCTTTTCTCTGATAAATTGCTGATCCCTCTTTACGAATAAAAAGTTCATCATTGGATAATAACTTCGAGAAAATAAGAAAGACTCTGTCCTTAAATTCATTGCCTTTTTGGATTGAGGACTTCTTCTTTTTACGTCTCATGGTCGATCATAATAATACAAATTGTTATTTACGACTAGCAGACGCCTTTCCCTCCTCTTGCCCAATCCCTCGTTTCCGTCTATAATTGCTCATCAATCCTAAAAAAGAGACATTATGAAAGACAATCAACCCATACAGGTCATCCCCTCAACGGTTTTGACTCAGGCGCGGACCAAGATTGACGAGGCGAAAACCTGCTTGCCCCGTATCTGCTGGCATTGACACCGGCGGAACGGCAAGGGCTGCCAAAAATGGGCGAAAAGACCATCGGGTTTGTGGAAAAAGCCTATGATTTTGCCCGGCAAAACCCCAAGCTTGTACCGCCTTATCTTGAATTGGACGCTTTCGGTGTCGACTTCAGCGACGCCCACGGCCTTTGGACGTTGCTCAACACGGTTCAGCAGTTGGAAGAGGGGATCGGCGACACGGAAATGACCGCCGGAAGCGAGGCGTATCAGTCCGCCTTGGTTTTCTACAAGTCGGTTAAAATGGCGGCGGCATCGAACCGAGGTTCGCGGACATTCCCGGCGCAAAGGCGGTCTATGAAGAACTCAAGACCCGGTTCCCGGGTGGAAAGCGTCGAACCGAAGGTTCGCAGTCCGGCGATACGGAAACGGAGAGCGTAACCGAAACTATTAAAAAACAGGTTTCTATTTCTTAAAACCCTTACGGAGTTCAAAGCATGGATTGGGGAGTTCAGAACCCCGAATTCGGGGTTAAAAGCAGGAAAATCGGAGTTCGGAACTCCGAATTTGGAGCTAAAAGCATCGATGCCGGAGTTCAGAACTCCAAATTCGGAGTTGAAAACTCGAAAATCGGAGTTCAGAACTGGGAATTCGGAGTTAATAACTCGAAACACGGAGTTTGGAACTCCGAAATTGGAGTGAAAAGCGTCGAAATCGGAGTTCGGAACTCCAAAAGGAATGTTTGAAAAATGGCGATAAACAGGCTGATCCTCGGCGACAATCTGGAAATCCTTAAAGGGCTGGAAGCGGAGAGCGTCGACCTTATCTACCTTGACCCGCCGTTTTTCAGCAACCGGAATTACGAGGTTATCTGGGGAGATGCGGGCGAGGTGCGGAGTTTCCAAGACCGCTGGGCGGGCGGGATTGACCATTATATCGCGTGGCTCAAGGAGCGGGTCGAGGAGATGTACCGTATTCTCAAGCCTACGGGGTCTATTTTCCTCCATTGTGATTGGCACGCGGACGCTTATATCAGAGTGGATATTCTGGATCGGATTTTCGGGATGAATAATTTTAGAAATCATATAATCTGGAAAAGAACAAACGCAAAAAATAATATAACACAACGTATGGGAATTATTATTGACACGATTTTTTTCTACTCAAAGTCGGACGCATTTAAAATGAATTTGATACGTGGAGATTATTCACCGGAACAAATGTCCCGATATAAACAAGAAGATGAAAATGGTTTGTATCGTTGTGACGACTTAACAGCCCCAGGAAAATCACGGCAGTTTATCTGGCGGGGCGTTCACTCAGGCGCTAATAGAAGCTGGCGGTTTACAGAAGAGGCTCTGGAAGAACTTGTTCAAAAAGATTTAATTACTTATCAAAAAGATGGGAGACCGAGAAAAGATGGATTGAAAAAATATTTATCAGAGACGGAAGGGGCGCTAATCGGCAATTTGTGGGACGATATAGATCGTGTTGGAAATACGTCCAATGAACGAATCGGTTACCCCACGCAGAAACCCGAAGTGCTTTTAGAACGGATTATCAAATGCGCCAGCAACGAAGGTGATATTGTTCTTGACCCGTTCATGGGTGGCGGCACGACAATCGCCGTCGCGGACAGGCTTAACCGGCAGTGGATAGGGATTGATCAATCGGCGATGGCGGTGAAAGTCACCGAATTGCGCTTGCAGAAACAGGCGGACTTGTTCAGTTCCCCTTATACGGTACAGCTCCACAAATACGATTATGACACCCTCCGCTACAAGGACGCTTTTCAGTTTGAGGCTTGGATTGTTCAGCAGTTCGGCGGAACGCCCAACGCCAAACAGCGCGGCGATATGGGGCTTGACGGAAAAACAGGCGATGGAACGCCGATACAGGTAAAACGGTCAGACAATATCGGGCGCAATGTAATAGACAATTTCAAATCAGCGGTCGAGCGGTTTGACAAAAATCTCTTTGAAAAGAATATCGCGGCGAAAAAATCAATCGGATATATTATCGCTTTTTCCTTCGGCAAGGGGGCCATTGAAGAAGTCGCCCGTCTCAAAAACAAGGAAGACCGCATTATAAAACTGGTGACGGTTGAGGAAATTATTCCCATAGCTACAAAGCCGGTAATCGGTGTTCATATTAATGAATTGGAAAAAGACCTGAAAGGGAACCGGAAAATAGAATTGGTTGCGACAGGGCAAAGCGCCGCCGGTATTGAATTTTATAGCTGGGATTTTGTCTATGACAAAGAAAAAGGTTTTAGTCCGTCAATTATTATCGACAAAGATGGGAAACAAATTATTTCTCTAAAAACAGGAACACATACTATAGCGGTAAAAGTTGTTGACAATGATGGTCTTGAAAATATGGAAATAATAACATTAAAAATAAATGGTGTAGTTGAACAAATTGACTAAAAAACACCTCGCCGCAGAACGGCGGGGTGTTTTAAGATTTTTGTCTGAAATTCAGTCAGACAATGCAGGCTGTTCATCGTTCTTTATCTTCTGCGGCCGTTTGCAGCGTTCTTCTGTTCCCTGTGATTTTACGTAGTTCGTCCACCTCTTTCAGTGTTTTGTCCACTCTTCATGTATCACCATCCGTCTCTACTTCGCAGGACATATTTATGATACGGTAATGCCGACCTCAATACAAATTTGCGCCTTGCGGAATTCTGCGCCAATTCAAGTGGCAGTTCATCAAATCCGCGCGGACAACCGGTTCACAACGCAACCGCAGCTCTTGTGAAAAATCAAGGGACGGTGTATGCTTATAATTAGAAAGAAGGAGCGGGGAAGAGGGTCTATGTATACAAGCGAGGCGCCGCAAGCGCAAAATAGGGAGCTTTTTTTAGCCGCGCCAGATGCGCTTTCCGCGCTTTCCCGCATACACTTGCAGTGGTTCGCGGCGGAAGATGAAGGGCGCACCGAGGAGCCGTCCGAGTACAAGATACGCAAGGCGCGGGAAGAAGAAGGGCGGGTCGCCAAAAGTCAGGAGCTTATCGGCGCGTTGGTGTTGCTGATTCCGGGGGTAACGCTGCTGTTTCTTGCGCCCTTTATGCTGAAAACGTTTGTCGAGATGATACGGTTCTTTCTGTCAATGGCGACGGAGATGGATCCGATTAAGGACAGGCGGATCGCCGGCATCGCGTTGCTCTATTTCATCAAATTGTGCCTGCCCATTATTGTGATCGCTATGGTGGCGGCTATTTTTGCGAATATGGTGCAGGTGGGATTTCTGTTCACGACCAAGCCTTTGACGCCCAAATTTTCCAAAATATTGCCGCGCTTCGGCAAATACTTTCAAAGAACGCTTTTTTCCATGGAAGGTCTCTTTAATTTTTTTAAATCCATTGTTAAAATGCTTGTTATCGGCTTGACGGCGTTTTTGCTCATCAAATCAAAAATCAATGTGCTGACAAATATGCAAACCATGAATTTGTGGAAGAGCGTGAGCGTCGTGGCGACTTTGGCTATACAGATGCTCATTCTGTCGGCTCTGTTTCTGCTCCTCTTGTCCATTCCCGACTACCTGTTTCAGCGGTGGCAGTATCGGGAATCGCTCAAGATGTCCAAGAAGGAAGCCGAGGAAGAGCGCAAAATGTACGAGGGCGATCCGTATGTGAAGGCGCGGCTCAGACGGCGTATGCGGCAGATTCTGACCAAGAATATGGCGATCAATGTCGCCAAAGCCGATGTGGTGATCACAAACCCGACTCACTTTGCGGTGGCGCTGGAGTACCACATGGGAGAAGGCGGCGCGCCTGTCGTAACGGCGAAGGGCGAAGATGAGATGGCGTTTCGCATCAGGCGCATTGCGCTTGACAACGGGACGCCTATTGTGGAGAATAAACCCTTGGCGCACGCCCTGTATGAGGACGCCAAGATTGGCGATGAAGTGCCGGAACAGTATTGGGAGGCGGTCATTCTGGTGCTGCAAAAGGTGTGGGCGATTAACGAGGAAAGACGAAAAAACACCCGTTGAAGTAACGAGGTAAAAAGGAAGAAATATGGCGGATGTGGGAAAACCTTCTGATATTGCGCTTGCTGCGGGCGTTGTTTTAGCGATAATGATGTTTATTATCCCGCTCCCTACGATTATACTTGACGCATTGATGGCGTTAAATCTTGTGCTTTCAATATTGATACTGCTGACCGTGCTTTACACAAAAAAAGCCACGGATTTCAGCCTGTTTCCGGCTGTACTGCTTGCGGTTACCGTTTTTGGGCTGGCGCTGAACGTTTCATCAACGCGGCTCATATTGACCAAGGGAGCCGCGTTTGACGGCAACATGATACGGGCGTTTTCCTCCTTTGTGGTTGGCTCGTCCGACTCAATGGTTGGGCTTGTGGTAGGCTCGATCATATTTGTCATCATTATTGTCGTGCAGGTGGTGGTGATAACAAAGGGAGCCACCCGTACATCGGAAGTGGCGGCGCGGTTCACGCTGGACGCCATGCCGAACAAATACATGGCGATTGACTCGGAGTACAGTTCCGGCGCCATCACAGAAGAAGAAGCCCGCGCGCGCAAAGCCGAGGTGCAGCAGGAAGCGGATTACTACGGGTCAATGGACGGCGCGAGCAAGTTTATTTCGGGCAATGTAAAAGCCGGCATCTTTATTACGGTGGTGAATGTCATCGGCGGCATCATTGTCGGAACCGTGATGCATGGCGAGCCGATTGGGTCTGCGGTGAACAACTACATACGGTTCACCATAGGAGACGGGCTTCTATCCCAGTTTCCAGCTCTGTTTGTGTCCACCGCAGTCGGCATCGTCGTATCAAGAGCCGCGACGCCTGGGGATCTGGGGCGGGAAGTGGGCGTACAGTTTTCCCGCGACGCCCGCATTTACTGGATTTCCGCGTTTATACTGTTGGGGCTGGCTTTGTTGCCCGGTTTCCCGCATGTCGTGTTGTTTGTCATGGCGGCGATCATCGGATATTACGCCTATACCATCACGTTGAAACAGCGGCAAAAGGCTCATGCCGAATCTCTTGCCGCAGGAAAAACCATGAAGCCCAAGGAAGATACGGGCGAGATGCCTTCCATTGTGCCTCTTGACGCGCTCTCCCTTGAGTTGGGCTACGGGCTTATTCCGCTTGTCGATAAAGACAAAGGCGCGGAATTGCTTGAGCGGGTGCAGGGGGTGAGGCGGCAGTCCGCTCTTGATCTGGGGCTGGTGATTCCCAAGATACGCATCATTGACAACATGGCGCTTGAGCCTTCTGAATATTGCTTCAAAATACGGGGCGTTGAGGCGGGCAGGGGCAAGATACGCATGAACTACTACCTGTGCATCAATCCGGGCTATGTAAAAGAAGAGTTGTACGGCGAAAAGACGCGGGATCCGGCGTTTGGATTGCCCGCCGTGTGGATAAGCGATGAAAAGCGGGACGAAGCCGAGCGCATGGGGTACACCGTGGTTGATCCGCCCACCATTATTTCAACCCATTTGACCGAGATCATCAAACGGAATGCGCCGGAGATACTGGGGCGGCAGGAAACGCAGTCCATTATTGAAACGATAAAGAAGGAGTATCCCGCTGTTGTCGAGGAGGCTATGGGCGCGAAGGCGTTAAATCTTGGAGAAATCCAGAAAGTGTTGCAGAATCTCCTGAAAGAGCAGGTTTCCATCCGCAACATGGTGACGATTCTGGAGGCGCTCGCCGATTACGCGCCTCTTACGCATGATGTTCGCTTTCTTACAGAAAAAGCCCGTCAGGGGCTTGGCAGGCAGATTTGCCACAAGTACGCGGATGAGAACAAGATTCTCCACGTTCTGATCCTTGAGCATGGTCTTGAACAGAAGATTGTTGACAGCAAAGTCGAGACGACCTCTGGCGCTGTAGCCGCGCTGGAGCCTTCGGCGCAGCGTTCCTGGATAAAGGCGCTGACCCGCTCCATAAGCGCGGTTCAGGAGCATGGGTATCTGCCGGTCGTTGTGTGTGCGGAACAGGCGCGTTTTCTTGTCAAGTCGTCAACCGAGCGGGAGTTGCCGGAACTGGTTGTACTGTCCGTGCCGGAGATTTCTTCCGACATTACACTTGAATCGCTGGGTACGATACGGCTGGAATGATGGACATCTACGGGCGGGAAGTGGAGAACGCGGTGGCAACCTTGACCCGCAAAATAAGCGCGTCCACAAGCCGTCCGTTTCGTTCCTGTCCGTTCGTGAGGTTCGTGTTTATATTCTTGCTATGTGTGAGTCAAGGATAGCATAAGCTTGAGAGGCTTGGCTGTTCGGGTGTACTTTTGTACTTTGCGGGCGCGAGGGAAGAAAATGTCAAGCAAACTACACGCCACTTCCTTCTATAATATGTGAACGACTACGATTATATGAATATAGACCGGAACAGTGAAGTCCGCGATTCAAACGGAAAAACTCGAGGGCCGCTCTCGCTTCCGGTTGAATACCGTCCGAGAGAAAAACTCATGGAACATGGTCCCGCTTCGCTTTCTGACAAAGAATTGCTTGCGATTCTGCTTAACGCGGGGATAAAGGGGAAGAATGTGAGTGTCCTTGCGGCTGAACTGCTGGAACGGCTGGATAAGGAGAAAGGCATACCCAGTGTGGAAGAGCTTGCCGAGATGACCGGGCTTGGCAAGAGCAAGTCTTGTTCCGTGGTTGCCATGCTGGAATTCGGGAGGAGGCGGTGGGGTGTCGCCGGAACGCGAATACGCCATCCTCAAGATATTTTCGATCTGATACGGCACCACGCGGACAGGCGTCAAGAGCGGTTCATCTGCATTTCCCTGAACGGCGCGCACGAGGCGCTTGCGGTGCGCATCGTTACCATAGGGCTTGTGAACAAGACCATCGTCCACCCCCGCGAAGTGTTTGCGGATCCTCTGCTTGACCGCGCCAGCGCCGTGATTTGTGCGCATAACCATCCATCCGGGCGGCTCGTCCCTTCGCCAGAAGACGATGAAATCACCGAAAAATTGCAATGTTCCGCCGAAATTTTGGGCATCAACTTCCTTGATCACATCATTTTTTCGGACAGCGCCTTTTTCAGTTACCGGCAGACTGGAAAGTTGCGGGGAGAAACGTAGGCGAGTTTTTGAACCGGCGGCGGCAAACTTTTCGGCGTTCCGTGGCGGCACAAACATGCGCTCACCATGCAAGAAGCGGCTTTGCCTCTTGCAAATTCGCGCAAGTAACGGTACCATGCACGGTATGACGCTTTTCCCCTCTTTATCTGCCGATGTTCGTGCGCTTGTTGACAGTATTCCATATCTCGTTGACAGGATTTTCCCGTTGCCCGGACAGTTCCGCCGCGCATTGCCGCATGATATTGCGGAGCTTTCCCACATGCTCACCAATAACAGGGGAAGCCGTACGGCTTCCTATCTGGGAAAACCAGCCTTGTTGTCCGCATACCTTCGCTACTTTCTCCCGTGGAATGTGTATAGGCTGTGCCGGTTGTTCCCATCTTTGCCCTTGCGCCTGCGCCCGGATGACATGATCGTTGATCTGGGTTCGGGTCCCCTGACGTTTGTCATCGCCCTCTGGATTGCAAAGCCGGAACTGCGGGCCATGCCGCTCGAATTCAGATGCATCGATCATACGCAGGCTGTTCTTGCGGCGGGAAAGAAGGTGTTCCTCGCGCTTGCGGGCGCTGATTCTGTGTGGACGATCAAGGCCATTAAAGGTGATATACATGCGCCGGTTTACGGAAAGAGACCCGCGTTGTCCGCCGCCGTCAATGTGTTCAACGAAACATACCAAAATCTGCCGCATACAGTTTCATTAGAGCATGAAGCGGATAAAATAGGAAGAAGGCTCGCCGTTTTAGCTCCGCAGGCGCTTGTTGTGGAACCCGGCGTACCCCGATCAGGCGAATTCATCGTTTCGCTGAGAAACGCCCTCATACGCGCGGGCTTTGTTCCGCAATCGCCCTGCCCCCAATCGGGCGCCTGCGCCCTTGCGCCTCACATTGAAGCTTTCGGCGGCGCATATAGCGGCGCGAAAGCCAAATGGTGCCATTTTGCGTTCCCCACTCTTGATGCGCCGGAAGCCCTTCTCAAGCTGTCGGCGGACTCAGGGCTTCCCAAAGAGCGGGCGGTGTTGAGCTTCCTGTTTGCCGCCGCCGGCGCAGTCAAAGCGGAGCATGAGGCGGCGACTCTCCACGCAAGCGCCACGCTTCAGGCGCGTGTGCTGTCGGACGCTTTTCCGCTTCCCCCTTTGGCAATGGGGCGAAAGCCGCTTGCCGGCAGATACGCCTGTTCGGAAAAGGGGCTTGTCCTTGTGCGTGGTGGGGAAGGGGCGATTGAGCGGCTGTCCGCTGGTACGCTGGTTTCGTTTCATGTCCCAAAACCTGAAAAACGGGATAAAAAGACCAACGCCTTGCTTGTTGATAGCGCCGTGACGTAATTCCACTTTTCTGTAAAAAAGAGCGGCAAAGCGCTTGACACATATTGCGGTTTTTTCTATACTGTCTCCACAATTTGATGATGTGGGGCCGCTAGCTCAGCTGGTAGAGCAGCAGACTCTTAATCTGCGGGTCGAAGGTTCGATCCCTTCGCGGCTCACGTTGCAAGCGGGTTGTGGAAATGCGCTGAAAAATGCGTGTATATTTTGCGTGTTTTTGTGTAAAACCGCTTGACACATTAAAAAAAAATTGATATTGTGTAGAAACGCTTACACTTGCGGGAATAGCTCAGTGGTAGAGCGCGACCTTGCCAAGGTCGATGTCGCGGGTCCAACTCCCGTTTCCCGCTTTCTGGTTCCTGTGTGGAACTATGATTTCGTAGTGAAATCTTATCGGGGTGGTTGACCGGTTGGTTGTTGTGCATGACCAGCGGGACGCCTGAGATTATACCCTTTGAACCTGATACGGATAATACCGGCGCAGGGAAAAACAGTCCTTTCTTGAAAAGTCCAGCTTTTCTGAAAAACAAGTTTTTCGTATGATCCTTATACTCCGATAAAACGCTAAAACCATGCGTGAGGCATGGAAGAGGAGATAGGTATGATGAAAACAACGAAAACAAGCCCCGTTCTTTCAAAAGCGTTTCTTTTATTGGCGGTTGGCTTTTCGATTCTTGCGCTCGGTTGCGCAAAGAAAGATGTGGATGCGGCGCGAGCGTCCGCTAAAGAAGTTGTCATTTGGACGTACGATTCATTCACCTCGGAATGGGGTCCCGGCGCGGAAATAGGCAAACGCTTTCTTGAGCAAACAGGCGTCGCAATCAAATGGGTGAGCCACGGCGACGCGGGTTCCGTGTTGTCGCGTCTGATTCTGGAAGGGAACGCGGCGGACGCCGATATTATCCTGGGCATTGATCAAAACTACGCGGAAAGAACGTTGAATTCCGGTCTTTTGGAAGCGTATAAACCTGCGGGAGCCGATGACCTTCCCGGTGAAATTGTTATTGATAAAACCTTTCGCCTCATTCCTTTCGATTACAGCTATTTCGCCATTGTGTACGACAGTGAAAAGGTTCCCAATCCGCCTCAGAGTCTTGAGGACTTGACGGCTCCCGTATATGCGAAAAAACTCATCCTCATGGATCCGCGCACTTCTTCGCCCGGACTTGGATTTCTGACGTGGACAAAGACGGTGTACGGAGACGGCTGGAAGGATTATTGGAAAAGGCTTTCCCCGTCCATTCTGACTATTGCGGAAGGCTGGGACACCGGTTACGGGCTTTTTACCGCTGGCGAGGCGCCGCTCGCGCTTTCCTATACGACCAGCCCGGGGTATCACCTTGAATACGAGGAAACCGAACGGTACAAAGCCGCCATTTTCACAGACGGGCATGTGATTCAGGTTGAGGTCGCGGGGCTGTTGAGCCACGCGAAAAACAAGGACAACGCAAGGCAATTTCTTGACTTCATGCTTTCGCCTTCGTTTCAGGAGGTTATTCCGCTCACCAACTGGATGTATCCGGTGATAGACATTCCGTTGCCGGATTCGTTCAGAATAGCTCCCAAGAGCGACAAGCCGCTCGATCACCCCGCGCCGGTCGCGCAGTCGGATATAAACGAGTGGGCGGCGCTTATGAGCGGACGGTAACAATCAGCGTTAGCCAGCGCAACCTGCAATCCCGCGCCGCAAGATATTGCCGATGCGGGCGCTGGGCATAATCCCTTTCTTGTGTTATAGTAACGCCTATAATATGTAAAGAAAGGAGCGAGCTATGTCGAAAAAAACAAGCGCTTTGTTGTTTGCGGCGCTGTGGATCGCGGTGGCGGCGTACAGCCAAAGCGGGGATTTTTCTTTTGCCGGGACTGATGTGGAAAAAGTCATGATATTATCTGATATGGCGATAATGAAAATGGACGGACTCATTCCCATGCGCTTCGCCAACGCTTTGGATGGAAAGCCCATACCGGGCGCGACGGTGGATATACCGGGAATCGGCAGTTTTGTTACGGACAACAGGGGTATCATCGCGTTCCCCAAGCGGGAAGACGGCAGTTTCACTATGGTCGTTGCAAAAGAAGGCTTCATCACCACTTCCATTCCCTTTCGGATTCAGGTCTCCACGGTGATTAACAACTGGTTCTCCATTTCTCCGGGGCTGGACGGCGATTTCCGGTTCGTGCTGGATTGGGGGGAAAAGCCTGCGGACTTGGACATCCACTTTGAGAAACAAGGAGGCTACCACATTTCATACAGGAATATGCGAACCTTGTCGGACGGGAGCGCGAAACTGGATCGGGACGACACGAGCGGTTATGGTCCTGAAACCATCACCGTGGCTCGCGCCGAAGGGAGCGGGGTCTATCACCTCTATGTGATCGACTACACCAACAGGAACGACAAAACATCCACCGCCTTGTCCCGTTCAGGCGCGACTATTCGGGTGTATACCAGGGAACAGCTTTTATACACGTTCACGGTTCCGTCTTCAGGCGGCGAAGGGCGCCGGTGGAACATATGCGCTATTGTACGGAATCAGATTGAGCCGATCAACGCCATTGAGCGGTAGCGGCGCCATGCCCCGCCCGCAAGTCGCTGTAGTAAGGATGCCACATGGAAAAGCGTAACGCCGGTTTATTCGGCTTATTCAAATCGCTCAAAAAGACGCCGCAGGATATTGATATGCGTTGGACGGCGTATACGGATGTGCGGTACGGTTCCCACTCGCGGAATACGGTGGACATTTCAATTCCAGACGCGCCGCCGCAGGCGCCGCCTACAGGCGCCTACAGCGTCATCGTGTTTATTCACGGCGGGATATGGATGTACGGCGACAAAAAGAATCGCCCCATTTTCTTGGATACATTCAGGGACAGGTTCGTTGTCGCGTCCATGAACCACCGGTATATTGACGAACATACGCACCTCCCCGATCTGGTGGATGACGTGTCTGCGGCAATCGCCTGTATACGGGAATTTTGCTCGCAACACAGCGTGGACATCAGGAAATTGATCCTTATGGGACATTCATCAGGTGGCCATCTCTCAATGTTATACGCTTATCAACGCCACAAGACCGCTCCAATACCCGTGGCGTTCTGCGTAAGCATGGCGGGCCCAACGGATTTAAGCGACCTTGCCTTTGTGTACAGCTTCAAGAAGCTGGGGTGGCTCAAACTATTTTATCGGACAGCCGAAAAAGCCAGCGGCTATCATCCGGTGGAAGGCGACATTACCGACGAAGGGTACAGCGAAACCGCCCTGCGCCTTATGTCCGCCATTTCCCCCTTGTCATTTGTCGCGGGCGACAGCCCGCCCACCATCATTGTACATGACGCGGCGGACAGGATAGTGCCGTACGCCAATTCTGCGGCTCTTCACAGCGTATTCACTGTATATGGCGTTGACCATTGTTTTATCGCCCTGCATTCCGGCGTTGGCCATTACCTGGGAGCAAAGTCGGTTAAAGGCGGCGCGACGCGCTATGACAAAACCGTGATAGCGCGTGTAGTCAAAGCCATGAACGAGTATATAGAAAAATATTGCGGGTAGCGCCGCGAGGCTTGGGCGCCACGCGAATCACGTCGGCGCCCTTGACAATCATGCCAATCCCGCATAGGCTTACGTATATGAATCATAAAAATATCCCGTTTGCCAAGCCTTTTATCGGAAAAGAAGAAGAAGCCGCCTGCATCAGGGTTCTCCGATCAGGTTGGCTGACCACAGGCGGGGAAACGCTCGCCTTTGAGAACGAATTCGCGGCGTTCCTCATGTCAGGGACGCTCAGAAATACCGCTGAATTCTTACATTCCGCGAACATGGAGCCTTTGGAACCCACTGACAGCGATGTCGGCGCTCCCGCTGTGCATTGCCTTGCGGTGAACTCCGCGACAAGCGGGTTGCATCTGGCGCTGGAAGCCGGCGGGGTAGGGGAGGGCGACCTCGTGCTGACGCCGTCTTACACCTTCGCTTCGACTGCGGAAGTAGTCCGTTATTTGGGCGCGGAGCCGGTCTTTGTTGACACGGCGCCGGGATCTTTTCATCTGGATCCCAATGCGCTGGAAGCCGTGGTACGGAGGCTATTAGCTGGCGAACGCGCGTATTCTGCGCGAGGCGGCTTTGGACCCAGAGGGACGCCCAAAGCGGTGACGCCGGTTCATTACGGCGGGCTTTCCTGCGACATGAACGCAATTATGGCTATTGCGGCGCGGTACGATCTTAAAGTGATTGAAGACGCGGCCCATAGTTTTCCATCGGCAATGGAAGCTGGCTTTGCGGGGACTATCGGAGACGTAGGCGTCTTTTCTTTTTATGCGACAAAGCCGCTCGCCACGGGCGAAGGCGGCATGGTGGCGACGCGCCATAAAGAGATGGTGGATCGCATGTCCATCATGCGTTCGCATGGCATAGACAGAACCATTTGGAACCGGTACACGGACACACGGGCTTCATGGCGCTATGAGGTGATAGCTCCGGGGTATAAATACAACATGCCGGACATTCTTTCCGCGCTGGGGCGGGTTCAGCTTTCGCGGTGCATGGAACTGCTGTCCATGCGGCAGCGTATAGCCGCTCAATACGACGAGGCTTTTTCTGGCGATGAGCGCTTCATTATTCCGGCGACCGGAGCGGGCGATGCCAGGCACCTGTACCCGTTGCGGTTGCATCCTTCAACCAACCGGGACGCCTTTATCCAAACAATGCGGACGCTGGGCGTGGGCGTGTCCGTACATTTTATTCCGCTCCATACCATGCCCTATTACAGGGATCGATACGGCTTTGAGGATAACGATTTGCCCGAATCGTTCAAGGTGTTCAAGCGGGAGGTCTCGCTCCCCTTGTGGCCCGGTATGACAGAGGAAGCGGTCGCTTCTGTGATCGCATGTGTACGGCAGGCGTGTTCATAAGTCGTCCGAAAATTTTAGAACAGGCCGCGCCTGCCTACAGATTGAAGAGTCGTAAGCCGCCTTTGCCCACAACGCCGTAAATCTTTAACCTCCGCTTGCGGATTGGCAGCCGAGGCTTTCCCGCTGGATAGAGTATAGCCGCGCAAAAAGTCCGCCTTTGGCGAGCAGTTTCTGGGCGGAGCCTTCTTCAACAAGGCGGACATTGTCCAACGCAACGATCTTGTCCGCGTGGCCGTCCAGTTCCGCCAGCACAAGCGGCGCGTTTTTGAGAAAGGCGCGGGCAATGGAGATGTGTTGCCGCTCCTCGTTGCGAATGAAGGGGAAAATCCGCTAAAGACGGCGCAGTCTACAAACAGCGGGTGGCGTGTTCCAGCGGCTACAAGGCGATTGCGCTTTTCAAGAACAGGGAGCGGGCGTTCTTTGCGCATGGGTTCGCCAAGTTCGGGATGATCAAGTTAAAGAAGAATTGGAAAGAAATAAGTTGATAGAATTCCATGAGTAAATATGGAGAAGCGCTATGAAACTGTACGGGTTTGGTGTAATAAATGACGCTAAATGCGACATTACGACCGCGACTGCCTTGTAGAAAAGCCGAAGGCGTCCGGTAAAACAACGCCGCCATTTTACCACCGCAACCTGCTCCGGCTTGTTTTTCACTTCCACGTACGCTTGCGCAGCCTTTATATCCGTATGCCCAAGCGGTTTTGACGCCGTACGGCTCCACGCCGCTTATCACCCTCACGCCGTCTCATTCAAGGGGGGGTACGCGCATAAACTCTCCAGTCTTTTCCCGTCATGCGCAACTCGGCTTGACAAAGCGGTAAAAATCATTACAATACGCCATGCACATGAAAACATACAAAATAACGACGCTTATTCTTTTTGTAACGCTTGTCATTTCATTTATTTATGGCATAGCGGGCGTTGTTTTTTCCGCTTCCGGCAGGACATTTATATACCATCGTTCCAGCAGCGAATATATAAAAATATCGCTCCAATGCATATTGGGATTGTCGGTGTTGTTCCTGCCTTCGGCGTTAGAGCGTAAATTCAACATTTCCTTTCCAAATATAATGCATATATTGTTTGTTTTATTTCTCTATGGAGCGATTATTCTTGGACAGGTTCGTGGATATTATCAAAGATTTTACTACTGGGACACAGTGTTGCATACATTAAGCGGCGTTATGCTCAGCTCTTTTGGATTTTGTATAATTGACATCATTAATAAAAGTGATAAAATAAACCTTGGGTTAAGCGATTGGTTTATGTCGTTTTTCTCATTCTGTTTTGCGGTTATGCTTGATACGCTTTGGGAAATAGTTGAATTTAGCATGGACGCGGCGCTGGATTTGAATTTACAGCAATATATTCTGCCGGACGGCGCGGTTCTGACAGGGCGTTACGCGCTTGTCGACACCATGAAAGATTTAATAGTCGACGCTCTTGGAGCGTTGTTTATCAGCATAATCGGCTATATATTCCTGAAAAGACGCAAAAGCGCGTCGGCTGACAATTAATAGGCTGGGGCGCCGCGCCATGTTCATCTGTTGTTATACGTTCCTGTTGTGTCGTTGCGAAAGACAGCGCGGCTTCAACTGGTTTATTCGATGGGGGTCTGATACCCCGCCGTTCACGCTAAATTTGACCCCCAAGTCGGTGTCAGACACCAAAGCAATTCTTATGACAATCCCGTTATTATAAGAATATGAAAATGGTCGCATGTAATAATATCGAACGCGAAACGGTTTATCCTTGGAACGTGTCACGGGCTGGATGGGACGCATTTTCAAGCGTGTCTGGACGAGTGTTGTTTTCGGGTAAATGGGCGCTCTTTCGCCTCACAACTATTTGACCGTCTTCTATGCGCGTGTTCTTCAACTTCGACCATTACTTACAATCCGGCCGGAAAACCAGCTTGTCAGGGACATGGAAACCCTCATGCGACAGCCGGATAAATCGATCTGGGAAGCGAGCGAAGTCCGCGCCGAAAGGCGGACATACGGAGGATAGCCGAATATGGCGGCGCTGTGCCGGCCGTTCTGGATGGCGCGGGAGTCAATTGCAACACCCATGTGAAGAGAGTCCGTCCGGCCAAGAAGCCTATGAGTGTGTGGGGTGTTGGCGTATCGTGGCTGGGAGTGCTGAAACGATCTCCTGGCGACGGACATCCCGGGATAAAGGCAATATGGATTGGGTTTATGAACTTATATATCCCGCCGATTTACCGGGAGCGCCTCGTGTGATTCTGTGGGTCAAGTTTAGCCTTTAGGTCGGGGCGTATAAAGATTGTTGTTTGAAATATTAGAACAATTCCAATTGTTTTTTCTGTATTTGTTTATCTTCTTTTTCCATACCTTGCGATTTTATATAATTTGATGCCCTTCGTTCTCATATTCACCGGCTGCGCTTACAAAATATCCATCGCTCCAGAATTCTCCTCCCCATAGTTGTTTCTTCGCTTCCGTATATTCTTCGACAGCGTTCCATCCTCTCACTTATTTCTTCAGTGGAAAAGGAGCGCTTGGACGGGAATGAGATAATCCGCTGGCGTTATGACCGCGGCAAAGGCGGGAATGCAAAGGGGATGGACGTCCTTGCGGGGTTTTGCACGGAGGAAGATGAATGCGGGAAACCGCAAGTGCCGGAAGACTGTCAAATGACAGCCAAAGCGGAAGCGGACGGCGAGACGGGGGAGGAGCGGCGGGCGGGCGGGCGATGCGGAGACACGTGAAATTCGGGCGCGTATTGGTGGATTCGTGGTTTGCGCCGGCGCATTTAAAGGATTTGGGATTTCCGGCAATTTTTATAAAGAAGACTTTACGAATAAAGGCGGGTCGTTCGGCGTTTGGCGGCCAACGATGGAGCGGTGGCGGGAGACTTTTTCAAGGCGCGCTCTACCAAACGGTGGAGTTGTCGAGGCGCGCCATGAGAGCATAAACAAAATACGGGGATAGGGCGTAAAGCGGGCGTGTGTTATATATGTGTATGCAAAATTAGAGTTGGCGGCACTTAATCGCGGCTGAGATAGCTTCGCGGTGAAAGCGCCGATTTATCTGGGTCATTGAAGCGGGCGATGGAATTGCCGTCCGCTCTTAACAGAGGGATAATAACGTTTTTGCCTAACATGCGGCATTTTGTTTATAACTTGAACCGCCGCAGAAAATTGAATCCTCAAATGAATGAACTTTATCCCTTCCTCTACCCCGGGAAAACCGGGCATAGATCACATGCCAACAGCCGTACGCTTCGGGCAAATTCCGCTGGAAACAGCCGGTTATCAGGATATACAGGATTCCGCAAAACATATGGCAATGCGACGCTTTGGGCGGCATCCCTTTCCAGATGCAATCGACTTCGATAATGGGCGAAACCCTCCGGTTAAACACTTCTTCGCTTATTAGATACAAACACTTGTTTCCCTCCAGATCCCTTCTGTCTGTATCCTATCCCGGCCCATTCTGCCTGTCACCCTTTATACGTGAGAGGATAATTGCGAATGCTATTAGATGGTGATGCGCCGCGACCGAGCCAGCCAACCCCGTAATCTGCGCCAAATCAAGCGACAAGCCGGGCGTCGCATTAGTCGTCCGCGACGGCGCGAGGGGCTTTATTTTCTTTTCTTAATATGCTATACTTTTCACAAGATGTTGATGGCGCAACGTCTGGGACACTCGCGTCCCCGCATAAAGGGTCTATATGTTCAATAGTATACAGGGAACCGTCACCGGGAAAAAAAACGACGCGCTCTACCTTGCAACCGGCGGCGTGGAATGGGACATCATCATTCCCGCCACGGACAACGCGCAGTTGCCGGATGCTGGCGAAACAGCCAGAGTGTGGACGTGGCTGTACCACAAGGAAGACGGCATGAGGCTGTATGGGTTTTTCAATGAAGCGCGGCGCATCGCTTTTCTGGAATTGCTCAAAGTTGAAGGCATTGGTCCAAAAGGCGCGATTAAGATATTGGGCGGCATAAGCCATGAAGAGTTGGAGCAGGCGCTTGATTCGGAAGACCTTGCGCGGCTTGAAAGGATTCCCGGATTGGGCAAGAAAACCGCGCAGAAGATGCTCCTGACCCTAAAGGGCAAATTGACGCGCTCTTCGGCGAGTCCGGCTGAAACAGCCTCCCCCTACACTGACCTTGTTGAAGCGTTGTCCGCGATGGGCTATGACAAACGCGCCGCCGCCGAAGCGCTTTCAAAGGCTGAAACGGCTTTGCGCACGGACAGCGCCGCAGATGGGCCGTTGTCTGCGGCTGAAAAAGAGAAGGCGCTTTTTCAGCGGGCGATTTTGTATTTAAGCGGGATGTAAAGTCTATGACAATACGCATTTCAAAGTTCATAACCATTATTTGTTTTCTCGCGGCTGCGGCGGTCATCATACTGCTGGTCTTTTTCCCAAACACCCTGCGCTTGACAAATGACGTTGAAAAGCCAAAGGAAATCAGGCAAACTCGCGTCATTGAACGCTATGAAGCGGGTTCTGATGAAGAAATATACGATGATACAGTCGTGGACATTGTTTACAATGACAACATAAGCGCGAAAATCTCCATGGAAGACTGGGAAATAGTAGTGGGCGTACTGAATGAAAACTTTGACGCGGATATACAGGAAGAGCAGATCCTCGCGTACCGGAATCTGGCGGACGCCAACGACAGCATCTATATCGCCTACGTTGATTTTGACGAAATGGAGGAAGTCTATAAACGGGTGTGGGAAGCGAAAACTCTTGTCAGCCGCCCCGGCACCCTTGAGCTATATACATTGGACATGATAGGCGACCGTGTTCCCTGCGTCATCGTAAGCGGCATGAACGGCGGCGAAGAGCATACGCTGACCGTGTTCCGGTGGAATCAAGCGGCGCAGGCGGAGCCCTTTGACAAGATCGCTGAAATTCAGATTGAAGGCGCCATCACCATTCGGCGCGCCGAGCGCACCCAAGCCTACCAGTTGGGGCAGAGCAATGGAAAGGATTTTCCCATAGCGGCGTATGGGCGGGACGTGGAATCTTCCAGTATTCTGGATCAGGTTGAAATTATCTACGCCTATAACGCCGCAAGGAACGAATACGAGCAAAGCGCGGTGATCCGCATGCCGGGAAAACAGGTGGAAGAGCGGCGCGTCAGAGAAATTTTAAGCGGCGGCGCGAGGAGGTTTGAAGCGTTCATCACCGGCTTATGGTACTTTGTACGTCCGGACGGCGCCGTAGACAGCCGTCAATACATCTTTTTTGATCCTTCCAATAAAGAGGTGATCTTTTATACGGACAACACCCAGCAGGTTTTCACCTGGCAAAATTCAGGCGCGACCCGGTACGGCTTGTACATTTCAACCCAAAATATTTCCGTCCAGACCTTGCGCCGCTCTTTGGACATCGCCCTTGAATCGCTTGAAAGCATACGGGTAAAGGTTTTTGAAGATGTCCGGCTCAAAATAGGCAATGACGCGGGCTGGGACGGCTCTTACCGGAAAGCCACCGCCGTTATGGCCGCTTCTTCCGCGCCGGAGCAGGCGGTCCCTGCGTATATTAACGCTGTGTACAATGGCATCATCGGCAGAATCCGTTTTTCAACCGATGGAATGTATGAACTCACATTAGGCGGAGTCGTCCAAAAAGGCAAGTACAGTTTCTACACGCTTGACGAGTTGGAAGTGCTGGAACTCCGCCATGAGAGCAATTCACGTGAAACCTACGTGGTGAGCGCTCCTGATGGAAACCTCTCGCTCCGGCGCATCCGTATCGGCGCAAAGGGCGTTCAAGACATGCATGAACCGGCGATCCTGCTGTCGCGGGAAGAGAGCGGTTAGCGAACGAAAAACGAACTGAAAACGAGTTGAAAACGAGCGGCCGGCGCTGCCACTTCATTTCGCCGCGATGTACTTGAGGAAGTTGCGCAACAGATAGGTAAGCGCCACAGTTCCGAAAATCATCACCACAGACAGGGCGTTTATCACGGGCGACACGCCGAATCGTATGGCCGAGTAGATGTACAGGGGCAACGTAGAGGAGCCGGGACCCGCGACAAAGTAGGTGATCACGAAATCTTCCAGACTTATGGTGACGGCAGTGAGAAACCCTGATACGATGCCCGGCATACATATAGGGATCGTCACCTTTAAGAGCGTTTGCAGTTCGGTCGCGCCGAGATCGTGCGCCGCCTCAATAATGGAAAAATCGAATTCATCAAGACGCGCCATGACCATCAGGAAGACAAAGGGCAGGTTGAATGTAGTGTGCGCTATGTAGATGGTGAGCAAGCCCAGTTTCAGCCCAATGCCGGCAAAAAAGATGGACAAACTGACGCCGATGATGATTTCCGGCAGAATCATGGGAAGGAAGGAAACGGTCTGCACATAGTTTCGCAGCTTGAAGCGGTACCAGTTTACGCCAATCGCGCCCAAGGCGCCTATGACCATCGCCGTCGCCGCGGAAGTCGCCGCTATGAACATGCTGTTCCAGAATGCGCGCCACAGGTCGCGAGAGTGAAAAAAGAGCTGTTCGTACCAGACGAATGAAAAGCCGCTCCAGTTCATGCCCTTGCTTGCGTTAAACGAGTAAAGAATCAAAACGAACAGCGGCAGAAAGAGAAACACGATGGTCGCAAAAAACACCACCTGCGAAAAGGAAAAACGCGGCTTTCTGCTCGCTCTGCGCGCGTGTTTCGCCGCTTCGGTCTGGGGTTGCCCGATTTTGATTGACGTTATGACCTGGTGGACTATGGCTTTGATGTTCATTTCGCCCCTCCTTTTGCATCGGACGCGCTTCGCGCTTCGCGCCTTTGCAAACCCATCATAACAATCACGCCGATAGTGGTGATGACCGTAAGCGCCATGGAAATCGCGGATGCGAGGGGCCAGTTGCGGCTTTTGGTGAGTTGGTCAGCAATTGTGTTGCCGAGCATGTAGGAATTCATGCCGCCCACAAGGAGAGGCACCGCGTACGCCCCGAATATGGGGATGAAAGTGAACAGCACGGCCGTAAAAATGCCGCTCTTGATGTTTGGAAGCAAAATTTTCATAATGGCCATAAATTTGGTCGCGCCCAGATCCCGCGCCGCTTCCAGAAGTGAAAAATCAAATTTGTCTATGGTGGAGAAAAGGGGCAATATGGCGTAGGGCAGGTACATGTACACCAGCACGAGGATCACGACCTGCTGGTTGTACAAAAAGTGTATATACTCGCTGATAAGCCCCATTCTCATAAGAAACTCGTTCAGAAAACCGTTGTTGCCCAGAATATTCATCCACGCGAACACGCGGATGAGGAAATTCGTCCAGAACGGGATGATAATCAGCAGGAGCAACAGGGTTTGATTCCGGCTTTTCGCCATAAAGTACCCGCAGGGCATGGCGATCAAAATAGTGATGATGGTGGCGATGACGGAGGCGCCGATGGTGCGCGCAGCAATCACAAGAAGCGTTGGGTTCAGCAACCCCTTGTAAGCGTCAAGGGAGAATTGCCACACGACCCCGCCGTACAGTCCTTTTTTGAGAAAGCTGTACACAACCACGATGGCAAGCGGCGCAAGGAAAAACACGGTGAACCATGCGCCCATTGGAAGCGAATACACCGGTCCAAAGTTGCGTTTCATCACGGGCGTTCTTTCGCCGCCAGAGGCGCCGCCTATGGCCCCGCCCGCTTTGCGCTCGCCAGGCGGCTTCCGTTCGCCATAATTTTTCGGCGCGCCTGTCTTGCCGGCGCCGCAACAGGAACTCATTTCTTCACCTCAACGATGTACCCGTCAGCGGCGCTCCATGAAAGGTAGACTGAGTCTTTCCATTCAATGTCCGGTCCTTCGTCAGAGTACTTTGAATGTTGTTTTATGACGCGGATGAGGGAGCCGGCGGTGGACGTGGCGGATTCGCTGGGTCTCGCGGCCTTGACATAGAATTTAGTCTGGAAGCCCGAATAGATGGGTTCATCGACTACGCCTTGAAAAAGGTTGATGTCTTCCCGCTTTGACGGCGGCTTCTCCGTGGAGATGAGGATTTTTTCAGGGCGCACAGTGAAGCTCACGGTCTGTCCAACCTTCACCATGTCAACGGTGGTCACTTTCACCATGCCGAGCGCCGGTATGTCAAGCTCAACCATGTACTCGATGTCGCCGTTCTTGTCCGGTTTGTCGAGTTTCGTCACGGACGTGGCTGCGCCGTCAAAGAGGTTTGTCTCGCCGATGAATCTCGCCACAAAATCGGTTGAAGGGCTTTCATAGATTTCATAAGGCGTACCAACTTGCAGTACATCGCCCGAATTCATCACCGCGATGCGATCCGAAACCGACAGCGCCTCAGTTTGATCATGGGTGACGTAGATGAAAGTGATGCCGATCTTGTCGTGTATCTGATCAAGCTCAATGAGCATGTGTTGCCTGAGTTTCGCGTCAAGCGCCGAAAGCGGCTCGTCCAGCAACAGCACCCTCGGCTCATTGATGAGCGCCCGCGCAATGGCGACCCGTTGCTTTTGCCCGCCTGAAAGCTGATTCGGCTTTTTCTGGGCGTGCCCTTCAAGCTGCACGAGTTTCAGATACTCCTTGACTTTTGGATCGACGCTCTCTTTCGGGGTCTTTTTGAGGCGCAGAGGAAACGCGACGTTCTCATAAACCGTAAGATGGGGGAACAGGGCGTAATTCTGAAAAACCGTGTTCGACTGCCTGCGGTTCGGAGGATCCGAAAGCACATCCTTGTCGTCAAACATGACCACACCGAAATCAGGGCTTTCAAAGCCCGCAATTATCCGCAGGAGCGTCGTCTTGCCGCATCCCGAAGGTCCCAGAAGGGAGAAAAATTCCCCCTTGTGAATAGTAAGGTTGATATTGTTTAAAACCCTGAAATCACCGAAGGATTTGGACACATCCTTGATGATTACATCGCTTCCTTTCATAGCAAAACAATGCGATTTTTACGCTTTGTTGTCAAGTGGTTTTTGAGAAAAAATCAGCTCGTGAGAAGAAATTTGAAAGCGCCGTCTTAAGAAACGCGCTGTCACCGACTTGATACGCGGTTGTCAATCTGCGCGGGCGTGGCGCTGCGCCTGTCCTGCCCCGCTCACTCCCACGCCACCTCGTACGCGAGTGGTTTTTCCAGGGTCAAAAGGTCGAGAACCGGGACGGTGAATTCCGCGCATTTGCCGGAAAACGTCCCGCCCTGGGCGGAATGGACGGCGCCGGGCAAGTCAAGGGCAATGCTGACGGTCGCGTTTTCAAGCTCAGACGCAAGCGCATCGCCGAGTCCCCTGTTGTTTCTGATCGTGTTGTACGTCGCCTTGAGCTGTCGTATATATTCGGCTTTGGTCGTGATGTACTGCCAGTCCGTTGTCAGACCGGGCGCCATGAGGCAGGAAAGGTAATCTTCCGCGTCAGGCGACAGGAGGTTCACGAACTGCGGAGCGGTCGCGCGATTCAGCGCAATGGAAAGCCGCCCGCCGCGGGCTGTTTGTTCGTACGTGATGAGCCGCTGGGTTTGAACGCCGGGCGGCGCAAGAAAATCGTTTGCCTGCGAGACGCTTACGCTTCCGTCTATGCTTGACGGCGTTATATTGCGCATGGACACGGCTTTGACGCCTTTGGCATTCCGTATGGACTGCGCGATGGTCTTCGCGTCAAGAATGGACGCCGCGTTTCCAGACACTGCGCGTACGAGCGCCGCAACCGAAGGCAACAAGGCGCTCTGAATCGTTATATCGACAGATCCGTCCTCCCGCAAGACGCCGCTTATCCGCCCGGAACAGGACGCAAAGACAAACGCTTGCGCCGCAAGCGCGATGAACGCCAGTTTATATTTCATTATAGCAGTCTTTTTCATACGCATTCTACAAGAATAACAAGTCTTTAAACGCATAGTTACGGGCGTATTGAAAATATGACCGCAATCGGCTACTATCATGGCATGACATTGAAAGAAAGAAACGCATTCTTCAAAATTGGCGTGTGCGTCGCGGTGTTGGCGCTCGCGGCGGTCGCCTCTTCATCGAGGGGCATTTTCCGCGCCAATCCGCCGGCATATCAGGCTGCGGTTGAAGACGCTGTTCAAAGAGCGTACGGCCCCATCCCACATGTTCTGCATCCTTCGGCATATGGAGCCTTCGCTTCCATAATCATATCGGCGCTGTACGCCCTTGCGGCTCTTATATATATTTACCGTTCTTTTGAAAAAACCCAATCTCCCGAAATACTGTACTTTGGCTTTTTTGTCTCGTCTCTCGCTTTTGAAGTCTGCCGCGTGATGATTCCCTTTGCCAATGTCAACGAGCTTGCGGGCGTATACGTGGTTATCGCCGGCAAGACTCTGTTATTCGGACGGTATTTTGGCGTTTTCTCGTTGCTTGCGGCAGGCGTCTATGCGTCGGGCTTCAACGCCCAGATACAAAAATACACTATTATCATACTTATATCGGTGAGCGTCATATTCGCCGTTGAAGCGCCCATTGATGGTTTTTCGTGGGACGCCGCGCTTAATGTGACAAACGGCTATTCAAAGCTCTTCAAAACCGTTGAAATGAGCGTCGCGGCGATTACGCTCACGAGTTTTCTCATTTCCGCGTTGACCAGGGGAAGCGACGCGTATCTCTTCGTCAGCGCCGGCGTTTTGTTGGCGCTCGCGGGGCGGGGTTTCCTGCTTAACGCGGACACGTGGGTCGCGCCCATACTTGGGGCGCTGTTTCTTGGAACAGGCACATGGCTTGTATGTACCAGACTGCACAGCGTGTATCTTTGGTTGTGAGGGCGGACATGCGTTTTTCTAGCATTGAGTACAATCATGGCGGCGCGTGGCAAAAAAGCGCCGAAACCATCGAAGAGTTGTTGACGCGCCGCGCCGCGCCTTGCGGTTCCCAAGGCGAGTCTTCTTGCGAGTCGCAAAGCGATTTTTCGGGCGTCACGTGGATCAATGTCGATGGACTTGAAGACGCCGCGTCCATCAACAAACTGGCGGAAATCTACCATATTCATCCGCTTACGGTGGAAGATATTCGGGATGTGGGGCAAAGGCCAAAAGTTGAAGATTTCGAGCGTTATCTCTTTATCACCTTTAAGGCGGTGAACCGCTCATGCAGCGAGGAAAACAGATTTGAGCAGATAAGCGTAGTGCTTACCGAAGATACGGTGATCACCTTTCAGGAGTTGCCGGGCGATTCGTTTGATCCGATACGGCGCCGCATTCTGGGCAACGCCGGAAAAATCCGCAAGTCAGGCGCGGATTACCTTGCCTACGCGATAATGGACTCCATTATTGACGAATATTACCTGATTTTAGACGATTTAACCGGCGCCATTGATGAGTTTGAGGAACGGGCGCTTGATGAAACCGATGAATCGCTCATGCCCGATTTTCAAAAGATGAAACAAACCTTTATCCGCGTAAAACGGGTGGTGTCGCCCTTGCGTGAAAGCCTTGCCGCGCTTATGCATCTGGAATCGCCGCTCATAAACGCAGAACTGAAGCCGTTCCTCAAAGACCTGCACGATAATGTGATGCAAGCCGCCGAAACCGTGGAGAACTGCCGCGAACTCCTTGCGGGCGTCATGGAAATCAACCTCGCCACCATGTCAACCCGCATGAACAAGGTGATGAAGATGCTCACCATTATTTCCACCATTTTCATTCCGTTGACGTTTATCGCCGGCGTATACGGCATGAATTTCAGGTTTATGCCCGAACTCGACTGGCGTTACGGATATTTCGTCGTGTGGGGGGTGATGGGCGCCATCGCCATAGGAATGCTGATCTTTTTCAAGCGGAGGCAGTGGCTGTAAAAATGCGAACGCTTACAAGCGGCGATGAAGACATTCGCATCGCCGCCGAAGCGATCAAGGCGGGGCGGCTAGTGGCTTTTCCCACAGAGACCGTGTATGGACTGGGCGGCGACGCCTTCAACGTTTCCGCTCTGGCGCGAATCTTTGAGGCGAAGCGAAGACCCCGCTTTGATCCGCTCATCGTACACATCGCCGATTTGTCCGCGCTGGACATGGCGGCTGATGTCGGAAGCCTCCCTCCCTCCCTGCGGGCAAAAGTCGGCGCACTGTGCCGGAATCTGTGGCCCGGACCCCTTACACTGGTCTTGCCGAAACAACCGTCCGTTCCGGATCTGGCGACAAGCGGTTTGCCGGCGGTTGCCGTGCGTTTTCCGTCCCACCCCGCGGCCCAAAAACTTATCCGCTATGCGACCGGCGCCATCGCGGCTCCAAGCGCAAATCCATTCGGCTATTTAAGCCCGACAAAAGCCAGCCACGTACAAGAACAGTTGGGCGAACGGGTTGATTTCATCATTGACGGCGGACGCGCGGGCATAGGCGTTGAGTCAACGGTGCTTGACCTTACGGAAGAGCCGCCGCGCATTTTACGACCGGGCGGCGCGCCCTGCGAGGCGATTGAGGCGATTATCGGTCATGTGGAAACGGGGTCTCCGCCGGCGCCGCAGACGGCTCCTCATTCGCCGGGGCAACTTGCGAGCCACTATGCGCCGAAAGCGCGTCTCTTTCTGCACGACGCCAACGTTATGGCGAGCCTCCCCTTTTGCCCCGGGGAAGCGTACCTTTTTTTTGACGAAAAAACATGCGGCGCGTGGCGGGCGCGGAATGCGCGGAACGCGCCGCATGTAGGCGGCGATGAGCGCATATTCACGCTCACGCATGGCGCGGATGAGGGAACAGCGGACAAAACCCTCGAAGCCGCAGCGAATCTGTTTGACATCCTGCACATCATCGACAACATTAGCCCGTCCGCCATACACGCGCAAAAATCGCCGGACAGCGGGCTTGGCGCCGCGATCAACGACAGGCTGACGAGGGCGGCGCGGAATTGACAGGGGGCGCTTCGGTTACATGCCGCGTCTTGTGCGCTTGACGTGAGCGAAGATCAAGAACACGAACAGGAACACGAACACGAATTGTGGCGCGGGCGGATTTTTTATTCGCTTTGAGTTTAACATCCGACCCTTTGGCTACACGTGACCCACGGATTCATGTGGTGGTGGGCGGTTCATTTTTTGTTTTGTAATGCGATAATATCTTCAATTTTTAATCCGGTGAGGTCTTGTATAAAATCAACAGACAAGCCTTTTGCCAAAGCGCTCCCTGCAATCTCAAAACGCTCTTTTTCAGCGCCTTTTTCAACGCCTCTCTCAAAAGCCGTGTTCACACCGGTTGTCCAGTCCGACAGCGCCTTCCGGCGGAGTTCGTAATTTTGTCTGAACTCCTCGTTTGCGGTCACCGCTTCCAGCCGCATCTGCGCTTTCGCTATCGCCGGGTCTATTTTAACTATTTCCGCCAGCGTGTCGGGGGTTGCATATTCGTCTAAAAACATAAGCCACCTCTCAAGCGTATTGTCAATCTGTTTGTTTGTTTTCTTTCTAAACTTCACCATATTCACAAAATGGATCTCCATAACATCTGTCAGCACATAGTCGCGGCGGCTGTCTTCCCGCAACCGAAACGCCGTGTGAAACTTTTCAAGTTTTATATGGTCAAAATTGACTATGTTGATTGTGATGACGCGGGGCAATCCGCTATAGTCCTCCCCTTCTTTTATGCCGGCGGCATATTCGCGCGCCCAATAATAAAGCGTCCGCTCCGTCATGTTGTGAAGGTCTTTCAGTTGGACTTCTATCTCCGCCTTGATGTTTTTTTGAGTCTCGGTCTCTCCAATCGCGCGGAAAGCAAAAGCGACCGATTTATCGCCCAAGTTTTCCGCTGAAACGCTCCTGTTCTCGAGAATTTTCACAAGGCGCAAAGGCTTTTCGCTTGAATCCGACAGCACGGCGTTCAAAAAGGCGAGGCATTGCTCCTCATCGCCTTCTTCACCCATAACCTTGAGGAAAAGGTAGTCGTTTAACGGATTGAAACGTTCCATAACAAGAGGCTAGCCTGTCTTTAGAGCTTTGTCAAGGGTATTCGAATCACGAACTACCCGAAGGAACACGAACAACGCGAACAAACATAAGAATGCAAGTGAACATAAAATTTGTCAAAGAAAAAGTTCGTGTCTGTTCGTGTGAACCCAGACAAATCTGCAAGGATCAATCCCGAAAATCAAACTACGCTATGCTGTTCGCGCTGTTCGTGTTATGGAATTTTTCCCTTAAATATGGTATTGTACATAGTTAGTGTGAGCGAAGATCAAGCGTCCGCGAAAAACAGTCATATTATAACCTATCTCAATATTTTTTTCTTTGTCGCTCTGGCGGCGGGAGCCGTGGCGCTGTTCAAACCTGTGGAAACGCGCCTGCATACGATGCTCGCCGGGTTCAGGAACGACGCCATCGGCGTGGCGGAACAAGCGCTTAATAGAAAAATATCCTACGGCTCCATGAAAACAACGCTTTTCAACCTGCTTGACATACGAAATGTAACAATAGACGCGCCGGAAGGCGCATCGCTTCCACTGCTTTCAATCTCCCGCATACGGGTTTCATGGTCGCTCATGGACATTCTCACCCTGCTGATGCAAAACAAGGTGGATTCCATCGGCAAATCCGTTCATGTCGTACGAATTGACAAGCCGGTGATCAACATTGATCTTGAAAAAGACGCGGATATCCTCAAACTGCTTGCAGGGCGAGAGGGTGAGCGACTCGCTGGCGAGCCGCTCGCACGCGAGTCGCTCGCGCTGAAAGACGTACTCAACGAAAACGTCGCGCTTCTAATCAACAACGGGACAGTTCACGCGGCGTTGAACGCCAGATCGCCAAGAGGCGGAGAAGCGTCCGGCTCAGAGCTTGGGGCTTTCACCCTTGACGCATCCGGTCTGCGTATTGACGCGAGGATAAAAAACAACCGCCTCTTCTTTGATGGAAGCTGCAAAGCGGCGGCCGCATCATCGAAACTGGACGAGGCGCTCAACCGCCCCCTGCCTGTTTCCCTAGCGCTGGATATTAAGGGGTCGAGCAGCCTTGACTTTATGGATATTGACGCGGGCTTTACCCTCGCTTCTTTTTCAAGCCCTCTTTTTGACATCGCGCCGTTGCGCTTCAGCTTGAGGCGCGATCACGCGGCGCTGAACCTTGCGAGCGCAAACGAGCGGTTTCCTTTTGATGTATCGCTTGAAGGCGATCTTGCCGCAGGCGCCGTCTCGGTGACCGTGATCGCCGAAGGTTTTTCGCCGCAAAACCTCGTGTTTCTCAACGGAGAGCTTCAGCAATATCAGAAATGGCTTGGTATGACGCTGTCGGGATCGGTTTCTCTCATGGCGGAAAGCGGCGGAGCGATTCAGTATGAGGGGCGTCTTTCCGGCGTCTTTCCGGACGATTTGCCTGTAGGACGCGCTTCTTTTGCCATTGACGGAAGCGGGGACAACAATTCGATATGGCTGAACAACCTGTCGGTGCAAATGGAGCGGGGATCAATCGGCTTCGGCGGACGGATCGGTTTTGCACCATTAGCCCCAAACGGAACGCTCGTAGTGTCCGGCTTCACCCTTTCCAAAACGGCGGACGTAAACACACGGCTGAACGTCACGACGCGGGGCGGAACGGCGCGGCTTTCGGGCGCTTTCATAGAGATGGGGAGCGTTTCGCTTGTATCGCCGGACGCGTCGATTTATATGGAGGACAAGGGCTTGCGTTGGTCGTTCTCTGCGGATGAAGTGACAAACAGGAACAGACCCGAACCCGTTTTGGAAGAGGATGAACAGGTGGATTCTCTTGCCGAGCATGACGGGATGGATGCTGATGAAGAAGACGCGATTCCCCGGAAGCGCATCCTTGTGGAAGGCGTCTACGATTACAATCCGCAAAACCTGGACGCGAGGATCGCGATTAACGGCGCGACCGCAGCCGATGTCGCGGAAATGATCAAGCCGTTCATCGCGTTGCCAGATGCGCCCGATCTGGCGGCAAGCGTTGTACATGAACTATACATTACAACCGAGCTTTTCATTACAACTGATTTTACTCGTTTTTTGTACAACGCGCCCGAAATAAACCTGCGGCGCCGAAATGTCGAGGCGCATATCTCGCTTGCGGGCACGGAACGGCGCGTTGAGATGAGCCAGTTCCGTGTGGACTGGGGCGCCGGATCGCTGGACGGATTGCTTTACGCTGATTTTATGAACGTGAACGCCATTTCATTTGGAGCCACAGCTTCTTATAAAAACACCAACTACAGCGTTGAAGGCGTGTTCCGCAACGGAAATGAAGCGCTTATTCAGGGGTCTTACGGACTTATCGCGTCCGTCGCTTTGAGGGGGCGTACGCTAGCCGGTTCTATCAAGGCGGATGACATTCCGGTTCCCATAGGAGAGGCGGTTTCTTATGTCAGCGTCAACTCCTCATTCCAGTTTGATTCGCCAGACTCCTGGGAGGTGAACCTCCTGTCTTTGAATCTGTTGAATATCGCCACGCCCGCTTCGCCATCTTCAACAATACGCGTGTCCGGAACCGTGGATCAGGATCACGCGGACCTGCCCGCGCTTTTTTTTGACGACGGCTCGGCGCTGACGGGAAACGCTTCGTTGCTGTGGGACAGGGCGTTCTCCGATATTTCCGGTGTCATCGCCTTCCAGAGCGAAACCGGCGGCGAACAGTATTACGTGGAGCTTTCATGCGAGAATGTGTTGGGAAACGGCGAGGAAAAGCCCAGATACACGGCGTGGCTTGCCGGAAGCGGGATGCGGCTCGCCCATTTTCTTGAACAGGACTACAAAGCGGTGGTTTCGGGAAGCGCGTATATGGATTGGGAGTCCATTGACGCATTCTCGGCTCAAGTTACGATTGATTCGCTCGACGCGGTGGTGTCCGACTCTGCGGTACACCTCAACGGGACTGTTGCGGCGGACAATGAAAGAGTCGCTCTGAGCGGCATACAGGCGCGGTATGGCGGGTTGCGGGGCGACATTCCCTCGCTTGCCGCAGATTTAGACAGCGTCCGGTTGCCGCGTATGCTGATTGAGGGGAGCTTTGCTGAAATGGCCATTGACTTGGACTGCGGCATAGAAATGGAGTATGGGCGGATCGCTTCATGGTTTGACATTGCGCGTGTTATGGATGCGTTCAGCGGAAAATTCTTTGTCAATAACGCCCGTTTGGATGTGTTGCAATCCACCGGGCCTTTTGAATTTGACTTTTCCCATAAAGACAGGCTTATTTCTCTTTTCGGGGGTCCCTCAAACATGCTTCGCTTCCAAATGTCCGATGAGGGCGACTTTTTTGCGGATATTACGGCGCCGTCTCCGGTACGGGGAACTATCGCCGGCGCCATTGCCAACGGCGACATCGACGCTTTCACCTCTGATCTGTACGTTGATCTTGCGGCGTTGTGGCGCCTCCTGCCCCCGCAAAACGATTTTATCGTATCAGGCGGTTTTGTAACGGCTTCCATCGACATACGGGGGCCGCTTGCGGCTCCGGAATTCTTTGGGCAAGCCATAGGCGAGAGTGTGGCATTGCAGGTTCCTCCGTATTTGAAGCATCCCATTCGTCCGGTTCCCATAACCGTTGACATCTCCGGCGCCGAAATGACGTTTGGCCCCATACCCGCGTCCGTAGGTCACGGGGCGGGCATGGTTTCCGGATGGTTCCGGTTTGACCGGTGGATACCCAACGCCTTCATCCTGGACATCACGGCTCCGGCTTCCACGCCGATTCCATTCGCCTTTGATATCATGGGCATTGTCGCGCGTGGCGATGTCGCTGGCGCGTTGCGCCTTGCATTGGAAGACAATGAGTTCAAAACCAGCGGCGACCTTACCGCGCAGGACACGGTCGTAACCCTCAATTTTGAGGAAATTGAGAACCAGCCGCCGATGGAATTGAACAATCCGGTATCCTTTGTTACGGATATTGTGGTGCGCAGCGGGAGGAAACTTGAATTCTTGTGGCCCACGGCGGAATTTCCCATCATACAAGCCAGCGCGGATTTAGGGGCTTCGCTCAAAATTGAAAACGACACGTCCACCGGCAGCCTCCTGCTGTTAGGCGACATCCCCCTTCGCGCCGGCGAAGTGTTCTACTTTGAGCGGAGTTTTTATCTTCAGGAAGGAACACTGTCCTTTAATGAAAACGAGATACGCTTCGATCCGTACATTTCGGCGCGCGCGGAGGTTAGAGATCGCACTGACAACGGCCAGGTCACTATCTCGCTCATCATCGACAAGTCGCCGCTAAGCTCTTTCACCACGCGGCTTGAATCAAATCCCGCTCTTTCGCAAGTAGAAATTTTTTCTCTTTTGGGGCAAAATATGACTGGCGCGCCTTCCGGGGACTCAGCCGGCGCGATGCAAAATCTCTTTCTGTCATCAAGCGCGGATATACTCTCGCAATTATGGATCATACGGAATGCGGAGCGCCGGATACGGGATTGGTTGCATTTGGACATGTTTTCATTTCGCGCGCCCATAGCCCAAAACGTTTTGTCGATGGCGTTTCTGGATCAGAATAAGGGGGCGGACGCTGACCAGGGCAATTCAACTCAGAGAACTAACGGAGTTGGTAACTATTTTGACAATACAACTGTTTTTTTAGGTAAGTATATCAATCCTAATATGTTTGTACAGGGAATGCTTTCGTTGCGGGATGAAGTCGGGCAGAATATTAATGGGGCGACGCTTGCTTTTGACTTGGGTATAGAACTGAAAACCCCCTTGTTCAATATACGGTGGAATTTTGTTCCTACGCTAGATCAAACGATGCTGAACCCAAGAAGTTTATTCGTGGATGATATGTCTTTTACTTTGACTTGGAGGAAATCTTTTTGAATTTTTTTTACTGTAAGGCGGCTTTCTCAATTTTTTCACAATGCGCCTCCTATAGGGCGCGTTTGAAAAAGCCGCTCATGTGTTTTTGCTTGATGTTTGCGGCCGCTTCTTTTTGTTGGCCGCAAAGTACAGAGTGGTACCAGAACAAACTCATTAAAGATGTTGTTTTTGTCGGATTGCGCAATATCTCCGCCGCTGATCTTGACGGTATAACCGGATATTATAAGAACAAGCTCTTCACCGATGAACTCTACTACGATCTGCTCGGAAACTTGTACGCTTCCGAAATGTTTGATGAAATCAACCCCGCTTTTATCCCTTATGATAATGAGGGAAGCTCGGTGCGCATCGAATTTACCGTAATTGAGCGTCCGACCATCAGCAAGATAGAATTCGCGGGAAACAGCAAGGTGCGGCGGGGCGATCTGGCGGCGGCGATTTCTCTTAAAGCGCATGACGTGGCGAATCAGACGAAAATAAAAGCTGCGGAGCAGGCTATTCTCGACGCGTACATCGCAAAGGGATTTCCCAACATCAGGGTGCGCTCTCAGGTCAAGGCGGAGAAAAACAACATGGTTATCGTTACGTTCAACATTATTGAAGGCGAGAGGATAAGCATCGCGGCGTTCTATTTTGAAGGCAACAAGCAGTTTCCGTCCAAGACGTTGCAAAACCAACTCGTATCCAAAACCAAGGGGTTGATGAATGACGGGGCGTTCTCCGAAGCGAAATTGCTCGAAGATCAAATGGCGATCATAAAATACTATAGGGATCGCGGGTATATTGAGGTGAGAGTCACTCCCACGCTTGACAGAAGGGCGGACGAGAAGGGCGACGTGAATATGAGCGTTACGTTTACCATTCAAGAAGGGGATATATACCGTTTCGGCGGTCTCACCTTTGAAGGCAACGTCATCTTTTCCTCCGAAGAATTGTCCAAACTGACGCGCTCAAAACGGGATGAGATTGCCAATGGAACGCGCCTTGACTCTGACCTTGAGCGGATACGGGACAAATATTACGAGAACGGGTACATTTTCACCAATATAGATGTGCAAGAACACAGTGAGAATGGTTATTTCTCTTATCATATCGTTATTTCAGAGCGCGGACGCGCCCACATAGAGCGCATACGGATTCAAGGGAATGAAAAGACCAAGGACAACGTGATCCTGCGCGAGATACCCATGGAAAGCGGCGATGTGTTTTCCAGAACGAAACTTATGGAAGCCATGCAAAACCTGTACAGCCTCCAGTTTTTCTCAAATGTGGCGTTTGACATGCAACAGGGCAGCAACGAGAACCTTATGGAAATGATCTTCACAGTGGAAGAGCAAGGCACATCAAACATCCAATTCGGCCTTACGTTTTCCGGCGCTTCAGACCCGAAGACATTCCCCATTTCCGGCATGCTCAGCTTGAGCGACAGAAATATGTTTGGAAACGGAAACAGCGTGGGGCTTGAAATGAATTTTGCCACCGACATACAGAGTTTGACGTTAAACTACACCCAGAATTATCTTTTCAATCTGCCTTTGTCATTAGGCTTTGATATAACCCTGTCCCACGCGCTGCGGCAGGCGCCCATTGACAGCCTTGCGCCATACTTCAACGGCGATGAAGATGACGCGTACCCTGACGGGTTTGATTCCTATGCCGCTTACTACAGCGCGGGCAAAATTCCGCCTGACGAGTACCTTATGGATTACGATCAATGGCGGCTTTCCATGGGCGTTTCCACCGGGTACCGCTGGCCCATCATATTGGGAAACTTCGCGTTGGGGCGCTTTGGATTGGGCGGCGGCATACGCATAGGGTTTGTGAACAACAGTTATGACGCGGAAAAGTACCGTCCCTTTGATCCCACGATACGGAACAGAAACAAGCAGTTGACTCCTTCAAACTCCGTCTGGGGAACCATGTCTTTGGACAAGCGGGATATTTTCTATGATCCTACAAGAGGCTTCTATGTGATCGAGCGGGTTGGTTATTATGGCATTTTGCCCATAGAACCGGAGCATTACATAAAATCGGACACAAAGGCGGAATTCTTTTTCACCCCGATTGATATTCCGGTTGGCAAAAGCTGGTCGTTTAGAACCACATTCGCCTTTCATTCAGGGCTTTCGTTTATCTTTCCGGATTTTACAAGCGAAAGGCCTGTGGTTGAAAACGTAAACAAGCTCGCCATTGACGGCATGTTCAACGCCCGCGGCTGGAGCAATGAGTATGCGAATAAAGGCTTCGCCATGTGGGAGAACTGGGCGGAACTGCGCGTCCCGATCATCCCGCAAGTGCTGGCGTGGGATTTCTTCTTCGACGCCGCCGCAGTGCGCCCGGATTGGAAGACATTCTGGGCGGGTGGAAAGGATCTGCTTGAAAGCATGCGGTTCAGCTTCGGCGGCGGCTTCCGGTTCACCATACCGCAATTTCCCTTGCGGCTGCTGTTCGCAAAACGTTTCAGCGTTGACCGCGACGGATCGATCAAGTGGGTGGGAAAACCGCAAGACTTCCCTGATGTGGTGCTGTCATTCGCCCTGTCGATGTATTGATTTTTTAAAAAGCGTATTGAAAAAAAACAGGTTTGAAGATAAATTAATAAGGAAAGAGCGGGTTGTCCCGGGGCTATCCCGCTCTTTTGGAAATTTTTTCCAAAACGCGCTCTGCGGGCGGCGTCCAGCGAAGCGCCGCCTCGCTGGATGATCACGTTTGGGGAAAAAAAAATCAAAAGAAAAGAGGTGCATACATGAAAAAATGGCTGGCGTCCTTCCTGTTTTTCGCCGCATTGCTGATGCAGGCGGAAGCGCAGCAACTCACCCGTTTTGCCGTAGTCGATATGGAAAAGGTGACCACGGCATTTTTTAGAGATTCCAAGGCGTATCGGGATTACGAAGATCAGAAGACCAAGGTTCAAAGAGATTTGGAGCAAAAAGCGAAAGATTTTACGGCTTTGAAACAGTTGTTGTACGACGCCCAGAACAGAGGGAGTACGGAAGAGGCGTTGCGGCTGAGAAACGAAGTCCTTAGACAGCAGGAGTACTTGCAGGAGTACGAGAGGACGGTTCGCGCTGAGCTTGAGTATCAGCGGACTCAGCTTGCCCAATCTGACGCTTTTTGGCGGCAGGTGAACAACGAGATCCGTTACATCGCTGAAAGCGAGGGTTACACCATGGTGCTGGATATTAAGATGCAGGGAATAATCTGGTACAGCGCGTCTGTGGATATTACGCAAAAACTTATTGAAAATCTGCGCTCAAAACGATAGCGGGTCTTTCTGGCAAAGGCTTTTTTATTATAAGAAAAAGAAGAAAAAATGAAAAATGTTCAAACGCCCATGCTTGATCAGTACCGCAGGATCAAACAGGAACAGAAAGGCGCGATTTTGTTCTTTCGGTTGGGAGACTTTTACGAGATGTTCGCCGACGACGCGGTGGAAGTCTCCGGCTTGCTCAACCTTACGCTTACGAGTAGAAGCAAGATACCCATGTGCGGCGTCCCGCATCACGCGGCGCGTTCCTATATCGCCCGCCTCTTAAAACTGGGAAAAAAAGTGGCTGTTTGCGAACAGATTACCGAACCGGGCAGGGGGCTTATTGAACGCAAGGTGGTGGAGGTTGTTACGCCCGGCGTCATCATTGACGAAGATTTCCTTGACAAGGGGTCTTCCAACTACCTTGCGTGTCTGTGTCGCACAAGCGGCGGCGGCAAAGACGGCGTGTTTTCTTTCGCTTACATTGACATTTCCGCCGGGGACTTTTACGCCACCTCTTTTGAGCGCAAGGATGCGGCACCCAAAATACGGCAGGAGCTTGAGCGCCTTCAAATGCGGGAAATAATAGTCCAGGAATCGTTGCTCCATGACAACGCCATCGCCGCTGTGTTTGAGGAGCGGAATGGCATGGTGATTAACCGCTGGGGAGACTGGCTTTTTGACCGGGAGCGGAGCGTCAAGCGGCTCAAGCGGCAGTTCGGCTCCCTGAAAGGGTTCGGACTTGACGATGATTCGCCAGAGGCGCTGTCCGCGGGCGCGTTGCTTGAGTACCTTGATGAAACCGCAAGCGGCGCCGTCGGCGGCGCCGCCGGAGTTATTCCCCACGTCGCGTCTATCCGCCTTTACAGCGACAGCGAATTCGTATGTATAGACGAGTCGAGTCAGCGCAACCTGGAGCTTATCAAAAACCTGCAAGACGGAGACATCCGGTTCTCGCTGTTGGAGACGCTTGACGAGACCCGCACCGCGATGGGACGCCGCCTGCTGAAACGCCGCCTTTTGCAGCCCCTGCGGAACCTCGGCGGCATAAACCGGCGGCTTGATATGGTGGAAAAACTCTACCGCAATCAGAAAACATTGGAGCAAATACGGGACATTTTGGGAAAAACGCCTGATCTTGAGCGGCTTTTATCCCGCCTCGCTATGGACAGGGCGCACGGCAAAGATATGCTTGCCATAAAAAACGCGCTCGCTTCTTTCGCAACCCTTGAAAAGTTGTGCAAGGACTTCCTGTTTGAACATGTTGCTGCGTCCTCCTTTACCAAAGAACAAAGCGCCCGGTTGAACGATGCGCGGGACGCGCTTGCCTGCGGCTTGCGCGAAGACCCGTCCATCCTTCTCACCGAAGGGAACCTGATACGGAGCGGCTACAACGCGGAACTGGACAAGCTCCACGCCCTGCGGGATAACGGACACGGCATGTTGGAGGCGTATCTGGAGGAAGAGCGGCAGGCGACCGGCATTTCGAGCCTTAAAATCCGCTACAACCGTTTAATCGGGTATTATTTTGAAGTTACCAACAATCATTTGTCAAAGGTGCCAAAGTATTTTTTCAAGCGGCAGGGGCTTGTCAATGGGGAGCGGTTTTCAACGGACAAGCTGGCGAGCCTTGAGTCCGGCATCAACTCGGCTTCCGGCGAAATAATTGAATTTGAAAAGAAATTGTTTCTTGAGTTGCGGGAAAAAACAAAGGCGTGTTTGAACGAATTGGCGGCGGCAAGCGCGCGTATCGCCGAAGTGGACGTGGCTCAGTCTCTCGCCCGCGCCGCGACGCTCCGGCTTTGGGCGCGTCCTGAGTTGCATGAGGGATGCGATCTGCATATCACCGAATCCCGCCATCCAGTGGTGGAGTCCCATCTGCCACGCGGCGAGTTTATTCCCAACGACATACACCTTGACCGGAACGGCGTCGCGTTCGCGCTCATTACGGGACCGAATATGGCGGGCAAGTCGACCTACCTCCGCCAGGCCGCGCTCATCGTCATTATGGCCCAGATGGGGAGTTTTGTGCCTGCCGCAAAAGCTGGCGTCGGGCTTGTAGACCGCGTTTACTGCCGCGTGGGAGCCTCAGACAATCTGGCGCGAGGCGAATCGACCTTTCTGGTTGAGATGAACGAGACCGCCTATATCCTGCATACGGCTACAGAAAAGAGCTTGGTCATCATGGACGAGGTGGGACGAGGCACCGGCACAAAGGACGGTCTTGCGATTGCCTGGGCTGTAAGCGAGGAACTTCTCGACGCCATTCAATGCCGTACGCTTTTTGCGACCCATTACCACGAACTTTCCTCCCTAGCGCATCCGCGCATGGCGAACCGTTCTATGGACGTGATTGACAACGAAGGCGAACTTATTTTCCTGCGGAAGCTCAAAGATGGCGCGGCGTCGGAATCCTACGGTCTCCACGCCGCCCGTCTCGCCGGTTTAAGCGCTCCGGTACTTGAACGCGCCGGAATCATCATGGAGCGTTTGCAGGCGGATGAAACGGCATTGCGAACGGCGTTGAAAATGGCGTCAAAATCGCGCGATATGGAGGAACAGGGCGTGTTCACTCCGCCAGCATTGCCGCCGCCCGTAGCCGGAGGCGGCGGCCGTCAAGACCCGGATGCGAAACGGCAAGCGTCCATTATCCGCGAGATTGCGGCCATGGACATCAACGCCCTCGCCCCGCTTGACGCGCTCAACCGGATACACGAATGGAAGCGGCTGCTGGGAGGCGGCGCGGTTAAACAGGGCGCGGCGCGCGGCGCAGAGCGCGTGCGCAAACAGAAGCCGGACGCTGACGGCGCAGGTTTGTTTGAATTTATGTGAGGGGTTTTGATACGCTCTATTTGAAAGGGGGAGAGGAAAGCGCAGCTTGACCCAGATCTGCCGCTTCCCGAAGTGCCGATGGCGCGCGCCGTCCTGTGGGACGTGGAGTGCGACCCTGCGAGCTAAACAGGGATATTGGAAATGTAAGCAACCCTCTGTGCGCCTATACGGGACTTTGGCGTTAACGGTGACGACTGAAAAATCGCTCTAAACCCTCTCTGTGGATTCTACTGCGCGGCTTCTTTGGCGAGCATCCGCTTTATTTGCTCAAGCGCACAACTTTGTTCCAAAAGCTCAATCACCCGTTTTTCCCCTAGTTGCCTTCCTTCTTGCAAAAATCCTGCCAAAAACCCCTCCATCTCACACAGCATCTCTCTCAGTTCGCCCGCCAACCCCTTCCGTCGCTCGACAGTTGCGGCAGTTTTCTTCACTTCCCTATGGAACTTCAACAAGCAAAACGGGAACAGCAACGCCATGTCCCGCCGGTTGAGCGCCTCAAGACTCTGATCCAAGACCTTCAGCGCATCCACTTCGTAGTCATGCGTGGTTTTGTCCGGGAAAACGATCCGCGCCGCAGGCATGTCCAGCGTGGCGGCATCCCCGGCGCTTCGCCTTGTCCGCACGGCATAGGCGAAGCCGTATTGAAAGACGCGCAGGGCTATACTCTCGTCATCGTTGATTTGCGCCTCAATTAAAAAAGCGTCTCCACCAATCATGATCACATATCAGAAGCGATCTTCTCAAGCCGCTCCGCTTGTCCGTTGACGCTTTCGGCGAACGTCACTTCGCTCTCAGGCGGACAACCCTTATCGAACAGCCCGTTGATGAAGCGCACCAGAGCGGCTGGGATCGCCTCTTTCAAAATCAGTTTGAACATCAAGTCAAATAATTGAAACGTCTCCCGCTCCCTGCTGTCAGCCATGCAGACTCCTATTATATAACAATATAGCACAAAAAACAGGCTTGGCAACAGATTTCAGGGAGTCTTATAGACTGCAAGCGGAGGCTCATTGAAACTTCACAAAGGTTGTCGTGACATCTTCAAGAACCTCGCGCTTTTGCGCCGCTTGAGCCGCATGATGTCTCAACAGGGGATTTCCAGAGGCTCCTATACCGGTCGCGAGCGTCCAAAATTCGCCGTGTTGAAACAGTTGCGCTCACTTGACGGTTTTCATTTTTATTTCTATTATATTTGTATGAACATAAAGACATTCAAACGGGGGCTTCGCCTTCCCATGCGGAAGACAGCCACTGAAGGAAAGCCTGTTGAGACAATTCCCGCGCCGAAACAGGTTGTCATTCCTATAAATCAGCAATTCGGCGCGCCGAATCGCGTGTTGGTCGCCGTTGGCGACAGGGTCAAGCGAGGGCAGAAGATCGCGGATGTCGAGAACCCGGGGAGCCTTGGGGCGCCGGTTCACGCCTCGGTCACCGGCATTGTACGGAAGACGGAACCGCATCTTCAATCGAACAACGCGGACGGACTCTGCGTATATATTGAAGCGGATGCGGAACGCGCTTTGACCGATACGGAGTTTATGCCGCCGCTTGACGCATTCGCCTGTTCAAAAGACGAGGCGGTCGCGCGCGTCCGCGACGCCGGCATAGTGGGCATGGGAGGCGCCGGCTTTCCAACCCACGTGAAACTTTCCCCGCCTCCGGGCAAAGCTATTGACACTATCATCGCCAATGGCGCCGAATGTGAGCCGTACCTCACCATAGACGAGGCTTTGATGATTGAGAAGCCCAAACAGCTTGTACAAGGCGTCGCCATTGTGATGCGCGTCACCGGAGTGCAGAACGCGATTATCGGCATGGAAGACAACAAGGCGAGCCTTATTCCCGCGCTCGAACAGGAAATCCGAAGCGCGGGTCTGGAGGGAAAAATTTCCATCGGCTTGTGCCGCACGCAATATCCACAGGGAGGCGAAAAGTTGCTCATCTCCGCGCTTACGGGCAGAGAAGTGCCTTCGGGCGGGCTTCCCATGGACGCGGGGTGCATCGTGAACAATGTTGGCACCTTCATTGCCATTGCCGAAGCCTTTGAGCTGGGCAAGCCGCTTGTTGACAGGGACTTGACCGTGAGCGGACTCGCGTGCAAGACGCCGAAAAACATCAGGGCGCCTATCGGCGCCATGCTGACTGGCTTGCCCCAGTGTTTTATGGATATTGATTACGAAAAATTGCATAAAATACTGTTCGGAGGGCCCATGATGGGCGTTTCCGTGCCCACGCTTGAGATTCCCATTCAAAAGAACACGTCCGGCGTTATTCTGATGACGCGGGAAGAGACCGCGTCCTATGCCGAGGGCGCCTGCATCCGGTGCGGGCGGTGTATGCGCGCCTGTGCGTGCAGGCTTTCGCCGGTACTGATGAACATAGCCTTGAACGCCGGCGATCTGGATGAAGCGGCGCGCGCCGGGCTTATGGACTGCATTGAATGCGGCGGTTGCACTTATAACTGTCCGGCGCGCATCAAGCTGGTTCAGCGGTTCAGAGTCGGCAAGTTGCTCTTGAGGGCAAGACGGCAAGCGGCGCCCGCGTCCCGGTAGGGCGCGGCTCAAAAGAAGTGAGGAATATATGGCAGAAATAGATAGTAAAGAACAGAAAACGGCGCAGGGCGCTGGTGGCGGCGCCATTGGCAAAAAGCTGTTGCAGCTTTCGCCAAGCCCCCATATAGCGACATCGGCAAGCGCCGCCACGCTTATGCGGAACGTACTTGTCGCGCTCGCTCCGGCTGCGGTGTTCGGGTGCGTCATCTTCGGGCTTCCGGCGTTGCTCAACATTGTGGTTTCAGTCGCGGCGGCAATGATCGGGGAAGCGGCGTTCAGGCGCGTCCTCAAACGGGAATCCAGAGTGAAAGACCTGTCGGCTGCGGTTACCGGATTGTTGCTCGCGTTAGCGATCCCTCCCGCGACGCCGCTGTGGATGACGGCGTTGGGCGCGATCTTCGCGGTTGTTGTGGTTAAAGAATTCTTCGGCGGACTTGGATCGAATGTGTTCAACCCGGCGCTTTCGGCCCGCGCCTTTCTCCTGATGAGTTTCCCTGCGGCGCTCACCGAATGGAACAGACCGAATGACTTGTCGAGCGGTTTCATGACTTTTGACGCTGCGACCACGGCAACGCCGCTAAACATCATCAAGCAGGGCGGGGGCATTGCGGACGTGGCGGACTCTTTCGGCGGCGTAGCGGACTACGCATCGGTGATCAAGACGCTTTTCTTCGGCAACAGGGGCGGCAGCACGGGCGAAACCTCAATTCTGCTGATCTTGGCGGGAGCGGCGTATCTTCTCGCCACCAAAACCATTGACTGGCGCGCGCCCCTCGCCATGATCGCCGCTGTCGCAGCCGGGTCGCTTGCGCTTGGCCTTGACCCGCTGTTCGGCGTTCTAAGCGGCGGCGTACTGTTCGGCGCGGTGTTTATGGCGACCGATTACACGACCGCGCCCCTTACGGCAAAAGGAAAACTCCTGTTCGGCGCGGGCGCTGGTCTCATCACGGTACTGATACGGAAATGGGGCGCGTTTCCAGAGGGCGTCACCTACGGCATCCTCATAATGAACGCCTTCACCCCGTTCCTCAACAAGCTGTTGTCCAGAAAATACGGATATGTACCCAAGAAAAAGCCTTCCGCGCCAGCGGCGACCGGCGCGGCGGCGGCAAAGGAGGCGGGGAAATGAAGGATATGAAAGAAATGTTGAAGTTTGGCTTTGTGTTGGCAATGTACGCGACTATCGCCTGCGTGGGGCTGGCGTTTGTGTACGCCGGCACCTCCACGGTCATAGCCGAACGGCAAAAAGCGGATTTGGAAGCCTCTTTGCAGGAGCTTTTCCCGCAGATGGACGCTTTCGAGGATGTTACGGATAAGGTTTCATCGCCGGATGCATCCATAACCTTCCATATTGTGTATGAAATACAGAAATCCGGCGAGCCTCTTGGTCTCGCGATTCAGGCTTCGGGCGCAAGTTATGGCGGGCCCATCAAAGTTCTCACCGGCGTGGGAACCGACGCAAAAATCACCCGCGTTAAGATACTTGAACATGCGGACACGCCCGGACTGGGGGCGAACGCGGCGTCGCCGGCCTACTATGTGGATAAGTCCAAGAAGATCACGTTCACCGGTCAATTCAGCGAAAAGCCCGCGAGCCATCCGTTCGCGGTGAAAGAGGATGTCGCCGCCATCACCGCGTCAACAATAACAAGCCGCGCCGTAGCCAATGTGGTGAAAGCCTCAGCGCAGGCCGCAACCGCATACTTGGGAGGATCCAGCACATGAACGCCACTTCCACGCGATTTTCAAAATTCTTTACATTGTTTCTCAATGGCATTATCAACGAGAACCCGCTTCTTGCCCTGATGATAGGGCTTTGCTCAAGCCTTGCGGTGACGACCTCGGTGATAAACGGCATTGGCATGGGGCTTTCCATGACCTTTGTGCTTCTCATGTCGGAAGTCGTCATCAGCGTCTTTAGAAAGTTGATACCCGACTCAGTGCGTATTCCGGTGTTCATCATCATTATTGCGGCGTTTACAACGGTCATCGACTATGTGTTAAAGGCGTGGTTTCCGGACTTGTCAAAGGCGATGGGTGTCTTCATTCCGCTCATCGTGGTGAATTGCATCATCATGGGGCGGGTTGAGGGATTCGCGTCAAAGCAGCCGCTTGGTGATGTCATCCCTGACGCGCTCGGCATGGGGCTTGGGTATACGTGGGTGCTTGCCGGCATCGCGGTTGTGCGGGAGATTCTCGGAAACGGCTCTGTTCTTGGCTTCCAGATTTTGCCCGACTCCTTCCAGCCCATTCTGTTTTTTGTTCTGCCTCCGGGTGGATTCTTCGTATTCGCCCTGTTCATCAGCCTTAATTTGTTTTTGAAAAAGGCTGTAAACGTTGCAAACAGGGAAAAAGCCATTTAGGAGGCGGCATGCAGTTGTTCAAAATTTTTATTTCGGCGTTTCTGATTAACAATGTGGTGCTGATGCGCTTTTTGGCGCTCTGTCCTTTTATCGGCATGAGCACCGATGTGAATAAGGCCACGGGCATGGGTCTTGCCGTCACGTTTGTCACCGTGCTTGCGACATGCGTCACGTATCCCATTTATACGTTTATTCTGGAACCGCTTGGGCTTGTGTTCCTGCAAATACTCGTGTTCATTTTGGTTATAGCGGCGCTTGTGCAACTTGTCGAATTCTACCTAAAAAAGACGGCGCCTGCGCTGTACGGCTCAATGGGCATCTACCTCGCGCTTATCACCACAAACTGCGCCATTTTAGCCGTAACCTTTGATGTCATTTCCAATGGCTACTCATTTATCGAGGCCATAGTGTTTGCAACCGGCGTTGCGCTTGGCTTCCTGCTTTCGCTGGTCATCCTCGCGGGCATTCGGGACAGGCTCCGCTCCAGCGAGGTTCCGGCGTTTCTCAAAGGTACGCCCATATTGTTCGTAACAGCCGCTCTGTTGTCTATGGCGTTTACTGGTTTCTCAGGGTTGGTGAAGTGAGGATAGTGATATGATAATCATAATAACCGCAATATTCGCTCTTATTCTGGCTTTTGTTCTGGGTTTTGCGCTTGGATTCTTCAAAAAAATCTTCGCGGTAGCCGTCGATCCCCTGGCGGGGCAGGTGCGGGACTGTTTGCCCGGCGCCAATTGCGGCGGTTGCGGGTTCGCCGGGTGCGACGGATACGCGGCTGCGGTCGCGGCAAAGACCGCCGGTATAAACAAGTGTCCCGTAGGCGGGCAAGCCGTCGCCGAGAAGCTCGCGGCGCTCATGGGCGGCAGCGCGGATATGGCGCCGGAAATTGCCATACTCGCCTGTCAAGGCTCAAAAGACTTGGCGCCCTTAAAAGGTGAATATAGTGGCATGCGGACGTGCCGGGGCGCGAAACTCGCGGTTGGCGGAACCAAACTTTGCGCGTGGGGTTGCATGGGATTTGGCGACTGCGTGAACGTGTGCCAATTCGGCGCTCTCACCATGGGGCGAGACGGACTTCCCGTCATCGACAGAGACGCCTGTACGGGTTGCAAAGCCTGTATGAGCGCATGTCCCCAAGGGCTTATCAGGATTGCGCCAAAAGATCGCAGGGGTTCCATGGCATTGTGTTCCAACCGCAATCCGCTCAAACCGCAGGTGCGCAAAACATGCAAGACCGGTTGTATCAAATGCGCCCTTTGTGTCCGCACGTGTCCGGATCACTGCATCACCATTATAGACGGCATACCGGTCGTTGATTACGCGAAATGCTCCGCATGCGCGGCGTGTGTGGCGAAATGCCCGTCTCATGTGCTGAAGTTGCTGGGATAAGGCGTGACATGGACCGGCTGAACGCTGTTAAGAATCAACCGTTAGAGTCCGGCGTTCTTTGCCGTTTCACTTGGGGGGGGGGGGGGGTATGAGTACCGTGAAAGTCGATCCGAATATTACATTTTCTCTGGATGCGGCTAACGGGACGCCTATCTATCGGCAGATCATTCAGCAGATAGAGTATGCGATTCTGTCGGAACGGCTCAAGCCCGGAGACAGGCTGCCCACTATCCGCGCTCTGGCGGTGGAATTGAAGATCAATCCGAATACCATCGCCAAAGCCTACGGTGAATTGGAAATTCGCGGCGTACTGGTGACGCAGGTGGGGAGCGGCACCTTCATATCAAACAAAAAACCGGAAGCTCCGGAATCTATAGAAGAGATCAGAAACCGGAAGATTCAAGAAGTGTTGGGGCGTTTTATGCGGGAACTGGAAGACCTGGGACTCGGAAAAGACGAAATGCTGGAATTGATACGGAAATTCTAATGCGTTCTGACGCATGAGGAGATAAAAGCGATGAAACGCAGACAATATTCGGCGCATGTACCGGAAAAAACAAAAAAACTACAGGATTGGACGGGCGTAAAAATGGCGCTCGTTGCATATAGCGCGATCCAGATTGCCGCAGGTCTTGCGCTGTTTGAAGGGGCTGGAAGGTTTGGAGAAACAGGAAGGATTATTGCGGTTGTCGGCGTCGCCCTGATTGTTCTTGTATTGATTGTTTCTTCTATCAAAAAAGCCGATGAATGGGAGCGCATGATCGTCCTGCGTTTCGGTAAATTTCATTCGGTTCGGGGACCCGGCTTGTTCTTTCTCATTCCAATAGCCGACCGGATTGGCTCTGTTATAGATATACGCATACGGATAATGGATTTTTCCGCGCAGAATATCCTTACCGCAGATTCCGTAACCGTGAATGTCGACGCCTTCGCGTTCTGGCTTGTGTGGGATCCCCAGAAAGCCGCGCTGGAAGTGGAGGATTATGAAGAGGCGGTGGCGCTCGCCTCCAAAGCCGGTCTCAGAAACGCAGTGTGCGGCAACACGCTTTCCGTGTTCCTTGAAGAAGGAGATTTAATCGAAAAGCAGATACAGGAGGAAGTGGACAAACAGACAACGGACTGGGGCATTACGGTGCAATATGTTGAAATCCATGACATTCAGATACCGGAGGCGTTGCAGGAGTCCCTCGCCCGTCTCGCCAAGGCGGAGCGGGAAAAGAAAAGCCGCATCCTGCTTGCGGAAGCTGAAATTGAGATCGCCAAGAAATTGGAAACGGCTGTGTCGGTGTACGCCGCCAATGAACTCGCCATGAAGTTGAAAATACTTTCGATACTGAACGAAGGTCTCAAAGCCGGCAATTCCATGATGCTCGTCCCGAATTCCATAACCGAGGAGTTGCAATCCGGCGCAGTCTTCGGGTTGGAGGCTTTGAACGAGTTGCGGAAGAAGTGATCTGCGCTTGGGCAAGCGAGGCTTGGGCAAGCTGTTCTTTTTTTATAAAAAGGTTTTTAGCAGGCTGTAGCTGGTTGCGCCTCCCTCCACCCGCATTGCGCCGGACTAGCCGTGTTCCCGCGCAACAATATAAGCGCTCTCTTGTCTAACGCCCTTTTTTCTTATATACTATCCGCCGTTATGCATAAAAACGTCATGGGAAACATTCATAAAGTCTTGGTCTTGGGTTCCGGCGGCCTAAAAATAGGGCAAGCTGGCGAATTCGACTATTCGGGTTCGCAGGCGCTCAAGGCGTTGCGGGAAGAAGGCGTCAAAACCGTTCTCATCAATCCGAACATCGCCACCATACAAACCAGCGAAGGCATGGCGGACGCCACCTATTTTCTGCCCGTCACCCCGGAGTATGTGCGTCAGGTTATTGAAAAAGAAAAACCGGATGGACTGCTCCTCGCCTTTGGCGGACAAACCGCGCTGAACTGCGGCGTGGCGTTGGACCGCGAAGGAATCCTTTACAAATACGGAGTGAAAACGCTTGGCACACCGGTGAAAACCATTGAAGACACCGAAGATCGCGAGCGTTTTGTGAAACGTCTTGACGAAATCGGCGCAAAAACGCCCCGCAGCATTGCGGCTGCCGATACGGAAGCGGCGGTTGAAGCCGCAAATGAGATAGGGTTTCCGGTTATGGTGCGCGTGGCCTACGCGCTTGGCGGCGCCGGCTCTGGCATCTGCAAAAATGAAGCGGACATCCGCAAACGTTGCGACAAGGCGTTTTCCTACGCGCCGCAAGCGCTCGTGGAAGAATGGCTCGGCGGCTGGAAAGAAGTCGAATACGAGGTGGTGCGGGACAGGTTCGACAACTGCATCACGGTGTGCAACATGGAAAATCTGGATCCTCTAGGCATACACACGGGCGAGAGCATCGTAGTAGCCCCATCCCAGACCCTCACGGACAGCGAATATCACAAACTGCGCCGCATCGCCATTGACGTAATCCGGCATTTAGGCGTTGTAGGCGAATGCAACATCCAATACGCCCTGGATCCCGCTTCCGAAGATTACCGTATCATAGAAGTAAATGCGCGGCTTTCCCGCTCGTCAGCCTTGGCGTCCAAAGCCACAGGCTACCCGCTCGCCTTTGTCGCCGCGAAACTCGCGCTCGGTTACTCCCTCGTTGACATTGAAAACCGCATCACCCGCGTCACCAAATCCTGTTTTGAGCCGAGTTTGGACTACTGCGTGGTAAAAATTCCGCGCTGGGATCTCGCCAAGTTCAAAAATGTAGAGAATCGCATCGGTTCGGAAATGAAAAGCGTAGGCGAAGTCATGTCCATAGGACGCGCATTCGAAGAAGCCCTTCAAAAAGCGCTCCGTATGACCGGTACCGCCGCGACGGGGCTTTCCGGCGATGACAATCTGTGTGGCGCCGGCTTCACCACGGCGAAAATCAGAGATATTCTCGCGCGCCCCACGGATAGACGCATCTTCGTCATCTACCGCGCCCTTCAGGAAGGCTGGAGCGTCGATAAAATCCACCGCCTCACCCGCATAGACAAGTGGTTTTTGTATAAAATACAAAATGTGTTTGAATGTGAACAGGAATTAAGGGGACATGGAACCGTAAAACCGGATTCTCCTGCGGACTGCCCTCCTGCGCTTCTCCTCCGCGCAAAACAACTTGGTTTCTCGGATGTCCGCATCGGTCAACTCATAGGCGCGTCTGAGTCCGGCGCGCGCGAACTCAGGGAAGCGTACGGCGTCCGTCCGGTGGTCAAGCAGATTGATACGCTTGCCGCTGAATATCCGGCGAAAACCAACTATCTCTACCTCACCTATGCGGGCGCCGTTGACGATGTACAGCCGTCCGGACGGGGCGTGATGACGCTCGGCTCCGGCGCGTATCGCATCGGGAGCAGCGTTGAATTCGACTGGTGTTGCGTAAACGCGGTTGATACGGCGAGGAAACTGGGGCGGCGCTCCATCATGATCAACTGCAACCCGGAAACCGTGTCCACAGACTACGATGTATGCGACCGGCTCTACTTCGAGGAACTCACTCTTGAACGGGTGCTGGACATCTACGAACGCGAACGCCCTGACGGGGTGATCCTGTCTGTGGGCGGGCAGATACCCAACAACTTGGCTATTGATCTCTACAACGCGGGCGTGGTGATATACGGCACCACACCCCAATCCATAGACAAAGCTGAAGACCGCAACAAGTTTTCCGCGCTTCTCGACGCGCTCGGCATTGAGCAGCCCGAATGGAAGGAACTGACAGACCTGGCTTCCGCCAAGCGATTCGCGGCGGAAGTCAGCTATCCGGTGTTGATCCGTCCCAGTTACGTGCTGTCCGGCGCGGCGATGAATGTGGCGTGGGACGACGCCAGCCTCGAAAAATTCCTGGGCATGGCGGCGGATGTGTCTGCGGAACATCCGGTGGTCATCTCGAAATTTGTGGAAAACTCCAAGGAAATTGAGGTGGACGCGGTTGCCAAGCGCGGCGAGATTCTCTTTCACGCCATAACCGAACATATTGAAAACGCGGGCGTTCATTCGGGCGATGCCACTGTGGTGTTGCCGGCCCAGCGGCTCTACATCGAAACGATCCGCAAGATACGGAAGATCAGTTCCCAGATCGCCCGCAAACTGAACATCACCGGACCCTTCAACATTCAATTCCTTGCCCAGCGCAACCGCGTACGGGTCATCGAATGCAACCTTCGGGCGAGCCGGAGCTTTCCGTTCTGTTCCAAGGTCTGCCGCGTGAACATGATAGAGTTGGCGGTGCGCGCCATGTTGGATGAACCCATAACCCAAGCCCTCCCTTCCTCCCTTGATCTTGAATGGGTGGGCGTAAAAGCGGCCCAGTTCAGCTTCTCCCGCCTGCACGGAGCGGATCCCGTTTCAGGTGTGGAAATGGCAAGCACCGGCGAAGTCGGTTGCATAGGCGAAGACCTGCACGACGCCTTTCTCAAAGCGTTGCTTTCCGTGGGCTACCGTATTCCCAAAAAGCGGATACTCCTTTCAACGGGGCCTATGGAAGCCAAGTTGGACTTCCTTGATTCCGCCAAAAAACTCATTGAGATGGGCTATGAACTCTACGCCTCACGCGGCACCGCGAAATTTCTCAACAGCAACGGCGCGCCCACCGAAAGCCTTCACTGGCCTCTTGAAGCCAGAGAGCCGAATATCGCGGACTATATCCGCCGCCGTGAAATCGATCTGATCATCAATATTCCCAAAAACAATCAGGAAACCGAATTGAAGAACGATTATATCATCAGGCGCATGGCTGTTGATTTCGACATACCGCTTTTCACCAACATCAAGGCGGCGCGGGAATTCGTAGACGCGCTCGCGTACAAAAAGGTGAAAGGTCTTGAAGTAAAGGCGTGGGAAGAGTACGTGTAGGCGGCTCATAGCGCGGAATGTCTGCGGATGTTCACCCGCGTCCACCCTGTAAAGTCTAATTCACCGGACGCGCGTCCGTAAGAGCCGATGTGGAATACAGTTGATCTTCCGCCCACAACGCGGCTGATTTGACCGTTGAGTTGAATTTCAGGTCGGCCACGGCTCCCCGCAAGGCGGCCGCCCGTACGGTCTGAACATAATCGCCCTGCTCATTATAGCCGAGAAAATAATTCGCCGGATATTGTGAGTCAATGGCGTAGTTTCCATCCGCGATGACCAGCGAAGGAAACGGAAAGCGCGGCTGTATTGGGGGATCAAAAGTGACGTTGCGAGCGGCCTCTTCGCCGGCTTTGTTTACCAGCACGGCGCGGTACAGTCCGCGAGGCAGCGGCTCTTCATCAATCATAGCGACGCTCCTGCTTCCCAACCACGTTTTGCCGTCCTGCTGAAGCGCTATCCAATCCCGTTCCGAAAGATGCCAGCGCAACCCTTCACGATCATGGTACAAATAGAGATCGTCAAGATTTTCTATTCCGTCTTCATCGGTTGCGAGAATAAAAAAAGAAAAGCACTCTTTTACAACGTCATTTTCCTGCGCATACACAAGTTGCATAACGGCGTACGAGATCTCCGGTTCGGTGCGGCTGCAAGCGGCGAGAAGCGACAGCAGAAACGCTAAATAAAGAAGAAACTTGTTTTTCATATTTTTCATAGATTCAGTACAGTATAGAAGCTCGCCCGTTCTTTTGCAAGTGCGATCTTTGTTCTACGCCATTCATTCGCAAGAGAGCGAGGCGACTCATGCGCAAGCCGCGCCGCATACATTCCCGGCGGCGCCAGGATTATGGCTAAGGCTGTTGTGGCAAGGCCGACAATGGGACGCGCCAACAGAAAACCGTCCAAATCAAAATGATTATGCCGGAATCGGCGATTACATAAGTTTCATAACCAGAGGCAAGCGTGTTGCCGACAACGACCGCAAGACTCATTATGACCATTGAGAGGGAAGATGGCGTCTCGATAGAAGCGCTTCTTTCGGCGGTTTGGGCGGTAATATCCGGGCGCTCCGCTCCTTTCACTCCCATTTTGAACGCCGGAATAAAAAGCGGGTCCAGCAACATATTGCCCACCGCGCCGATGATCATTCCAATAGAAGCCAGTTTCGCCGCGCCTTCCGAGCGCAAGAGTCCCTGCAAAGTCCCGTTAAAAGCCTCAAAAAATACGGCTCTTGTAGATTAATCCATAATGGCTGATGGTATAGCCATTATGGATTAAAGCTCTGGACTTGATGCGTATTACCTTTTATTCCTGTTGTCTTTGTAGTCACCGGGCAGGCTTTCCCAGCGGTTCTTGAAATAGAACGCCGCCGCTTTGGGCTGCCGGTCGCGGGTAAAGACGCCTTTCTTGTTGCCGCCTACCCGCATTATTCCCTCAACGGTCATAAAGTCCGCGAAGTTCCACACCTGTTCGCCCTTGATAAAGTCAAAAGAATCAAACACCCTGTGGCACATTTCAAGATACTCGGTCTGGTATTCCTGACTCCACATGACCGAAGGCAGTTTATGCAGAGCCTCATCTGTATCCGCGCCGTATTCGGAAAACACAAAAGGCTTGTCCGTGCAGCGTTTGCGCCAGCCTTCAAGTTCGCCGCGAAACCATAGTTCCGCCTCCCCGATTTCATAGCCGCCTTTTACATACCAGCCATAATAGCGATTGAGGCAAACAATGTCGCATAACTGGACGCATTTACATTTGTCCGGTGTGGCGGTCATTAGGGAAGTGAATGTACAGGGACGTTTTTGTACATCAAGAGAACGGGCACGGGCAAACACTTTTTCAAGATACGGCAGAGCGCTTTCATCGGTGGTTTCCGGCTCGTTGGCAAGACACCAGGCGACGACACAGGCGTGGTTCCGGTCCCGGCGTATTAGTTCTTCAACGGCGGTCAAATGATTCTGCAATAACTGCGGCATGGTCTCTTTTTGAAAAAATGCGGTCGGTTTGCCGTTGGCGGCGTCCATAAAATTCAGGGTGCTGGTCATCATGCCTACCGCGGCTATCTCGTCAATAACGAGGAACCCTTCACGGTCGGCCATTTGGTAGATTTCCTCGCTGTAGGGGTAATGGGCGGTGCGGAATGAATTGGCGCTTATCCATTTCATGAGTTCAAAATCCCGCTTGATAACGGCGGGATTGTAGCCCCTGCCGTTGCTGTCGCTGTCTTCGTGTTTGCCGAAACCTTTGAGGTAGACCGGCTTGCCGTTGAGCAGAATATCTGTCCCCCGAACCTCAACCGTGCGGATTCCAATATCCTCGGAGTATTCGTCAATAATTGCGCTGCCGTCCAGTATGCGGAACACGAATTTGTAGAGGTATGCGTCCCGCACATTCCACAGGCGGGCGTTGTCAATGCTGACAATTCCGTCTTTTCCGGAAGCGGACGCGACTTGTTTTCCGTCTTCATCAAACACGGCAAGGTTCACCACGTTATCACCCGTTGTTTCAACCGAGTAATGGACCAGGGTGTCTGCGCCTTTCAGTTCGTGCCGTACCGTAAAATCCGCGATGTGTTCTTTTGGCAGCGCAAGCAGTGTTACCGGGCGCAACAACCCCGCATAGTTGAAGAAATCAAAATAGGGTTTCGCCATTTTCCTGCCGTTTTGCAATGTCGCGGTAACGCCAACGGGAATACGATCTTCCCGGAGTTCGTTATTGCACTTCACAACCAAGATGTTTGGCTCATCCCATTTGACCGCCCCGTTTAGAGGAACGACAAAAGGGGTGAAACCGCCTTCATGGACGGCGATTTCCCGCCCGTTTACAAACACAACGGCGCGATGGGCGGCGGCGGCAAAGCGTATGCCGATTTCTTTGTCCCGCCATTCACCGGGGACAAAGAATTCGGTCTCGTACCAGAAGTCTCCGGTGTATTCACGAGAATCTTTGTCCGTGAAAAAGTCGGCGAAACTTGAGGGGACCGGCATGGAAACCGGAGAGGGCAGTTTTGTTGTCCAGCCCTCCGCTCCGCCCTTGTTTTCCGGGTCAAACTGGAATTTCCAGAAACCGCATAAATCGACAACCCTGCGCGATACGCTTGCCTTTGGGTATAATAGTGATTGGCTCATAATTCAACCTCCAAAAATTCAAAAATAATTTCTATTCCACTCACAGCGGCTTAACCGCAGTATTTATGTATAAAAGCGGCTGTTTCCGCCAACACCTGTGTCCCTTCCGGCGTTATTTTGCCTGTGGCTGGAAAGGAATGGAACGCTTCGTCAAACTCGCTGTATTCCACCGCAACCCCTGCCGCCGAAGCCTTTTCCGCCAACAGGCGCGAATCATCATAGAGCACCTCCGATTTATCCACGACGATTTTAAGCGGTGGGCAACCGGTAAAATCACCGTACAATGGAGAAATATACGGGTTATGGGGATCGTCATCGCTGCTTATATAAATGCCGCATACCAGCGCCATTATATCGGGTGGAATAATCATATCCGTATTTTCATTCATGGACCGGCTCGGATGATCCTCCGCCATATCTGTCGCCGGTGAATAGGTTATGACGCAGGCGGGCGGTTTTATGCCGTTATCCTTCGCCATAAGCGCCGTTACCAGGGCAAAGGTAGCCCCGGCGCTTTCGCCGATTATCGCTATGCCGCTTTGCGGGAATTGTTCTGCCAACGCCTTGTATGCCGCAAGACAGTCTTCAACCCCGGCGGGGAACCGGTGTTCGGGCGCGAGCCGGTAATCAATGGAGTATACCGGAAGACCCGTTTCTGCCGCGAGCGCCGATGAAGAACCCCTGGTTGACGCCGGGGAACCAAAGGCAAAGCCTCCGCCATGAATATACATAATTATGCCGTTTCCCTTCGCATTACCGGCAATGGTACGTTCCGCGCCGACGCCTCTTATTGTAACAGCCTCAAACGCAACGCCCGGTTCAATCGGCGTTTGAGCGCTTTGCGCGTCCATCATTCGCCTTATTTGAGTAAAATCGGCGTTTGGGTTAAGCGCGTAGCGCATACTTCTAGAGCCATGCTGACCCATCATCTGTTTTACCTGTTTCATTGCTTCGCTTGCCATAAAATCCTCCAAAATTTTTTCATCCTCGAAAAAATCGCTTCTTGATCTAGTAAGATCAAAACTTCGTACAAGTGTACTGTCATGGAACCTGAAGGTTCTATCTTGGAACCTGAAGGTTCTGTCTTGGAACCTCTAGGTTCTGTCTTGGAACCTCGAAGTTCCGCCTTGGAACCTGAAGGTTCTGTCTTGGAACCTCTAGGTTCTGTCTTGGAACCTCTAGGTTCTGTCTTGGAACCTCTAGGTTCTGTCTTGGTCTTATCATTTTCCATATTAACACGCCTCGCTTGTTTTTAGGCTGTTGATCGACACTTCGCGTCGCCGGGAAAGTTCCAACATTCCTGGTAGCACCAGAATTATGGCTAAGGTTGTT
>JAISCC010000122.1 GCA_031265845.1 Treponema sp.
ACCAGAACCCGGATTGAGGCTGAGATCGCGGAAGCGGACGCCAGGCTCCTTTCCATTCACAACGAATTCGAGGAGGCGGCGAGCCGCATCAAGGCGGCGGTCGGCGAGGCTGTCGCCGAGAGCGACGGCAAAGCCCAAGACGCGGCTGACGACCGCCTCGCCCAATGGAAAGCCGCGTTTGAGGCCGGAGACGAGCAGGCCAGCCGGCGGTCGGCGGAACTGGCGCATTTGCTGTCCAGTACCAAGGATGCCATTGCTACAGAGCAGGAACGCGCCCACGAACAGAACAGCGCGCGTACGGCCGAGTTGGACACAGCTTTCACGGAAATTAAATCCCATTTGGAAACGGAGATTGAAAACGCCGAAAGACAATTGAGACACATTCAACAAGAAATTGACAAAACATCGGATCACATCAAGAATGCCATTGCTATCTCGGTGGAAGATGTTGAGCTACGCGCCCGAACTACAGCCGAAGCCATAAACACCGACACCAAACGCATGGCCGCCGGCTTGGAAACCGCAATCAATCAAACCAAGACGCAGTTTGAGGAAGAAATCGCCCAAGCGGAAAGCCGGTTGCATTCCATTCAGGACAAACTGGCGGAAACTTCCTCTATCATTCAGTCTGATATGAAAAACGCGATTGAAGAAGCCGAATCTCAATCCAATGAAAAAAAAGCCGCGTTTATGCGGAAATTCAAAGAAATGACGGCAAGCGCGGACGCAATGATCCAAAAATTCGAGAATCAATTCCAGACAGCGGCGGAGCGCATGGAACAAAGCGTGCTTCTTGAAACGGACGCCAAGTTTGATGAGTATCGCGCGGCTCAGGCGGAACAATTCCGGCGTTTTGAACTTTTAGCCGAAGACACGGCTCAACTTGAGAATGAGCTCCGCATTTTGTTGCAAGACACGGAAGCGCGTGTAAAGACCGATTTCTCCACTTTTGAGACTTCCTCGGAAGAAGAGCGTAAAACCATTCTCGCCTCCTTTGCCACAGCAACCGCTTCACTCAAGGGCGAAATGGCAAGTATAGAGCAAGAGCTTGCCGCGTTGAAAGAGCGGGCTTACGGAAATGCTTCCGAAAAACTCAAGGTTTTTGAGGATGAGTTTACGGCAAATCTTGACAAAAGGACAGAAGCCGTAGATCAGCGCCTTGCCGAATGGAAGCAGTTCCTTGACAACCAGCTTGCCGTTATAGCCGAAGAAGCCGAATCCAATCGAAAAGTCATCGAAAACACCTATACCGGGCAACTGGAGACAGGGCTTAACAAATACAACGAGCAGTTGACTGCGCAATTAGAGAAACTCAAGGAAGATGCGGACAGCTTTGAAGAAGGCGTCAGGACGCAGATGAAGATCGCTGACGAATCGCTTTTCTCCCTTAAACAGCAATTCCGGCAGGATATGGAAGACGCCCGCAGTTCCGCCGAAGCCTCGGTGCGTTCTGAAATCGGGAAGCATAACCTTGCCGTCGCGGAAACGCTCAAGCAGAATCAGCGGGATATGGAAGCCAGACTCAAAAAAATGCGGGATGACATTGAAGAACGGAGCGGCGAGATTGCGGGTCTTTTTGAAACATCAAAAGACAACATTGACGAATGGAAGCAAAACCTCAATGCTCAACTTCGGGAATTGGAAACCGCTCTGGAAGAAACCCGCAAGCACGGCAGGGATTTGGCGATGGAAAACAATGAACGCCTGAGCGCCATACGAGTTTCTATCGAAGACATACGCATGGAAGCTGACGCCCACCGCGCAGAGCTTTTCTCCCATATTGACGAACAGGCGCGAAGTTTGGATGCGGCGATAAAGGAAGTGGATCGCCATATCAAAGAATTCGCCTCTCAAACGAGCCTTTTTGAACGCGCCGACACGCTTAAACATGACCTTGAACAACACATCGAAGACCTGAGAGACGATCTTGATCGCCTGGATCAGCGGCGCACCGAAGCGGCCGATCTTGAAAATCAGTTTATCAAGATAAAACGTCTTGAAGATGAAGTAAACGCCAAGATGACCCGCTTCCTTTCTGAAAAACATCGCATTGAGCAGATGGAGACCGAATTCAGCCGGTTGCTCCAGACTTCCAAGTCTGTTGATGAGAAACTCGCCCAACTTTCGGCATCGGATGATACGTTGCAGTCAATGCAGGTTGAAATTCGCAAATTCAATGACGCGCTTGAAAGTTCCGAAGAGCGTTATCTGCGCATTGAACGCAAAAATCAAACGCTTGATGCCACCAACGAAGGAATTGACCGCAATTTTAAGATGTTGCAGGATTCTGAACAAGCTGCCGCGCGTATCAACGCCGAGTTGCTGGAGCTTTCTTCTCAGGCAACCTCATTCCGTTCGATGATCGGCGTTTTGACTGCCGAAAGCGACAAGGCGAACGATGCCGCAGATAAGATTAAGACCTTGGATGCGGCGCTTGTCTCCATTGACGAGCGTATCGCATCGGCTCAGACATCCCGTGAATGGCTTGCGCGTCTTGAAACACGGCTTGAAGAATTAAACAAGCAAGCTCAGGATCAGATGAAGCTTATGGGAACTCTGATGAAAGAGAGGGGTCCGATCTCAGGAGGAGGTTCCAAAGACAAGGGACCTCTTCCTGTAGGCGTACGGGAGAATGTTATAAAACTGGCGCATCTGGGCTGGAAGGTTGATGACATTGCCCGCTCGTTGAAGCTTGGACGGGGTGAAGTGGAGTTGATTTTAGAATTGTCTCAAAAGGGTTGATGTACCGTGAACATTATCCTTTTTGAACCGCTTGAAATTGGGAAACCTCTTCCCAAACGTGATGAACGCGCCGTTCATCTTCTCAAAGTGTTGCGCAAACAAGTGGGCGATACCTTTGACGCGGGAATCGTGGGTGGGAATCGTGGTACAGGGCTTATTGAAAGCGTCAGGTTTGAGGGCATTGGCTTTTCCCTTAATCTCAAAGAGAAGCCGCCGCCACGTCTTCCCCTCTGTATCGGCGTGGGCTTTCCCCGCCCCATACAGTTGCGCCGCCTCTTGCGCGATCTTGCAAACCTCGGCGTCGAGGCTATAGATGTCTTCGGCACGGATTTGGGCGAAAAGAGCTACCGCGACACGAGATTGCTCACGGACGGCGGGGCTCATGCGGCGCTTGTCGAAGGAGCGGTACAGGCGCGTGACACCCGTATTCCGCTGGTGTCTGCGTATGAGAGCATAGACGGCTGGCTTTTGGAGCGTCCGTGGGAAAAAGAACGGATTTCGCCGTATTCCGATTCCGGCAGAAACAGAAGCCTTCGCACCAGTCCTATTCTCGTCGCCGCAGACAACGTACATCCTGAAGGCGCACTGTCCCTGCTCAATCCCCTCGGACACCCTTTGGTGATCGCTGTGGGATCAGAGCGAGGATGGTCGGCTCGTGAGCGCACGGAACTTGAGAATGCGGGATTTATCCGTCTTTCTATGGGTAAACGGGCTATGAGAACTGAAACAGCGTGCGTTGCGGCTGCGATATTAGCCATGGAAAAACTCGGAGAGTTGGAATAGGCGTCGGCGCATCAAATCATTGTGAGGAGAACTATTTGAATCAAGATCAAATCAAAGAAAAGCTTTTAGCCATAGAAGACGCGCCACTAGACTTCTCTTTGCTATTTTCAGGTAAAAAGAGCAAGAAGGTGAATGGCTTATACAAGCCGGAGACGAAGGAAATTGTCATCCACAACCGAAACTTTAACGATGACAACCTTTTGTTATATACGGCGATACACGAATACGCGCACCATCTGCATGCGTGCGCACAGGGAGGCAAGCTCTCAGCGAGAGCGCATACTTCGGAATTTTGGGCTATTCTCCATAATCTTCTTGAAAAAGCCGAAACTCAAAACATATACCGGAATGTCTTCGCCTCTTCTCCAGAGCTGATCGCGTTAACCGAAATCATCAAAGCGAAGCACCTTGCGGAAAATGGGGCGTTGGTTAAAGACTTGGGAGAAAAATTGCTGGTAGCGCAGGAACTGTGTGAGAAGATTGGAGGGCGTTTTGAGGATTATATCGACAGGGTGTTGAGAATTCCGCGTCTTGCGGCTATGACCGCCATAAAGGCGCGTCAGTACAACGTCAATCCTTCTGTGGGTCCCGACAACATGCGTTTCTTGGCGGGCATCAGAGACGAAGATGTTCGCATAGCGGCGGAATCTGCCCTGCTCGGTGGTAAAAGTCCTGATACGGTAAAGGCCGCCGCAAAGTCACAGAAAACGCCGTCTCTTGAAGAATATCCCCGCATGAGGTTTGAAAAGCTTGAAAAAGAAAAAGCCCGTCTTGAACGGACGCTTGATTCAATTAAGAAACGTCTTGATGAAATTACGCAGGAGTTGGAACAGTGTTAATGACAAATATAAACAAAATTTTTATTCTCTTGTTTTTGCTGGGGTCTTTCGCTTTGTTTGCTCAAACTGCCACTCAACAAACGCCGAATGTCAATCGCATAGATGAACAACGCGGACTTTTTCCCAATATACTCTTCGCCGACCAATTTTTGGCGGAACGAGAGAGACAAAACCGCAAGCCGTATTGGGCTGACACGCAAGCGGATGCGGAAGCTTCCAAACCCATAACACCGGATCAGCGTTCGCTTCTGCTTAATAACGATATTCTCGCGTATTATGGACACCCGAATTCCGTAAATATGGGGATTTTGGGGCGTTACTCAATGGAAGAACTGGATGCGCAACTCACAAAACTTGCCGCCGAATACAAGAAGACAGGCGGCAGAAACATTATCACCGCATTTTACATCATTTATGGAACAGTGTGGCCCGAGGGAGAGATCGGAATCATCAACAACGAATTGCTTATGAAGTACATAAACTATGCGCAAAAGCGCAATATGCTTGTCTTCATTGATCACCAAATCGGCAAGTACGATCCGCTTGCGGCTATAAGACGAATGCTTCCCTACCTCAAGTACCCTAATGTTCACCTCGCTTTGGATCCCGAATGGCGCACAATCAAACCAATGAAAGAGATCGGCACAGTAACCGCCGCAGAGATCAATCAAGTTCAGCAAGTAATGGAAGAATACTTGAAGACAAACAATATTCCCGGCGAGCGGATGCTGGTGATCCACCAGTTTAAGCCATGGATGATATCAAACCGCACGGAACTGAAGAGCAGTTTCAGCAAGGTGCGTCTTGTGCATTGCGCGGATGGTTTTGGAAATCCCGCCCAGAAGATTGGCTCTTATAAAGCGAACGCCTTTGATGATTACAACCTGGCATATCCGCTGAAGCCGACGCTTAATATGCCGGTTAAAGCGTTCAAATTGTTCTACAATTTTAATATACCGGGCGCGGGTTTTGATCGCCCTTTGCTTGCGCCCAAAGATGTGTATGCCTTGAATCCGAGGCCGTATGTGATCATGTATCAATAACAGGCAAAGCGGAGGGATTGCCTTATGTCTTCTACGGTCTTGAGGAAAACGCGTCTTTTTTGTATACTTATTCAAAAGACAAAAGGATCGTCAAATGTTATTTAGATCAACTCAATCGGATATAACACCCGTCTCGTATAAAGAGGCTATTCTCAATGGGATGCCGCCTGAGGGCGGGTTGTATGTCCTTGATTCGGTCATGGACATGCGGCATTTTTTTCTTTATATGGATAGCGAAACAACCTTTCGGGAATTGATTTCCGCCATATCTCCCATTTTGCTTCAAGGTGAGTTAAATCCTTTAAGCGCGGCTTTGGTTGCGGAAAGCGCCTTTGATTTTGAGCCGGAATTGCGGCAATTGGACGAGCGTTATTCTATACTGACTTTATACAATGGTCCAACCGGCGTGTTCAAAGATTTTGGCATTGCCTATATCGCCGCGCTTATGGAAGAATTTGCGCCCGGTGATAAGAAAACCATGGTGTTGTCCGCAGCTCGAAGTGATACCGGAGTCAGTCTCGCTCACGCTTTTCATCAAAGGAAGAATATTATATCGGTTATCCTGTATCCTTCCGGCGTTATTCGCGGACTTGACGAGAAAACTTTTGTGGAAAATGGGGGCAATATCATCCCGATTCAAATAGACGGCGTTTTTGACGATTGCCAACGCTTGGTGATGGAAATCATGAAGGACAGAGACTTTGTTGAACGTTATAACTTGACGACAGCTAATGCCATTAACGTAGGCCGTCTTCTGCCTCAGACCTTCTATTATCTCTACGCCTTTATTAAGGTGAAGAAATGGCTTTCCGGCGATCTGCAATTCAGCGTACCGTGTGGAAATTTCGGAAACCTTATTGCGGGACTCTACGCATGGAAATTTGGTATGCCGGTGAATGGTTTTATTGCTGCGATGAACGCTAACAACGCTTTCGCCAATTTCTTTTCGGGAAAAGCTTTTTCCATAAAGCGGCGGATCGAGACCATTTCACCCGCGCTTGATGTCTGCTTTCCATCCAATTATGAACGCCTCCTCTCGTTTTACAATGAAGCTCCGCTTGTCATGCGAAATATGGTCTTTCCCCAATCAATAGATGATGAGATTACCCGTAAAACCATGAAAGATGTATGGAAAAAATACAAGATAATTCTCGATCCGCATACGGCGGTCGCCTTTGCCGCCGCAAAGCAGAACGTTGAAACAAACGGTGATGAGTATCATACTATCGTCCTTGCCACAGAGCATCCGGCAAGACAGGCGGCTTTGGTGTTTGACACGCTCGGACAAACAGCGCCAATACCTGAAACATTGCCCTTGCTCAAAAAAGAATGCAAGCCAATGGCTTGTATTTCTCCGCAAATTGACACCTTGGAAAGCGCCATTGCGAGCTGTTTTTAAGAAACTAGCGTACACTGTGACGCGAAAAAACGCGAAGGCGCCGTTGTTTGTGATGCTTTTTATGCTCTTTTTTATGCGTCAACATTTTCTTCACGCGCAAACGCTCAACCAAGGGGAACAAGTGATGAAAGCCCTCGCCGCCGCATACCCCGACCGTATCGGACGCGCTGTTTTCAGAAACGGCGATTGGGCGGTTCAGGTGTACGGCGTATGGTTTTACTATGCGGATGGACGACTGCTTCCCGAAGAACTGCGCTTGAAAGCGACTGAGTACGATCCACAGACATTCTACCGGTATCCAAGAGATTTGCCCGAATGGAAAGCCCCTGATACCGAAACGGCCGCGCAATTTAGGTCCATGGAGCAAAGGCGTTCTTCCCGAACTACAAAACGCTCTCAACACTTTTTTGACGCTTTATGGCGGGCAAGCGACAAAAACGAGGCGTACGAGCATGTAAAGACCATCCGTTTTCTCGGCCGGAATATACTCGTTCACTATTCCATACTTGAGGAATTCGCTCTTATCGAAGAAGCTATTAACAAAGAAGCGAAGGTTAATGCGCAGGTGAGACAATGGTTAAACGCTATAACAAGTCTTTCCGCGTGGAATTGGCGAAATATCGCCGATGTCCAGAGCAGAAGCTTTCACTCATACGGCGCCGCCGTTGACATTCAGGTTAAAACTCTTCGTGGTGAAGAGACGTACTGGCTCTGGACAAGCCAAAAAGGTGTTGATTGGTGGTCGGTTCCCTATCAAAGCCGGTTGCATCCGCCGGATGTAGTGGTCAAAATTTTCGAATCTTACGGTTTTGTGTGGGGCGGCAAATGGCTTTTCTACGATACCATGCATTTTGAATACAGACCGGAAGTGCTTATCTTGAACAATATCCCGATGAAAGACATAAGGTGACAAATCACTCCCATGTTATATGTATAACTCGCAAGAGAGGCAAGCTGATCCTGTATTAAAGTCTGTAAAAAAGGTGGTGAAATAGATTGAGGATAATTTGGTGGTGATCCACAAAGTATTATGGGTCTTAAACGAAGCCGTAGTTGATGTAAAAAAACGCCGTCTCAAACGCCTTTCAGTGGTTGAATGGCTTCTTCGAAAAACAATAGTCTCTGCAAAAGACTCGCCGTATCCTACGCCTCATCCGGTGGTTGTCCCTCTCTGTCCCCCACTCTCCCGATGACAGGCGTATATCAGTAGGGATTATTTTATATTTAGCCGATTTGAGTGTTTTAAGACTTTGGTGACACTGGTTATCAGCGCCGCGCTGACATCCTCTATGCCGATTCCCCGGACGAGCATGATTTTGACCAGATTAACTATCCCGGGAAGGCGTTCCCGGCACGTCATTTCATGGCCGCTATGGTGATTGTCATTCTTCATAGCATCATCTTTTGTGATCATTGCCTTTTCGCCAACCATTATACTTTGTAGATCACCACTTAATCCTATACTCAAAATGAAATTAGAACTTAGTGTTCTTTTTTGAAGGAAAGGCGACATTTTTACTGCGCATAGCCTTGCGAATACGGCTGAAGTCCAACCGGCTTTGACAACTGCGTCCAAAGCCAGCATGTCCGCGCAAGCGTCGCTCGTCACCCACAGCAGAAGGGAGTGAAGAACGTTCTCCGCGACATGTTTGTCATCGCCTGATTGTATGACAGTCATTTGCCCGTCATCGCCTGAATTATGCCCAGCGTCCGCTCGGCGCAACGCTCCCACGAATAGGTCTTCACCCGCTCAAGCCCAAGAGAACGGCAATTATGGTAAACAGCGTGATTCGTCGCCAGCGTTACGATCCGGTCGGCCATGTCTTCGGCGTCATTCGGATCGAAGTACAGAGCCGCATGATCGGCGGTTTCGGGAAGCGACGCGGCGCGAGCGCAAGCCACCGGCACGCCTGACGCCATCGCTTCAAGTATGCCCATGCCGAAGCCCTCGTAGAGAGAGGGAATCACCACCATATCGGCGCCTGAGTACAATTCCGGCAGATTTTTTTGGGGGAAATGTCCGGGAAAGAATATGTCGGTCTTGTACGTCGCGGAACTGGCGGCCGCTTTAACCTTTTCCGCTCCATGACTTTCGCTTCCCGCGAGAATGAGCTTGTGCGGATAATGGGTTCTTTCCTTAAAGATGTCAAACGCTTCTATCAACTTGATGTGATTCTTGATTGGATATTCAATGCGCGAGGTATACAGAATATAGGGCTGGCGAAAACTGAAAGGCTGAATCAACACCACGCTGTCCACGTTTTTAGGACGCGGATAAAAAACCGTAGTATCAATGCCGTCCGGCACCACTTCAATACGGGACTCTTTCACTTTGGCAATGTCGATCAGTTCCTGTTTGACAAAATTGCTTACCGCAATGATCTTTTCTATTTGACGCAGGATGTTGGGAAACACAAAACGGATGATACGACCGAGCGGATCTTTATTTTCGCGGATGCCCCAATAGGCGGCCATGTCGTGAATCGTTCCTATGGCGGGACAAGGCGAGTTATTGGGAAGCCGTTTGTGCGCGGCTGGAAAGAAGCAGGCGGCATAGCCGCGTTTTTTTGCGAATTTAGGATATTGAAACAGATGCCAACTGAGATTTGCCAACCGCCTGTTTACAGAGCATTGGGAGATAAAGTCAAACTGGGGAGCGGCCTCTTTATAGGCGAAGCGGTCGAATTCCCATCCGAACAATTCGTAGTGTCCGCCGGATGGCGGAATCCGTTTTAATAGTTGCAATAAATATGCGCCAACCGCCGATTTGCCCCCGGCGCAGGCAAAAGTGTCAATCCCTATTCTCACGAGGCGCCTCCGTCAATGATACATTCTCATACTGAACTCGGTTTCAAACCGTTCGTCCGGTACTAGCGAGACTTGTTTGATAGGCATGATGTTGGTCGATTGATACATATCAATCGTTTCACCTTCGATAGAGCATGGCGTTCTTACCGGCAATATATAAGCGTCAAAAAGTTTATCCGAAGCGATGATAATGATCACTTCGTTCTTTATATCCTGAAATTTGATGCCCTGAACACGTTCAACCACTTCTCCAATGCTGATGGTTTCTTTTACATCGGTGTTGAGTTTATAAATCCGCAGAAAAGCGTCCCCTTCGCCGGGGAAAGAAAGGTCAACGCTGGGGATAAACGTAAACGTTTCATTGTTCGCCCCCTTGTTGACAAGCGTATAATGAATAGAAAGGACGCTCTTTTTTAGCTGATATGTTTTTTCTATCTCTATGTTTCCGTAGGGAACGGCGGCGTTGACCGGAAGCCTGAAACTAAGCTTTCCGTGAGTCTTGTCCATTTCCAACACTTCAAAAATTTCATTTTTGCAGAACCGGAAGGCGTTCTCGCCAGGACCGCCTTCTAGAAATCCCGTTTGCGCGGTCTGCATCTTTATCTCGCCGATACGGTCAGCGAAGGTCGCTTCAAAAATTTCGCGGGGGGCGAGAATATCCGTCCACGAAGCTCGCTTACAAGGGTTTGTCCTGGCGGACAGGGAAAAAGTATCCAAATAGTTCCACGACTTTGGCAAGTAATCCAATTCAAAAACATCCGCGCCCAATGTTTTAATATAGCAATTAATGTATTCTTCCTGAAAAAGGTATTCTTCTTTCCCATCCAAATCAAAATCAAACGCCATAAGAGAGGGGGTGAATACCCCTTTTTCCCGGCTTATTTTTTCCGCTTCAAGCAAGACCCGGTAAGCCGCTTTGCGCACCGAATGCCGGTAAATGCCGCCGCCTGATGTCGGGCAGAATGCGTCATACCCTTGCGCCTTCCAAAGCTCTTCTCGCGCGGTGCGTTTTCGTGATTTATCGCCGTGAAGCTGGTTGATAAGGACATGGGTGAACATCATCTTCGAATACAAATAATTAGCCTCAGGATAGTCGATCAGTGACTGCCGCGACAAGTCGAATTGCCGCTTCAACTGTCTGCGCCGCGTGTATTCTGGCTGTAGAGACAGACTTAAACACGGAGGAAAATACGCCTTTTTGAGTCCGGTCAGGGTGTTGTAGATTTTGAACGGAGCGGTGAAATTAACGGTCTTTTCAAAGCGGGAAATATCTTCAAAAAATATCTGATACGTAATATCCGGCGCCTGCTCCCCGCTCTCCATAAAAACCTGTTCGGGAAACACGCAGAGTATGGATTTTTCATCCATCATACTCGTTTGCGCAAGAAGGTTTTCCATGACGAGCGACGCTCGTTGCTGGGCGAACAGCGCGTTGAGTCTCGTTGATATGGGAAATACGGTGAGTATTTTCCCCTGATCTTCGGTGATGCACGGGGCGTTGTCAGACAGCCCCGCCAGAGAAAACTGTTCCCCGTTAAGGAATGTATAGAGCATGCCGCAGTTGTTCAAGGCGCTGACGAGGTTTTGCTCCCACGCGAATGCCGGCAGTCTGCAACCCAGGGGGCGTTTGCCGAACTGCTTGCGGAGATAGGTTGTCAGCAACTCGATCTGACCGATCTTGTCGGACGGCGGAATCAAGGGAAACATAGGCTCATAAAAACCGCCTCCTAACAATTCAATCTGTTTTCTGGAGATCATGTCCGCCAAAAGCATGAGAAATTCAGGATGCGCCCGTTCCAGCCAGTAGAGAAGAACGCCGGAGTAATGCAAAACAGCCGGAATTTGAGGATATTTATTTAATGCCGAAATAAACGGTTTGAGTTTTTCCCGATAGTTTTTTTCAAATTCATCATCGGTTGTTCCAAAAGGAAGGTGGTTGTGCGAACCCAAGATGAAGTTGACCCGTTTTTTTGTTTTTTCCATTGTTCTCCTAACTACTCGGCTGACACCGGCGGCGTTGATATCAGATCGCGCGTAAAGCGATTAACAGAATCGCCGCGGTTGAAGTAAAAATAATTGATAAAAATCCCATGGATATAAGACGCAAAGGTTTCCCTCGCAAGAATACGGGTATAGCCTCAAAAGAAGATCGTTTTTGGATCTCGTCCAGTATGAATATCGCAAATAAAACCCCTAAAGAAAAATTTAATGAAACAACAACCGCCTCCAATACGGTCGAAGCTATGTGCAGTGTAAGCAATACGGCCGTAAACGCAAGTCCATTGTAAGCGGTCGCCGCGTCGAACAACTTCTTTTGAGGAACGATCTTTGGGATAAAACGGCTTGCGGCGAGTTCAAGCGCCCAACAGGAAAGCATGGAGAAAGGAAACAAAAGAAAATACTTAAAAAGAACGGAGAAAAACGGCGTAACAACATAAAAGAACAAAACCCAGAGCGCAAAAACCGTTATAAACAACACTCCCGCCTGAAAAAAAGGCAATGGGCGTACAACACCGTCTTCTGGCATCTTCTCAATTCCTAATCCAAATTGGATTATCAGGTTGAGAGAAAGGCTTGCGAAGAGAGCCGCCGATACTAAAGCCGCCATTATACCGTCCCCCTAAAGCGTTTTATAATCGTGTAAAACAACGCCGTCATATAACCTAACAGGAAAAACGCGCCGGAAGCCACCGCCAATATCCGCAATGAAAAGAAGCCTGTGGCATCGGAACCATTAAACAATTCGATAAAACCCTGTACGCCGCCCGGAAATGAAAGCGTCATGAAACCTAATGGCTCCCTAACAAGAGAAAGCGCGATAATAACACATCCTATTGCGCCTGTTTGACTCAAAGTTTCGACCATTGTCTCGGATGCGTTGAGCGAATCCAGTTTCTCACGAGGAAACGCTCCAATAAAAGAAACCGGAACCAGCAATGTAACGTACAAAAGCTCTATTGTCAACAGGGGGCTTATAAACCAGAGAATAAAGAGAAAAAAAAGCGTAATGAGACTGGACAGAAACACCATGACCGCCCCTCGCCCTTCCTTCGGCAATATCGGTCTTGCCGCAAAGAGCGCTAACGCGGTTAAGACATACACCCATACAAGGGCGACGGCAATCACAATGGCAAACGACAACCGGCTTGAAGAGAAAAGCAACAGTCCCATGCACATCAGCGTAAAAAGAGGATTGCGTGTATTAAAAAAAATCTGAATCGCATTCTTTGTCATGGCAATATCTCCTTTTCGATACGCCTACGATAAATGTCAATCTCTCCCTGATGAATATACGGGAAAACCGCCCTTGCATGGTTGTTCAGCGGGAGGATCTCAATCTTACCGGCGTTTTCGCCGGCAATGGAGACAAACGCTATGCACGGAACCAAGATGCCATTGTCAAACATAGAAAAAAGGAGGGCATTGCCTTCCACTTCACCGTTTGCGCCAACAAACCGATACCAATTTCCCAGCGATGTTCTGCCGAGAAGTTCTTTTTCCACACGTCTCACATCTTCCGCCTGCGTGAGCGTTTTATTCACCGCTTGTATAAACATATCGCTTTGGAGAGAACGAGTCGAAAAAAACAAAAGCCAGCCTACAAAAAGCGTCCCGGCTATCCAAGCGAGTACGATGCCGGTATTTTTCACAGCGCGATCCTCCGTCTTGCATACAGAAACCGGCTCTCAATGCCCCGGACAATGGGAACCAGCGCGTTCAGCAGAGCCGCCGCAAAAAATGCGCCGTACAGTTCCCCGCCTAAATATCTGAAGATAAAGGAGAATACAGCCATTATAAAAGCGACAATTAACGCTCCCCGCATCGATTTTGGTCCGGTAACCGGTTCCGGCGCCAAGAAAAACGCCGCTACTAATGTGCCGCCCGATAGAAATCCGGTTAAAATATCGCCGGCGCCGAAACCGCCGCCGGCAGGCAACGCGCCGAAAAGCCGTATCAGAAGCCCGTATCCTCCAAGATAGACGACGGATGTCCACACGCGGCTCGCATGAGACGACAAGAGGATGATAGTCCCCACAAGGAGCGCCAGCGCTCCCCTGTCCGCAATGACGCTCGCGCTGGTTGCGTTGAAAAGCGTTATATAGCCATCGGGCAGTTCCGCGCCGAAAGCCGAGAACACGGTCTTGTTCAAGAAATCCCTGAAAACGCCGTCAAAAGCCCCGCTCTCCATGGGCGCCGCGTTTGTCAAAGCCTGTTCGTACGCGAGTGGCCATGTAAAACGGATAAAAAGCCAGCCGCCTATCGCAGGATTCAGCCAGTTGGATCCAAGTCCGCCGAAACTGTACTTAATAACGATCATGGCGAAAACCACGCCTACCGCCGCGTATATGGGGCTGATGTGGTTCGGCAACATCAGGGTTAGTACCAGAGCCGATGTGAATGCGCTCCCATCTTTGATCATCGCGGATTTTTCGGTTCTGAAATAGATGATGAACTCGCAGAAAAACGCCGCAAGCGCCGTCGTTACCGCTATAACAAGCGACAGGAAAGCGTCCGTGAGGGAAGACTGCATGATTGCCATAAAAGCCGCCAGGCTTGCCAGCCACATCCTGCTCGCGGTAGGACAGGAAAGATTTATTTGAGGTCTCATATGCCCGCCTCCTTGACGGCTGTATAGATGGCCGTACTGACAGGCAGGCGTGAGGGACAAACCACTTCGCAGCACCCGCATCCATGGCACTCTAACGAAAGCGGACGCTTGGCGCCGCTGGCGAGCTGTTTGTACAACAGTTCGGGATCAAGCCCTGTAGGACAAACCGCACGGCACTCCCCGCAGTCAATGCAACTTCTCGAAACCGCGCCGCCGACATCATTTTCCAAAAGCGCCAACACTGCGTAACTCGTTTTCGTCACCGGTTCGTCAAGATCAAGCGCGGCGCGCCCTGCTAAAGGCGACCCTATCACTATCCGCGCCGGAGGGGCCGTGAGTCCGCCGCATTGCTCAAAAAGATCGCGCAACCGCGTCCCTATGCGCGCTTTGAAGACCTTGGGCGCTTTCACTGCGGAACCGCCTACGGCGATATATCTATCCAATATGGGCTTGTGGAGTTTCACCGCATCATGTATCGCTGATAACGTAGAAGGGCTTATCATAAAAAGGCGACCCAACAAGGCGTTTTCTTTTTTTTCATAGTCTCTCATCGCCAGTTCAAGTTCCCGCTGGTTGTGTTGAGGGTATCTGTTCCCCACAGGAACCACCGCCACGGGAGTTTGTACCGAGTGCAAATTTTGCAGAGTTTTCGCCGTTTGCTGGATGTTGTCTATAAGCCGCTTTTCCGTATACGAAACGGCGTATACGATGCGTTTCGCATCGCATGCCTTTGCGGTGATGAAACCGCCTTCGACAACCTCTTTGATCCGCTCATCGCAGATCGTCCTGTCTGCGGCAAGCCACGGATCGTCAAACACACACCGGATCACCAGCGTGATCTCCTCTTTCTCTCCGTTAAGAGCGTTCAGGATGTCAACTATCGGTTTTCCTCCCGCGTCCAATTCGACTATGCCGTATTCCGCTATGAGCCGTTGCAATTCAAACGGCGGCAGATCGTTCCACGGATATACGGGTTCCTTCTTCCCTAGCCGCTCGAAACTTCCTTCCATGCGTATGACAAGAGCGTCGTTGGCGATGCCATCTACGGTTTTCCATGAAGCCATACGCACAACTTTTCCCGGCACCGTCGCGTGGATGTTTGCGGATCCCGGACCTTGGCCGCGCCCTATCAACATGCCTTCTTTGACATATTCCCCAATAAACACAACGGGGTACGCCTTGTTTCCCGTATGCTGGATCAACGGTATCACCGAAAGCACCGGCAAGAATGCGGTCTCTATTGACGCGCTGCGCGGCGCATGAGGATCTTCAAAAACAAAACCTCCGCGAGGAAATGAATACATTCTTCTCATGCCGCTATCCGTTTACGGAACAAATTCCATTTCTCACTATATACTAGCATATTCTTTTTCCTGTACCTTTTTTGTCCGATATTAAACAACGCAAGAATACATGGCGCGATGAGCAAGGCTATGGGTAGCATATCCCGCGTATCAATGCCAGCCTCTACAATATTCTTTTCATTATGCGCTGATTCGGTTAAAAAATCCACAAGGTTTTCCAATGGAAACTGTGGAAATTGGTCAAAACCACCAACATTTTTTTCTTGATCGCCTACGGAGTCGCCGTCCCACGCTTTCGAAAGATCCGCCGTACCGGACAGATAGCCAGCGTAGCCTTCCGCTCCGGCTATGAGCCCGTCATCTCCGATATGGTACTGTAGATACCCGGCGCCAGCTTCCGCTTCCCGATCCTCTCCAAGTGGAGTAAACGAAAACGACGTTTGAAAGGAGAGATGCGCTTCGTAATCGCTCGTCTGAATCAGATTGTCTTTCAGATAACCGGAAGGCTCGCGGGACGGGGTCAACCCCAATATATCCGGCAATGCCAAAGCCAGAAAAGCCGCGAGGGTAAAAGGAATGACGGCGCGGGTAAACAGCGGCGCTTTTGCGATACTTCCGATAATAGGCACCGGCGTGAACCTGATGTGATCCTGTGAGCCGCCTCTATTCGCTTCCGCCCACTCGACGAGCGCCAGAACAATGCAACTGCATCCAAAAACAGCCCCTTCAAACACAAGAGACACGTTGTTGCGTATTCCGATGTACACATACATGCCCATAAGCAAAAGGAGCAAAAGCGCGGGAAGCAGAATTTCAACCGGTTTTACACCCTGTAGGCGGCGGCTCTGCGCGGGACCGTCCTCCGTAGGCTTGATATTCAGTGTCATGCTTTTAACAGGATGAAAAAAATATGCCAGCCGCGCCCAAATCGTTTCTTTTGCGTCTCCGTACCGCCTGGCCACAAACAACGCCCGCAACGGAGTCGTGATGACGCTCGTCATAATGAACGCAATCGCTGAAAGCGCCAGCCCTGCGGAGCCGATAAACGCAAAGCCCGCGAAAAGCGGCGCAAGCGCAAGAGTAACCACCGGGCGGCCGGACGCCAACACAGCCATGAGCGACGCGGCGGCGAACAGCAGAAAGTAAAACGCGATGGGTCTGTCATAACCCAAGAACTCAACGGAGAAAGGAATGTCGCCAAGCGCATCCGCAAAAGCCGCTTGTATGTTCCGGGCGCCGAGTTTGTTCGCCTCAACTGAAAGCGGGACAAAAACCAATCGCTTGTCGCCCCGGACAAAAAACGCCTTGAGTTTCTCGGCGTATCCATCACGCCTCGGATCAAAATCTTCTACACGCCCCTCCCATGCGTCTAAAGGAATCGCTTCCAGTTCGCCGAAATTATCCAAAAAAACCGTTTGCGTTGACTCCGAAATATAGCCGCCGCCAAAGCTGATCTGTGAAAGGCGTTCGCCGATCTCCCTGTCTGAGTACGACGCGTCAAACGTCAGCGCCGCGTACCCATTGCTCCCCTCATGCGGCATGATTTTTTTCGCCGCCCTGAAAAGAAGCGCCGCGAAACCCAAGGAACAGAGCGCGATTAAGACGGCAGGGATGATCCGCGATTTCAAAGACATCTTCATAATACCTACAAAAAAACATACGCTGCGGCAATGAAAATGCCCAGCAGTCCGCCGACCACCACTTCAAGCGGGGTGTGTCCGTGGATCTCTTTAACCGGATGGTATTCGATTCCCGTTTTTTCGGCGACCTTTTTTCCCAAAAGATTTAAGACATGCGCCTGGAGTCCGGAAGCGCGCCGCACCCCCATTGCGTCCCGTATGACGATCAAGGCAAACCACAACGAGATGATAAACACGTTGGAATCGAGTCCTTCTTTGAAAGCCGCCGAGGTCGTCATAGAGGTGACAAGCGCCGAATGGCTTGAAGGCATGCCGCCCGTACGCCACGCAAGGGCTTCAAGCACATCTTTCGCCGTTTTTCTGCGCCTGCCGGATAACACTACCACGGCCTTGATAAGCTGCGCAAAGAACCAGCTTGTAATCGGCGCGAGAAAAAGCGGATTTTCAAAAAATGCCTTTACGGACGCGGAGTTTATGGGCGACAATTTACCATTCTCCGAAACCGGCCATAACATCTCTAAAAAAGTAGGCGCTGTCTTTCAACGTCCGTTTTTGGGTTTTGTAATCAACATGGACAATGCCGAACCGTTTTGAGTATCCCCACGCCCATTCAAAATTGTCAAGAAACGACCAGACAAAATAACCTTTGAGCTTGATCCCCTCTTTAATCAGCGTTGAGCAAACGCTTATATGCTTCTTGAGGTACTCTATGCGTTTTTCATCGTGAACCCTGCCGTCGCCGTCGACCAAATCGGGGTTCGCATAGCCGTTTTCCGTAACATAAATGGGGAGATTTCCACCCGTCGCTTCGCTTACCAGTTTAACCTGACGGTACAGACCCCACGGAACTACGGGCCAGCCCATGTCCGTACATTCCTGCCAGAATGGGACCGTAGAATACTTGTTGAGGGAGCTTTCGTCCCACGCGACGGCGTTTTCAAAGTAGTAGTTCAGTCCGATGAAGTCCATTTTTTCAGAGATTGTCTCTAAATCGCCTGGCTTTACAGGAAATTCCCAGCCTGCTTGCAGGACAATTTCAGGATACCCCTTGCCAATAAGCGGGAACAGAAACACATCCGCTTCAAACGCCCGCGCCCTGCGGGCAGCCTCAACGTCCGCTTCGCTGTTAGTCGCCGGACGGGGCGTATTGATGTTCAACGTGACGCCGATGGGCGCTTTGAAGCTTGTTTTCCGGTACTCCTTGACCGCCGCGCCATGCGCCAGCAGTATATGATGAACCGCAGCCGCCGCTTGCGCGGGGTCTTTGACGCCGGGCGCGTGCACTCCCAGCAAATACCCCAGAAACGTAACGCAGAGCGGTTCGTTCATGGTTATCCATTGATCAACACAATCGCCCAATTCCGCAAAACAGACCTTCGCGTATTCAACAAAAGCCTCCACAATAAACCGTTCCGCCCAACCGCCCTTGTCTTGAAGGACTTGCGGCAGGTCCCAGTGGTACAATGTGGCGCATGCCTGTATGCCGTATTTGTGAAGCTCGGCGCAGAGGTTGCGGTAATAGGCGACCCCTTCTTTATTCACCGCTCCGGCGCCATTCGGCAGGATGCGGGGCCACGCGATGGAAAAACGGTAGCTTTTGAAGCCAAGTTTTGCCATGAGGGCGACATCCTCTTTATACCGGTGATATTGATCACAGGCTATATCGCCGTTTTCCCCGGCGTACACCGCGCCCTGTACGCGGCAAAATGTATCCCAGACGCTCTCACTTCGTCCACCCTCGCGCACGGCGCCTTCCACTTGATAACTGGCAGTTGCGGTTCCCCACAGGAAATCGTTTGGAAACGTCAATGTATTCATAATGGTATAGTAACATAGAAGAGAAGTAATTGGCAAGGGTAAAAAAAGGCATGCGGCGCGGTTTCGCATCCGGCATGAGCCGCCGTGTTGACCTCTCTTTGCGCCGGATCATCCCTCCGCCTCACTTTCTTCCGGACGCATCCTTTGTGGTCAACGTAAATTTCTCCACATAAAACAGATGCTGTACTCCAGAAGAGGACAGCGTCATCTGGTGTCTGTTGCGATCAAGATTGAACATATAGCAGACGCTTTCCTTATCCGCAACAATTTTTATGTCGTACACCGCGACATCTTTTGGGAGTGAGACTGTGACCCTGTCGTCAGGTCTTATTTTCGCGCCCGCCAGCATGTCATTTCCCCACGTTGAGACTCTTTTGCCGGCTACATACAATTTACTCCACGTGTACCCGCTTTTATTGGCAAGGACGACCGTCCATGTCTCAACCGGCGCAATGGGTACGGGCGGCGCGGCGTAGGTCGCGCTGGTAGTGTAACCGCCCGCAAAATCAATGACGCACATAGTTCCGTATCCCTTGTGCGGACCAACAGCAACGCCGATCTTGCCAAACGCCTTGTTCATGTTGTTGTTATAATGCCCTCGATTTGGCGAGCCGTCGTCAATCAATAATCCAATGACAATATCACGTCCGGTCGCGGCGCCATAGGCGATGTTCTCGCCCCATGTACTCGCCCACTGTCCGTAGCGGCTTATGCGCTTGGCGGGATCGCTCTTGTCGCTGCCCATATGTCCGGCGACGTTGCCAGCCAAATCTCTCACATGATCCTGAGCGCCAAAGCTCATGCCCCGCTCCGGCGAGAGGGGCGGCGCGGGCTGTTGTTTCGCCATCGCGCCGATGCACACGTATACGGCGTTCACCCCTTCGTTGGTGGCGACTCTGGGTTTCCCGGGCTCCGCATATATTTTTCCGGAAAAATAGGCGAGCCTCGGTCTGATATACTCTTCGGCGTATCGTTGCGGATCGCTTCTCGCCTTGTTCAGTTCAAAAACAACGTCTTTCTCAACAACGGACATATAGTCGGCATTCCGCGCCGTATCCAACAACGCCGCATTCCAATCATCCGCGAACATCTGGCTTACAAAACAACAAACAAGCGGCAACAAAACTCTTTTTTTAATCATACATATCCTTTTTTATAGGTCTATTTTAACATGGGCGCGTCTAAAAACTGAAGTTTTTAGACGCTTTCTCCACCATTGGGAGAAAATTGCATTTATATGAATTTTTATACACCAACGAATTGACAATTTTCTCCGAAGCGTCTCTAAAAACTTATTTTTAGAGACATCCATAATATACCGCATACCGCCCAAGAATTCCAAACCGGTTTGTGTTATTGTAATATTTTCCCATTGTCGCTATACTCCTGTCATGAATTATAGAGAAGCGGGCGTAAACATAGAGGAAGGCTATCGCGCGGCCGGCAAATACCGGGAGTTGGCTAAAATGACAACGAACGCGGCCGTATTGAACGGCATTGGCAGCTTTGCGGGCATGTTTTCCCTCAAAGATATTGTCAATGCGGGGAAAGGAATGGAAGACCCTGTACTGGTGTCGGGCGCCGATGGAGTCGGAACCAAACTGGACATAGCCTTTAGAATGAAGAAATACGGGACGGTCGGCGTCGACTGTGTGGCGATGTGCGTAAACGACATCTTGTGCCACGGCGCCAAACCGCTGTTCTTTTTGGATTATCTTGCATGTGGGAAACTCGACGCCGATGTCGCGGCGGAACTGGTGAAAGGCGTCGCGCTAGGGTGCCGTGAAGCGGGCTGCGCGTTGTTAGGAGGGGAAACCGCCGAGATGCCCGGATTTTACGATGAAGGCGCATACGACCTTGCTGGTTTCGGCGTGGGCATTGTCGACCGCAAGGATGTCATTGACGGCGGCGGCGTCAGGGAAGGCGACGCGCTCATCGGCATAGCCTCATCCGGCGCGCATTCAAACGGCTTCAGCCTCATCCGCAAGGCGTTGCCCGATCTGGACGAGGACTTCGGCGGCATGAACATAAGCTGCGCCCTCCTTGAGCCGACTCGCATATACGTAAAGCCTGTTCTGCGGTTAATGGAACGCATTGACATTCGGGGCATGGCGCATATCACGGGCGGCGGTTTTTATGAAAACATCCCGCGTATGTTCAACACGGACTATGACGCGGTTATTTCAACCGGAAGCTGGACTATTCCACCGCTCTTCAACCGCATCGCGTACGGCGTAAGCCGCGGCGTAAGCCGCGGTTTTATCGGCGGCGAAGCCGAAGCCGCCGGCATGGAAATTCTCAATACGGACATGGAAGTCCGCAGGGTCATGTTCGGGACGTTTAACATGGGCATTGGATTTGTGCTGGCCACAGCGCAAGAAGACGCGGCGCAGGCAAAAGCCTTCCTTGAAGAAAGCGGGTTCCCCGCATGGGAAATCGGCGGGGTGGAAAAAGGCTCAAAACAGGCGCGTTTTGTTTGAAACCTTGAGAAATGAGAAAAGTGAAACATATTTTGGTTCTTGTTTCCGGGAACGGCACGAATTTGCAGGCGCTTATTGATGCGGAAAGGCAAGGCGGGCTTGGAAATGGGACGATTGCCGCAGTTATTTCGGATAAACCCGGTGTTCTCGCCCTTGAACGGGCAAGAAACGCCGGAATTCCCGTATTCACGTTGCTTCCCGATAAAAGCCTTCCCAAACAGGAGCGGCGGCTGGAACTATCCAACCGCATTCTGGCGAAAGCCCTTGAATTAAAGATCGATTTCATTGTTTGCGCGGGATTTTTGTCAATTCTGACGGGGGATATTATCGCGGTATACGACTCCAGAATGATCAACATACACCCAAGCCTTCTTCCCAAATTTGGGGGACAGGGCATGTACGGCGAAAGAGTGCATCAAGCCGCGCTTGACGCGGGGGAGCGCGAGTCCGGTTGCACCGTGCATTTTGTCGATGCGGGCGCCGATACGGGACAGATCATCCTGCAACGCGCGGTCCCCGTGCTTTTCAACGACACGCCGGAAACGCTTGCGGAGCGCATACACGTTCAGGAACACGCCGCCATTGTCGAGGCGGTGCGGACAGTGGTATAGCCGCCGGCGGCGCCGTCATTCAACGTCCTTGTCTGCGACGGCTGGCGAAGCCGGCGCGTCTGGCGTCGCCTCCGGCTTCGTCAGTTCAGTTCCGTACCGCTGTTGCAACTCATGCGCCATCTTCTGGAGGGAATCAGAGAAATCAATCAGATACGGATCCGCGTTCGCCGACATATTGCCTCCGCCTTCAGATAAAAAAAAACAATGCGGCGCGACATTGAGAGCAGAAATAAGTTTGCCAAAACTCTCGGATGAAAGCCATTTGTCGCCTTTTTCGATGTCGTTGATAAAATTATGCGTCAATCCTGTTTCTAGGGATAATTGAAACTGAGATAAACCTTGTTGTGAACGTATGCGCTTTAAGTTCTTGCCAAATAGCCGGCGTATTTCAGCTCCTGCCATATCAAGCCGCCTCTATATAAAACATGACAATACTATTATCAGAATTTTATATAGAAACGGCAAATAGCTGTGAGTTTAAAATATGTCGCTGTCAGTTTTTTCCGGTTTGCTTTCTCACTTTCCGAACGCTTGGTCAAGATCCGCGATAATATCTTTACTGTTCTCTATGCCGATGGAAAGGCGGATGGTGTTCCGCTTAATGCCCTGTTCGACTAGCTCCCCTTCGTTCAACTCGGAATGAGTGGTGGTCGCCGGATGGATGACGAGGGATTTCACATCAGCGACATTGGCGAGCAGCGAGAAAATTTGGAGCCGGTCGATGAACTCGTGCGCTTCTTTTTGTCCGCCCTTGATCTCAAAGGTGAAAATCGAACCCGCGCCGTTCGGGAAATATTTTTTGTAGAGGGCGTTGCTCGGATCATCGGGGAGGGAGGGGTGATGAATTTTTTCAACTTTGGGCTGAGTTTTGAGATATTCGATTACCTTGAGCGTGTTCTGGATGTGTCGCTCCACACGCAAAGAGAGCGTTTCAATGCCCTGTAAAATAAGGAAGGCGTTGAGCGGCGCGATAGCGGCGCCGGTGTCCCTCAACAGCAGGGCGCGGATGCTGGTGACAAACGCGGCGGGTCCTACAACTTTGGCGAAGGAAACGCCGTGGTAGCTTGGATTCGGGTCTACGAGTTGCGGGAATTTGCCGCTCGCTATCCAGTCAAATTTGCCGCTTTCTACGATGAGTCCGCCCAGCGCGACGCCGTGTCCGCCGAGGAACTTGGTTGCCGAGATTACGGCGATGTCCGCGCCGAGTTCAAACGGACGGAGCAGGTACGGCGTGGTGAAGGTGTCGTCCACCACAAGCGGGATTTTGTTCGCGTGGGCGATGTTCGCAAGCCCCTCAATGTCGATGATGTTTGAATGGGGATTGCCCAGGGTTTCGATGAAGATCGCTTTGGTGTTGGGTTTGATCGCCTTTTCAAATTCCGCTAAATCAGGCTCCACAAAAGTGGTGGAAACGCCATATTTAGGCAGGGTATGCTCCAGCAGGTTGTAGGTGCCGCCATAAATCGTCTTCGCCGACACGATGTGATCGCCAGCTTGGGCGAGCGTCAAGAAGGTATAGGTGATAGCCGCGGCGCCGGACGCTACAGCCAAAGCCGCCGATCCGCCTTCCAGCGCGGCGATGCGCGCCTCAAGTACGCCTTGGGTCGGGTTGGTAAGTCTGGCGTAGATATTGCCCGCGTCGGTTAAGTTGAACCGGGCCGCCGCATGAGCCGCATTGTGGAACACATAGGATGTGGTCTGATAAATGGGAACCGCGCGGGCGTCGGTCGCGGGATCCGCGTTTTCCTGCCCGATATGCAGTTGTTTGGTTTCAAAGCCCCATTGCTTGATGTTGGTTTTGGTTGCCATGATGGTCTCCTCAAAGTATAAATATTATATGTTATAAAACATACGATAATACTATGAATTATACCATCCTATCATAATTATGTCAATACTATTGTGTAAGAAATCAAAAATTCGTCAAATAACAAATGCCGAGCGCCAGAAGCGCTTTGAGATGCTCTGAATCGGTCTGTTTGAAAGACGCAAGTTGGCTGCCGTACCACCAAAAAAACCCCATTTGGGTGTCAATGCGGAACGTGTACTCGGTGAAATCCTCCTTATGACTCTGTATGCCGAAGAAAAGGTACGCCAATTCGTCAAGAATGCCATTGAAATCTTTCAACGCCCTTTGGTAATCGCCCTTTTCAATGTGATCAATAAACTCTGGCATCCGATCCTGCAATTTTTCCTTGCGGACCTCATCGGCTTTCTCCACCCATGTTTTCTGGATCAGGATGTTCAGATTGCTCTGGAAATGTTCCAACCGTTTGTGAATCTCGGCGGGGTCTGTTATCGCAAGAAAACGTTTATAATCGTTTCCTATCCCTAAAACATCGGCAAACCTGTCAATCGTTTCAAGAGATGAGTCTTCCAGAAATAAAGCCGCCGCGATTTCTTGATACTCTTCTGGAATGGCGTTATTTATATGAGAAAAAGAGCTACGCATACTGTAAGCTAGATCAAAACGCAAAAAGTGTCAAGGCGCTGGCGAATTCGAGATTCCCTGGAAGTTCTATGATCCGCCACGCTTCATTGCCGCAAAACAACGATAAAAAACGACTATTTCTTCTTGACTGTTTTTTCATATAACCTTACAATAAGAACAAGGGTGCGGAATGTCCGAATATACATTGTCAAACGGAATCATTGTTTCTTCTGCCAAAAAGGTTGAAGCCGGTTCAATCTTCATAAAAGACGGCAAGATTGCCTCAAGCGCAAATATCCCCGCCGGCGCGGGTGTTTCAATAGATTTAGGCGGCGCGTCCATAGTGTATCCGTCGCTTGTCAATACGCACGATCACATGCAGGGAAATTATCTTCCCCGTGTGGGTCCCAGAGCGGGCTGTTATTATTTGAACTGGCTTCCGTGGGACAATGATTTAAAAGCGTCTGACACTTTTATTGAGCGCTCACACCTCTCGCGGGAAGACCTCTACCTGTTGAGCGCGTACAAAAACCTATTTTCCGGCGCTCTTACCGTGAACGATCATTTTCCCAGGTCGCTGAATGGGGCGATTCTTCCGAAACTGCCCATTCGCGCTATCGCCAACTACACTCTCGCGCATGAGGCTTCTTCCTACGACTTAAAATGGGGGGACGGCGTTGAACAGGAACACAAGCTGGCGGTAAAAAACAAATGCCCCTTCATCACTCATTTATCTGAAGGTTTTGATGAAGAAGCTATGAATGGCGTGAGAAATTTGAAAAAGATGAGAATTTTGGACAAGCATTGTCTGTTCATCCATTGCATCGGATTCAGTGATGAAGATATACAAGCCGCCGCAAAGGCAGGGGCAAGCGTTTCATGGTGCGCGGCTTCCAATATGTTTATGTTTAACGTCACCTGTAAAATCAGGAAATTTCTGCAAGCCGGCGTGAATGTCACCATCGGCACGGATTCTTCGGCAACCGGATCAATCAACATTCTTGCGGAAGTGCGCTACGACAGGGAACTGTACCGTGAAATGTACGGCGAAGACCTTCCGGCGAAAAGTCTGTTTGAAATGACGACGGCTAACGCCGCAAAAGCGTTCTGGATGGATAAAGAGACCGGTACGTTGGACCAGGGAAAATCGGGTGATATAATGGTGTTGAAGGCGAACGCCGACGATCCATTTGAGAATTTTGCCGGAGCGGATATGCGCGATATTGAACTGCTGATCCTCGCTGGCAAGCCGATCTATGGGGAGATGCGGTTTATCGATCTTCTGGGCGGGGAATTGCCCGATGGATACGCCCAAATACGGGTGAACAACCGCCCCATGTTTGTAATTGGAGATCCTGCGGGGCATTATGGTATGTGCCGCAAAAAAATAGGATTTAAGAAGGTTCTAGATTATCTGCCTTTTGAACCGGAGGTGTAAATGCCAAGACTGTTGCAGTATAGAGCGAATTCTGTTATTTATTTTGAGGGAGACGTTGCGGAAAAAGTTTTTCTTTTGCAAGAAGGAAGCGTCAAACTCCTGCATGTAGATATTGAGTCGGGCAAAGATGTCAGCGAGCTTTTGTCCAAGGGGGAATTTTTCGGCGTTAAGTCCGCGCTCGGTCATTATCCCCGGGAAGAAGACGCGATAGTAGTGCAAGATTCCACAACGCTGGCTTTTAGCGTTTCTGAATTTGAAGAGCTTGCCACGAAAAACGCCCATCTCATTATAAAAATGCTCAAAGTTTTTTCAACCCAGATGCGCAGAACCCATAAGCAGGTAGCCTCTCTTATGAACAATGTCGAATCTCAAAACCAAACGCCGGAAGACGGACTGTACCAGTTGGGCAAATTTTATTTTAAAAATAAGAAGTACGTCTATACCCGGCACATATACACCAAATATTTAACCTATTATCCAAGAGGGGTGTATACGGATGCGGTTCAGGCGGATTTGAACGCCGTTGTCAGTTTCATCGCCCGTTACGGTGACGGAGAGGGCGTAAAGCCGGATGTTGATGTCCCCGTCGGCGATCCGCTTGAGGAGATCGTGAGCGCCGCTAATCCGGACTCCGCCAACCGGTATAACGAAGCGATGAATCTTATTGCGTATAAAAGCTATATGCCCGCATGTCAAGTGTTGAAAAAGCTTGTTGACGAAGGCGATCCCGAATTTGCTCCAAAAAGTTCTTTTGAAATTGGACGTTGCCTTTTTCTCATGGGCAAATACAACGAATGCGCTAAATACTACGCCCAGATGCTCGCCAAGCATCCAAAGCATGCTTCCGTTGGAGAGGCGTTTTTCTTCATAGGGCAATCTCACGAGAAAGCGGGCCACGAGACGCTGGCGGTGACTTTTTATAAGAAATCGCTCGCCGCTGTCAACGACAAAGATGACGCCGTCTATATCAACGCAGTCCGCGCTCTTAGAAGATTGGAGGAGGAGGTACATGGCTGATCTTGATCTTTCGGCTTTCGCTCGTTTTTCAAAGGATTTCGAGGCCGGAGAAATGATTTTTTCCGAATTCGAGATAGGAGAGACATTTTATTTTATCATATCGGGTAGAGTTCAACTTACAAAAGTCATTGGGGATATTGAAAAGACCCTTGATATTTTGCAGCCTTCGGAAATATTCGGTGAAATGGCGATCCTTGAGAATTCGCCGCGCTCCGCAACGGCGCTGGCCCTTGACTCTGTGAAACTGCTGGAATTTAACAAGCAGAATTTCGATGCGCTTATGACAGGTCACCCTCAGCTTGCCTTCAAGCTGCTTAAAATGTTCACCAAGCGCATTTACGATCAGAAGCGCAGATTTATGACCTTGATCCTTGATGACGAACAGGCGAAGGTGGCCGATGTGTTCCTTATGCTTGACGAAACTCAGCCGGATGTCGACCGCACCACAATGCGCCGCGAGTTCAAGACCACGGCGGAGGGTGTCGCTCATTGGGCAGGCATGGACTCCCGTCTGGTGCGGGACGTATTGAACCGTTTCGCGGCTCAACACAGGGTCGAATTTACGCCAGATCACATTATCGTTAAGAATATTAGTGATTTTGAGCGTCTTGTGAATTCAAGACGAAGAAAGTGAACGCTTTAACAGCGATATAATACGGATTTGGAGGAATATATGGAAAAAAATGCCGTCATAGCGGCTGCGAATGATTATCTTGCGAAAGAGAAGGACGAGCGGTTCAAGGCTGAAGTTGAGTGGTTGCTCAAAGCCGAAGATTGGAAAGAGCTTGAGGACAGGTTCTACCGTACGCTGGAATTCGGCACCGGCGGTCTGCGGGGGGTGATAGGCGGCGGGTTTAACCGCATGAATACCTTTGTGACGCGATCAGCCACCCAGGGGCTTGCGGCGTATGTGATTAAGGCTTTTCCCGAAAAAGCGGCGAAGGGCGCTCTGTCTGCGGCCATCGCCTTTGACAGCAGGCGTTATTCGCCGGAATTCGCCGAAAGCGCGGCGTTGGTTTTTGCCGCCAACGGCATTAAGACCTATCTGTTTTCCAGTTTGCGCCCCACGCCGGAGCTTTCTTTCGCCATACGGCAACTTGGCTGCGAGACCGGCGTCGTGGTTACGGCGAGCCATAATCCCAAGCAGTACAACGGCTACAAGGCGTACTGGAACGACGGGTCCCAGATTGTTCCGCCGCATGACGCGGGCGTCATCAACGAAGTCAACGCCGTAACATCCATCAAGGAAATCGACAGGGAAACCGCTATTGCAAAGGGGCTTCTCACGATCATCGACAAGGATATTGACGAAAAATACCAGGCTATGGTGCGGAGCAAGCTGTTCCGTCCGGCGCTGATTAAGGAAAAAGCCGGCGAAGTGAAGATCGTGTATACGCCGTTGCATGGAACAGGCGCCCTGCACGTTGAAACCGTACTCGGAAGTCTTGGGCTGAACGTCATCACCGTGCCGGAACAGCGCGAAGGCGATGGCGATTTCCCGACCGTGGCGTTCCCGAATCCCGAAGAAGCGCCCGCCCTGAAAATGGCGGTTGAACTGGCGAAGAAAGAAGCGGCCGACCTCGTTATGGCGACTGATCCAGACGCGGACCGGTTCGGCATTGCGGTGCATGACGGCAAAGGCGATTTTACCCTCATTACCGGCAACCAAATGGGCGCTCTTCTGGCGGATTACATCTTCCTTTCGCTCAAAGAGCAAGGCGAGTTGCCCAAAAACGCCGCAATGGTCAACACCATTGTAACAACCGGTATGCACAAGCGGATTGCCGCGCATTACGGGTCCGTCTGCATTGAATGTCTCACCGGTTTCAAATGGATAGCCGATGTGATGCGGAAGGCGGAGTTGCGCGAGATTCCTTATACAATCGTATTCGGCACTGAAGAAAGCTATGGCTATCTGATCGAAAACGAAATCCGCGACAAGGACGGAGTTTCTGCGGCGGCGATGACCGCTGAAATGGCGCTGTACTGGCGCAGCAAGGGCAAGAGCCTCCTTGACAGGCTGAACGAATTGTACGGCTTCTGCGGCTATTGGCAGGAAATCGGCGTCTCCAAGTATTTCCAGGGCATTGAAGGACCCTGCGTCATGAACGGCATCATGGAGCGGTACCGGAAAGATCCGCCCAAAACCCTGGGCGGCGTTGAGGTTGAGAAGGTGTGCGACATCGGCAATTCCGTCATCATCTATCCGCATAATCCCGGCAAGACCGAACCGACGCCCCTTCCCAAGAGCGATGTGATTCAATTCTTTTTGAAAGACGGCACGGTGGTGAGCGCCCGTCCAAGCGGCACCGAACCCAAGATCAAGTTTTACGCAAGTTGTTGCGCCGAAGTTGGCTCCGGCGGACTGGACGCCGCGAAAGCCGAAGTCGCCGCAAAACTGGACGCTATCAAGAAGGACATACGCGCGGTTATCGGGGATTAAATGCCGATTTTTGTGGAAATGGCTCCATTTTTCAGCGAAGGCGGACGGTTTGCCGCGTTTGACCTTGAAACAACCGGTTTGGACCCGAAAAAAGACCGCATCGTGGAGATTGGAGCTGTTAAATTCGACAAAAGCGGCGTCATAAGTCGTTTTTCCATACTGATAAATCCGGGCGTACCTATGCCTTCTGGCGCAAGCGCGGTAAACAATATCACCGATGATATGCTGAAAGACAAGCCCTCTCTGGACGCGGTGTTTCCTGATTTCCTCCGTTTTATAAATGACGCTGTTGTTGTCGCCCATAACGCTCCGTTTGACTGCGGTTTTATCAATGAAGGGCTTAAAAGCCGGTATAAAACCGTTGCGAAAGCCGAAAATGAGGGGACAGGACTGTTTTTGGATGAAGAATCCCAATCCACGCAGGTCGTTTCGTGGGCGCCGCCTTTTCCCGCTCTTCCCAATCGTACTGTTGATACGATAGTCTTTGCGAAAGAAGCTTTCCCGAATATGTACAAGTATAATTTGCAGGATTTAGCCGCTTCTCTCGCCATAAACGCCAAGGACGCCCACCGCGCTGAAGACGACGCTCGTGTGTGCATGGAAATTTTTCTGCGCTGTATTCAACGTGAAATGGAGAAAATATCCCAGTGAACGCATTGAAACGTCGCAATCGTCAACCCCGCCGTTTGCGGCTTTTGTTCCAAAAAAGAGGCGGCCCGTCTCACACAACATCCTAGTTGCGGGCAATAAAAGGCGTATCCAAGCGGATATTTTGAAAGAAAAATATATCTTTCGCATCTGATTGTCAAGCTGTTGCTAGAAAACCGCGAGGCGCGGGCGAATTTTTCTGGCGGCTCATTCGCGACGGTGTCTGACACCGCGCTTTGAAGGACGTCAAACCGGCGGCGCTTTTTAATCTCTTGAGGAGCGCTGTTTCCTGGCGCCCTCAATCTCCAGCGCAAACACTTTGCTTTTCCGTCGCTGGTTGTACAGGTTTCTCTTGCGGGCGGGAAGGCTTTCCACAGGCGCCTCTTTGAAGCCGAGCGCTTCAAACCAGTCCTGCGTGGTTGTCGTAAGGACAAAAACGCGCTCGAATCCTTTTTTTGCGGCTGTTTCAATGAGGCGTTTCACTATGCGGCGCCCCAGCCCCATCGCGGCGAACATCGGATCAGTCGCCACTGCGGCGATTTCCGCTTGGCTTTCGCCCCAGTCATGTAGCGCGGCGCACGCCCGAACGGACCCGTCGACCTCCGCCACAACATAATCCTCTTTCTTTTCCTGCACCGCTTCGGGCGTACGCCTGACAAGAACGCCTTTCTGCATGAGCGGCTCCATGAGGCGCAGGATGTCGGGAATCTCAGAGTTGCGGAGCGCCCGCACCGCCTCGTATTCATCGGCGTAGATCATGGCGCCTGATCCCATGTTGGAGAAAAGCTCTTTTAAGATGACCCCTTCTTCGCCGCCATCAACGATATGCACCCGTTCCACGCCTGCTTTCGCAGCCTGAACGCCCAATTCAAGCGACTTCAGGCTTTCATCCGGCGCCCTGCCTTTGTTCGCCGCGAGCAGACTGCCGGCTTCCTGTAGGTTGAGTTTGACGATACGCCCATTTTCGTCAATGTCAACGCCTTTTGGAATGTCATACATATCGGCTCTAAGACCGCCGCCTTTTGAAACGATGAATAGTTTTATGGCGCCAAGCGTGGATGCCGCCGCCAGAGCGATCTCGTCGCTTGCGACATTGTAAGGTTTTCCAACCGGACTCCAACCGATGCAGGGAAGAATAGGCGCCATACCCTGTTTCAGCGCCCGCTCAAGCGAATCAAGAAGCACCTTGTCAACAACGCCCGTATGCTGCATGTCTACGCCATTGATCATCCCCATCCCCCGCGCCCGGAAAAAATTGCCGATGATCGCGTCGACCCTGCTCGTGGACAGCGTCATAAAGCGCGTCGCCACATGAAAAGCCGCCATTTCCACAAAGGGCATCGCTTCAGGCGTTGTGATCCTGACATTTTCGTAATACGTTGAAACAATGCCGTGCTTTTCAAGCGCCGAGTCGATCCATTCCTTGGCTCCCGGCACGATCACCACGTGGAAACCGCTTTTTGCGAGGAGCGCCATATCCTTCATCAACGAAGGAAAATGGGGATCGTCTATGATGGAGCAGTCGATCTTAAATACCATAGTGGAACCGTCAAAACGGCTCTGATAATGAAACGCTTCCCGTATGAGTTCCACCTGCGATGCTTTTGTATCATCCATTTGCGATACAGTACTTCTAAACGAGAAGTTTTGCAAGGGGGCGGGACTCTTTGTGCGCACACTAAACTTGACCCACAAACGGCTGAGGATTTAACTCATCGTCAAAAGTGTCTGACACTGCATCGACATCGTCTAATAAACTGGTCAGTCGACGCAGCCGGTGATACAAGCTCCCGAACATCCACTCCGCCGCCCGCTCCGCAAGCCCAGCCTTCACCGGATTCTCGGCTATATACTCCCGCACTCGCAAAAAGTCCCTCATCCCCTTGATTATCCGTGAATAAAATCGTTCTCCCCACACATGCCCCTTGCGCCCGTTCATCTTGTTCCACGACTTGGCGAAATTACACTTTATCCATTGCATTATTTTCGATAAGTTGCCGTCTTCGCCCGGCTTTATCAAGAAATGGATGTGATTCCCCATAATACAGAAATCCCACAATTGGAAATGGAACCTCCGCTTCGCCTTTTTGACAAAAGAAAGGAAGAGCGCCTTGAACCGCGGCT
>JAISCC010000126.1 GCA_031265845.1 Treponema sp.
GATTTGCAGGAGGCGAGGGAAGAACTCGCCAATGTACAGGGCGGACCCGCCGAGGTGTACAGCCGCATCGTGGGCTATTACCGGTCGGTGCGGAACTGGAACAAGGGCAAGAAAGAGGAGTACGGCGAGCGGAAGCTGTTCGAGGTTTCGGAATCCCGGATCGTTGCCGCGACCGCAGAAGCGACCGCGTCTGTGAAAGCGGAAGCTGGGGAAAGCGCTGTAGGGCGGAAAGAGCTGGCTCCCGCCATAGAAGTCCACGCGGAGGCGCAAGGGACGGCTGGCGCGGCTAGCACTTCGTACAATTCACGCCTGTTGCTTTTCGTACGCACCGCGTGTCCCGCGTGTCCCTCCGCAAAAGCGGCCGCCAGCAGACTCGGCATTCCGGTTGACATGGTAAACGCGGATACGGAAGACGGGCTTGCGGAAGCGAGCCGCAGAAAGGTGTTTTCAACGCCGACCGCCATACTGCTTTCCAAAGACGGCAAAGAGATCACCCGCGCCCTTGACAGCGCGGGCATCGCCGCTCTGGAAGACCTGATCGCGGGGTGAAGAAATTTCGAAGCGTGGAGTTTGGAAGAGAACGCATGAACATCAGCCGCATTGTAGCATGATCTTCCGGCTCCGCTTCGGTTTCGTTTTTTGTACCCCATGATCGGCGCCTCCCTTGTAAAAACACTCTTTGAACTCAAAGGCAACCCCAGAGCCTGCGTATATACCGAACCCCTATGGGGGCTTTCAATGAACCTTTGCCTGCCCTACGCATCGGTGTACATGATAGCGCTCGGTCTTAACGACAGGGAAGTCGGTTTAATAGCCACCATCTACATGCTCTCGCAGGTGGCGTTCGCCTACCTGAGCGGCCCCATCACTGACAAACTCGGCAGGCGCAAAACAACGGCGATCTTCGATTTTCTCTCGTGGTGCGTACCATGCCTCATCTGGCTCAAAGCTGAAAACTTCTGGTTTTTTCTCATAGCCGCCTTATTCAACGGCGCAATGAAAGTCCCCACCAATTCATGGGACTGCCTCATGGTTGAAGACGCAGAAAGATCACAGATCACTCGCATCTACTCGCTTGTCATCGTCTGCGGTCAGCTTTCCGCGCTCTTTGCGCCAATCGCCTCCTTGCTGGTCGCGCGCCTGACCATGATTCCAGCGGTCAGAATCCTCTACATGAACGCCTTTATCGTTATGAGCCTCAAGATCGGCCTGCTCTACCGCTTCTCACGGGAAACCCATACTGGCATTGCGCGCATGAGTGAAACCAAAGGACAGAGCGTATGGACGCTTGCCGGCGGCTACGGCGGCGTGTTAAAAATCATAGCATCGTCCCGCGGCTCCATTTTTTCACTTGTCATAGCCGCGCTTGTAGGCGCGGCCGGCATGATCAACATCACGTTCTGGCAAGTCATTGCCAGCAAAAAACTATTCGTGCCAGACACGCTGCTGCCGCTTTTCCCTATGTTTCGCTCGATCATCGCCATCGTGTTCCTCTTCATCATCGCGCCCCGCCTGTCAAAAATAACGCTCAGAACGCCGCTACTGATCGGATTCGCATCCTATATGATCGGGCAGACCATTCTGACACTCACGCCGCCCCAAAGCGAACTCACCTATGCGATCCTGTGCGCCTCGCTTGTTTTTGACGGCTTCGGCTCAGGCATCCTCGCCATGCTGGCCGAATCGCTGGTCGCGTTGTATGTCAACAAAACCGAACGGGCGCGGGTCATGGCTATTCAGCACATGATCATCATGTTTGCGACTTCGCCTTTCGGCTGGATAAGCGGCGTTCTGTCGGGCGTCTCGCGGAACCTGCCCTTTGTGTTAAGCATAGGACTGCTTGCCGCCGGCATCGCCGTAACGCTGGCGTTTTACCGGTTTGACGGGAAGAAAAGAGATTAGGCGTCATTTGGCATGACCGTTTTATTGGCAGTTGGCTCTAATACCCCGTCCTTCAGGCGGTGTCAGACACCAAAACACGGACACCAAAACATTTTCAGCATTTTTGGTGTCTGACGCCAAAGCAATTCTCATGACAATCCCGTATTATAAGTATGAGAAGCTTGCGAACGCTCCACGACGGAGCCACCTATCATGTCACGTCCAAAATCGACCATGACGACATGAGCCTTCTTGAACCACAATTCAAGAAACTCTTCCTCTCTTTCGTCAAAAAGGCGAAGCGGAAGTTCAATTTTCGCTTATGGGACTTTTGTATTATGGGAAACCACATCCATTTCTTGATAAAACCGGGCAAAGATGGGGCTTTATCAAAGATAATGCAATGGATAAAGTGCAATTTCGCCAAGGCGTGGAACAAAGAGCACAACAAGAAGGGTCATGTATGGGGGGAGCGATTCTACTCACGCATAATCAAGGGGATGAGGGACTTTTTGCGGGTGCGGGAGTATATAGATGAGAATCCGGTGAAGGCGGGGCTTGTGGAACAAGCGGCGGATTGGATGTTCGGGAGTTTGTATCACCGGCTGCACAGACGCTCCGGTTTATTGGACGATGTCGATACGGTGTCAGACACTTTTGACGGCGCGGAGCTATGAGTTAAATCCTCCACCGTTTGTGAGTCAACATGAGCCTTTAGGACGGGTCAGTTCATTGATGACACTCCGCCGGGGACTCATGCCGCCTGATATATCGCTCTTGCCATCTTTTCGCGGGAGGATGTGTTCATACCAGACGTGGAATCGTCCCGTTTAAACGCAAAAATAAAAAATCCCCGCCGCAGAGCGGCGGGGTATTGAAGATTTCACCTTCAAATCTTCATGTATACGGGGGAACAAATCCCCCGCACCCCCAGTTTTCCGCCCCAGAGGGGCGGGGTATTAAACCCTCTTATTGAATAAAGCGTTGCCGAAGCCAACGCAGGCGTGTCCCACGCGCGTGCCGCCGCACCAGTATGCTGAAAAAGAGCGGGAAAAGCGAAAAAGCGGCTCGCCGCATGAGAAACGCCTCATTTCAAAAAGCAACCGAAGGGCAGGACGCCGCGCAAGGCTGCGCCTTGTGATTGAGAAAAAAGTAACTTTAGGCCGCCGGTTTCCTTCCGTCAGGAAGGGATCGGGCGACTACGGACTCCCGCAACGCGAGGATCGCCTTGTTGACATTGCGCCGCAACCGAACCGGATTGTACAACCCGCAGAGCCGGGCGAGTTCAGCCTCCGCCTCAGGTGACAGACCCTCCGATTCCAGAAGGCGTTGGCAGGGGCTGCGTCATATTTTTTATCCCTTTGGAACCGACCTTTGCCTTGCTTTCAAGTTTCATAGCGGGCATAAAGAAATTGAGCGAAGGGGCCGGGGAGAGGCGGATGTCGGCAAGGCGGGCCGCCGCCGCCGCCCCTCAAGGCGGTCGCAACCTAATCGCCCGCGGACGGCGGCGCCGTCTTTCCGTTCAACTCGGACCAGAGGTCCGCAAGCGGTTGTCGTTTTTCCGGCGGTCTCTTGAGCGGGCGGGCGGGGTCGCGGAGCCGGCCGGAGACGGACTGGTTGACAAACTGCCGTTATCGCCGTGAAACCCTCCGAGGGGGAGCGGGACTTGTTGAGGAGGGAATAGAGGGGCGTCCAGCCGGAGGCGGCGCCGGCGAGGGTGAGGATACGCCGGCCGGAAGCGGTCTGTCCGCGGTGACGGACCGTGTCAATTTGGATAAAGCCGGGGAGTTCGCGCTCCTTGAGAGGAGCGGAATGCCCTGGCAGGGATGCGGCGTTTGAGGAGGGGTCCGGGTTTGGCGGGGCGCTTGCCTTTGAGGGAGAGGGCGGCCTTGTCCTTTTTAAGATCACGGTCGATGGCGGAGGGGCTTATGGACGGGAGTTCGGCTTTGGCGCCCGCCGTGAGGCCGAAGTCCGGCCATTGGGCGATACAGCCCGTCCGCCGCCGCATAAGAGGAGCCGTGAGCCGCGAATCTTCGGATCGACCGCGTTTATGCCAGAAAAAGGTCCGGATGAGACGGAGAGAAGCGGCGGCCTCACGGGCGTAGATTTTTTACCGGCACGGTCGGCGGTTTTTTTTGACGGCTTGAGTTCGACCGCCTTGCCGTCACCGGCGAGCGGGGCTTGCGGAGCCTGAGGCTTGTTGAGGACGCGCAGAGCGCGCTTTCGGTTTTTGTAACCGGCAATCCTGATGAATTCGTCCAGGGACAGCCGGACTCTCTTTCCGTCCGGCTTGCAAGCGACGGGAACGGACCCGACCGCTTGTTTTTCTTTCATGTCCAACCCCCATTTTGACCTCCGGCATCTGACGCTCCCGGACAGTCCGCCTTGATTTGGGCTGCTTTTTCAAAATGAGGCGCGGTCTCTTTTCGGTTGCTTTTTTAATGCGGCATCGCGCATGTAGCCGTATAGCTGTAAATTTGATATAATTGAAGGCGTATACCATGAGAACAATTGAAGAACTCGCCAATGTACAGGGCGGACCCGCCGAGGTGTACAGCCGCATCGTGGGCTATTATCGGTCGGCGCGGAACTGGAACAAGGGCAAGAAAGAGGAGTACGACGAGCGGAAGCTGTTTGAGGTTTCGGAATCCCGAATCGCAGCAGCGACCGCGTCTGTGGCAGCGGAAGCTGGGGAAAACGCTATGGCGCGTACTATAGAGCGAGAAGCCTCGATTCCCATCGCAGAAGCCCGTGCGGAGGCGCAAGGGGCGGCTGACGCGGCTGACGCTTCGCACAATTCGCGCCTGTTGCTTTTCGTACGCCCCGCGTGTCCCTCCGCAAAAACGGCCGCCAGCAGACTCGGCATTCCGGTTGACATGGTAAGCGCGGATACGGAAGACAGGCTTGCAGAAGCGATCCGCAGAAAAGTGTTACACAAAACTTTACGAATAAAGGAGAGTCCATGAACAAACAGACATTATATGAGATGAATACCTATATTCTTGATAAAATCGTTGATTTTGGCGATTTCTATAAGACGGAAAACATTGAGATATCGAGTTTTTCAGACTGGAACACGCGGGATGTTATTGGGCATATAAACGCATGGGTTGATTTTTTTAATAAAAAACTGGAATCATTCAAAAAAGACACTTCGTTTAGGAATTTGGGAGAAAACGGGCTTGAAAAATACAATAAAGAAAGTTATGAAAGGAACAAAAACAAAAAACTAAACGATGTTATGAACGAATCAAAGACAGTGTTTGGTGAATATAAAAACAGTTTAGAGCTGTTTTCGGAAGATGAATTGTTTAGCAGAGAATTTCCAACCGGTTTTGACGTTGAGTTATGGAGATATGCGTCAATGGATTTAATAATACATCCAATAAACCATATCCTGTATCAATATCTGAAAAGAAGAGATTATGAAAAATTCTTGTCGGAAGCCGGCGAGATGCATACATATTGCGTGGAATATTCAGATGACAACGAGACCATGTATTATTTTCAGGATTTATTTGAAAGCGAAGAAAACAAGAACATGATTATCACGGAAATAGTAGAAAAATATAAAGGGAATAAACTGCTGAAAAAAATAATAAAAATTAATATGGAATGAATCGGGGAATCGCGCCTTTACGGGTCCGTATAGGCGCCTCCGAATCTGCGGTTTCGCCGAGCCTGTAAATATTTTTGTGTAAACGGTAAATCATAGGGGGACTCTTTCTTCCCCGTAAATGATTGCGAATTGATTGAGGGCTGCCCCCCAATCCCGTATCGGCGTTGTCCATTTTTT
>JAISCC010000151.1 GCA_031265845.1 Treponema sp.
TCTCTTATTCTTTAGTTTTTCAGACGCTGCGCCCGCGCGCGCGCCGCCGCGGGCGGGGGGGGGGGGGGGGGGCCCCCAATACACAACGCCCGCATGGACGGACGCCCGGCCCGCTACTCGGAGCGGCGCGGGCGTGGTTGAGTACATGATAGGGGCGTTGTGTTTCGTGTTCATCGAAGGCAATTATAGCGCGTTTCGTTTGTTTTGTCAAACGTTAAAATACGGTGTCAGACACTCGCGCTGCACATCGCCTCGCATGGTGTCCGCTTCGCACGGTGTCAGACACTCACATTAACGCCTCGTTTGATTTTAGCCGCGGTTCAGTGTCTAATCTCCCCAATGGACTGCGATAGTATTGCAATCGGCGGGGGACACGCGAAGGATCGAAGCCGCGCCCGCCGTCAGCCGAGATGAAAAAAGTCCGTCATTTCTAAAATTATATGGTAAAGGTTTTGACAAAGGCTCCTTGTACTGATGATTGGCGCATTGTGTCTAGCGGCCCAGAAGCATGTACCGTATTATTTTTCCCATGCCCCCGCTTGATTTTGAAAGTGGCTTGATTTTCTGAAACGGTTGCCATTCAAACGGGAGAAGCCGGCGCTTCTGATGGCAGGCGGACATCCGGCGCGCAAGAGCGAAAAGGCTAAAGAACATGTCGAATCCACTGGACGCGGGCGGCAGCCGGATCGGAATAATTTCTGAGGACGGAGGCGCCGTATAGATTGACGCGCAAACAGCTCGCGTTCCCACTTTTTTTAGAAAGCCATCTTTGCGATATATGTTCAAAACAAACACGCTCCAAAGAGCGATAAGAGTCAGACGGCAAAATAGCGATTAATCTGGTATAAGCGTCAATTTCGTAAATATGGTTATGTTCTTTGATCTTTTCATGCAATTATCACAATACAAATTCCGCAATACGAGAAGTTTTCCCAAAACCTCACCGTTGGGAAACGCTCGCTATTTCCACTATTTTCCCGCATATTTTTTTCAAACAACCGAGGCTGTTCCAAAACCAACCCGTGTGCGCGACGCCGTCTTAGCCATTCCCCCGCATTGCCTTCACCGCCCCGCTAGACATTCCGCCCCGCAACTTCTATACTCTTTTTATGGACATGTTACGCATTTTGATCCCGAAAGGACGGATTTTTGACAATGTATCCACCCTGTTTAGCGACGCGGGATTCCCGATTTCCCTCGCGGAAAGGACGTACCGCCCGGTCATTGGCGCGGATTGGCTTGACGCGAAGATAATGAAGCCGCAGAACGTGGGGGCGTTGCTTGAACTGGGCGGCCACGACGCGGGTTTTACCGGCATAGACTGGCTGCGGGAGAGCGGCGCTTGCGTTGAGGAAATCATGGACCTGGGATTCGACCGCGTGCGTATTGTGGCGGCGATTCCGGCGGAGCGTGATCTCTCCGGACTTAAACGGAAAAAAATCACTGTCGCCACTGAATATGTACGCCTTGCCGAACAATGGCTTGCAAAAGAAGGGTTTGATTTCCGCATACTCCGCACCTATGGCGCCACAGAAGTGTTCCCGCCGGATGACGCGGACATGATCATTGACAACACCTCGTCCGGGCAGACTTTGCGGGACAACGGCTTGCGGATCATTGACACCTTGCTGGAATCGTCGACCCGTTTTGTCGCGTCAAAAGCCGCGCTTGCGGACGTGGAAAAACGTGAGCGCGTCGAAGAGCTTGCCATGCTTTTCAAGGCTGTTCTTGACGGGCGGGAGCGGGTGATGCTTGAAATGAATGTCGCCGAATCGCTCTTTGACGCGCTTATCGACTCGCTGCCCAGCATGAGAAGCCCCACCATCGCGCCGCTCTATGGAGACAACGCCGGTTTTGCGGTTAAAATAGCCGTCAAAAAACGCGAGGTTCCTGCTATTATTCCGCGCTTAAAAAAACTCGGCGCGACCGACATTGTTGAATACGATTTGCGAAAGGTTGTGCCATGAACAGAACCGCCGAAATTCACAGAACAACCAAAGAGACGGATATTCGCCTCACACTCAATCTTGACGGAACCGGAGCCGCCAGGCTGGAGTACCCCATTGGGTTTATGAAGCACATGCTCAACACCTTTGCGAAACATGGGCTTTTCGACATAACAGCGCAGGCGGCAGGCGATCTTGATGTGGATCAGCACCACCTGATTGAGGACACCGGCATTGTGTTGGGGCAGTGTTTCGCAACGGCGCTGGGCGTCAAACGGGGCGTCAAACGGTGCGGAAGCTGTCTTTTCCCTATGGACGAGACGTTGGCGCGCGCGGCTGTTGACGTTTCCGGCAGAGCCTTTCTGTCATTCAACGCGGGACTTTCCGGCGTACCGCTTGTTTCCGGCGCTTTTTCCTTTCAAACTGATACTATTGAGGATTTTTGGCAGGGTTTTGTCACGGCTGCGGGGCTTGCGCTCCACCTTGACATTCTGCGGGGTCGAAGCGATCATCACAAAATCGAAGCCTTGTTCAAAGCGTCCGCCCGCGCCTTGCGGGATGCGGTGGAGATTGACGAGCGGGCGCGGGACGCGATTCCCTCAACAAAGGGCGTCCTTGACCGGCTTGAAAAGCCGCAGCTTGACAAGCCGCAGCTTGAAAAACCGTTGGTGATGGTATGATTGGCGTGATTGACTATGGCGCCGGCAATCTTGGATCGGTGATGAACGCCCTGCGCCGGCTCAACGTCCCTGCCCGTTTCGCGCGCGGACCTGAAGACATGCGCGACTTTGAGAAAATCATTTTTCCCGGGGACGGGCATTTCGCCACAGCAATGGCTTCTCTTGAACGATCCGGCTACGCTTCCGCCATTAAGGAATGGATGCAGGCGGACAAGCCGTTTTTGGGAATCTGCATAGGTTTGCAGCTTTTATTTGACGCCTCCGAAGAGGCGCCGCCGGTTGACGGCGTTGTGGCGTCAGGACTGTCCGTTGTCTCTGGAACGGTGCGGCGGTTTCCGGGCAGAAAGGTCCCGCAAATCGGCTGGAACAACACGAAAGCCCGCCCCTCGTCACGGCTCTTTAAGGGTCTGCCGGACAATTCGTTTTTTTACTACATACATTCCTTTTATGCGTATCCTGATGATGATGCGATTGTCGCCGCGGAAGCTGATTATTACCTTACGTATTGCAGCGCGGTGGAACGGGGCGCTCTATGTGCCGTACAGTTTCACCCTGAGAAATCAGGCGCGACCGGACTTAAACTGCTGGAAAATTGGACCCTCTAAAGAAGGTTTCCCTTTGATCGGCTCAAGCGAACCGGGTTCCCGGCGGCGCTTTTTGACTTTTTGAATCCACTTGGCGGAAACCCGCCATTTTTCAGCGGCGGCTTTTTCCGTCACCTCCGCATCGCAGCCTTCCAAAACCCGTCGCCGCACCTCTATTCTGCAAGCTTTCACTGGCTCCCCTCCCTGACCAATGTTCTTAGCGCGTTAATGTAGCGTCTTTTGCCTCTATCGTTAATGGAAGCGCTCTAGCGTCTCGCATGTGGGGTGAACTAGCCCCCGTATGTGGGGTGAACTAGCTCCCATATGGGGGGTGAACTAGCCCGCCGCGCCTGCGGTAATCTGGTGTCAGACACCGTGCGAGCGGAGACTATTCGGTCGGCGGCAAGACGGCGTGTCTGACACCGTTGGTGTCAGAGACCCGCAGCTTTGGCGGCGTTTAACGCTGCCGCCACACCGCAACTTACGCCCAGAGTGCTTGCTAACCCGATGCGGAACTAGGGGCGAACTAGCCGGAAGCCAAGGTCGTGGATCCTGTACGATGGGGTGGAGTAGAGCCGGGTGGCAGAACGCACGTACCACGCACCGATGCTCCACGACTCGCCGCGCTCGCGGTAATCCGGTGTCAGACACCGTGCGAGCGGGACTATTCGGTCAGTGGCAAGACGGCGTGTCTGACACCCGTGTCCGGTAGTGCCGGTAGGCAGAACGTGCGCACCGATGCCCCACGATCCGCCGCGCGCACCTCGCAGTAATCCGGTGTCAGACATCGTGCGAGCCGACGGCAAGACGGCATCTCTGACACCGTTGGTGTCAGAGACCCGTAGCTTTGGCGGCACTTAACGCTGCCGCCACACCGCAACCTACGCCCAGATTCACTCGCCATCCCGATGCGGAACTAGGGGCGAACCAGCCGGAAGCCAAGGTAGCCGTCCCCGTACGATGGGATGTTGTAGCCCCGGTAGGCAGAACGTGCGCTCCGCGCATCGCTACCCCACGACCCGCCGCGTCCCACGCGGATAGAGCCGGCGGCGGCGCCCGAAGGGTCGGTCTGCGCCCCGCCACTATAACCCCCATACCAGTCCCAGCACCACTCCCACACATTCCCGCTCATGTCGTACAGACCCCATGCGTTCGGTGTCCCGCTCCCTACATTCCAGGTCTTCTCCCGGTACGCTCCTTTTTGATTGCCATTGTATGGATAGTTCCCATCATAATTCGCCTGATTTGTCGTTATATTGTTCCCCGTGTAAAACGGCGTGGTCGCCCCGGCCCGCATACTCCCACTCCGCCTCGGTCGGCAGCCGGTACCCGTTGGCGCTCCGGCTCCACGCCACGCCGTCCCCGTTCCGCGTATACGCGGGCGTCAAGCCTTCCCGCAGGCTCCGTTTGT
>JAISCC010000160.1 GCA_031265845.1 Treponema sp.
GATCTTTCAAAAGCGTTGACTGCCACGCGCGCGTTTGCCCTGCCGACAGCCGCAGAATCAATCGCTTGCAATCTTTTTTGTTTCATAATAAAAGATTGGGCGAAAATCAACGCGCCCGATGCTTTTCTCTTTTCTTGCCGGGACGTTTGCGGCGCATTTTGATTTGGCGGCCCCCCATATTGTCACCGTAGGATTCTCAACCGCTTCTTGCGCGGCGTAAAGAGGCGGTCGGCGCCCTCTTTTAATGAATTCGCCGGCTTGATCGCCGTCCGTTTCAGCTTTGGCTCCAGTAGGCGCGTTAAAAATCTTGTTCAAGTGAATGCCATTATGATCTTCCGCGAAACTTTCATCGCCTTTTAATTGGAACAAGTCAAGTGGATTGCTGTTTTTGTATATCTATAAAATTTATGCATTTACTATGAATAACGGTGAAAAGAAAAACCCGCGCTATCACTATACAGCGGGCTTTAGCTCAAACAAGTTTTTTACAAAAATCGCCCCGCGATTGATTGCGGGCGTCTTCTCGCGCAATGCGGAGCTGTTTCGCCTTGACAATTCCCCGCCCCAAATCGGCGTCAATCCGCCCGGAGTCAAACCGCAGGGATGAATCAATCCTTATACGCTATACCGTAGATAGATTTGGCGCCAAACGTGGAGTCCGCTACAGCCGTCCAGTTCATGCCGTCAGCCGAGTACGCCATCTTGCCGCAACGCCCGCCCACTACAAACTTCCCGCCGTCGTAGGCTATGCTGTAACTGAAGGTAGACTTGAACGGGCTATCCGTCACCGCTATCCATGTTACGCCGTCAGCCGAGTACGCCATCTTGTGGCCGACCACCACCCACTTCCCGTCGCCGTAGGCTATGCCACAGATGTTGCTGTAGGCGGGGTTAGTCCCGAACGCGCTATCCGTCACAGCCGTCCAGTTCACGCCGTCAGCTGAGTGCGCCACCGTGCCGTGGTCGTAGTTGCCGCTGACCGCCGGAATCTCACCGCCGTCGGCCGCCACCCACTTTCCGCCGCCGTAGGCTATGCCGACTATGCCGTCGCTTTCGTTGGACCCGAACGTGCTATCCGTCACAGCCGTCCAGTTCACGCCGTCAGAGGAATACGCTATCTCGCCGTGGTTGTAGTCGCCGCCGACCGCCACAAACTTCCCGCCGCCATAGGCTATACCGTTGATTTCGCTAAAGGCGGGGCCAGCCCCGAACGCGTTGTCCGCCACTGCCGTCCAGTTCACGCCGTCAGAGGAATACGCCATCTTGTCGGGGATGCCGCCGACCGCCACAAACTTCCCGTTGCCATAGGCTATGCCCTGGATGAAGGTAGTCCCGAACGCGCTGTCCGCCACCGCCGTCCAGTTCACGCCGTCAGAGGAATACGCCATCTTGCCATGGGCGCCGACCGCCACAAACTTCCCGCCGCCATAGGCTATGCCGCAGATGTCGCCAGCCCCGAACGCGCTGTCCGCCACCGCCGTCCAGCTTACGCCGTCAGCCGAGTGCGCCATCTTGCCGTTGTCGCCGACCGCCACCCACTTCCCGCCGCGGTTACCGGAAGTGTTCCCTGAGTCTTCGCTGGCGGCAAATAACATCGTATGCGCCAAAGAAATATTAAAACGCTTCATATCCACTCCTTGCTCCGTACTTTAGCGCGGTTTCGCGAAAGTTTCAAGCCGCCGCATTGACTCACGTAAAATCTAACACAAGGCGGCGACGCAACAAGGTTTTTTGAGGAATTGCGGACTTATGATACGGCGGATCCTCTATTATATGAGAAAGAAAGCGAATGTGAAGGCGATGTCTATGGTAAAAAGAATAAAACGACATATTCCGCCTCCTGGACGACCGAAAATGGCGCGACACGAGGCGCTGGAGCGTGTCAGGGGTCATCGACAACCGCCTTCGGACGCGACGGGAGCCCTTTTATCGCACAAATAAGAGGTTGTTTCGCCTTGAAACTCCCCGCTCATAATGGAAAAGCAGTGTCAAGCGCCGAACCTGCAAGTTGAAAGTTATCAACAGACTATTGTTTTTTGTCACTAGCACTTTCACTTCAGTGCGGCGTGCCGCACTTTCCCCCCCCCCCCCCCCCGTAGTTTTTCACGCATCGCCAGAACCGCGCTTTTTTGCGTGAAGCCGTTTTGTTCTATAACTCCCAGTCCGAAATTCGAGTTATACAGTTCCCGGAACACTTTTTCCTTCTGAAGATACTCCGCGTCCCCGGCAAATATCCCTTTAAGCCCTTCGGTTGTCCCGGATGCCGCATGGCTGTCATGAACGCTTCCCGGGGTAAAAGACACATCCATGAGTTTCCCGATTTAACGCACACCCATGCGCCTTGAACTCGAAAAACTATTCTTTGCTGGTCTTCCCGCATGAGGATTACCCTTTGGTTGCCCTGTGTGGGCTGATATAGAAGTTTTCGCAGACACTTGCCGCCGTCGAAGCAATGAAAGAGATACCTTCCCCCGCTTTCTTGCACGAGTAAGAAACAGCATATACTTCATGAACACCGCAACAGCGGGAAAAGACTGGTTGGCCGCTCACCTGTCTCCTTGAGGTTCTGTGTAGTACCATAATCTTATCAGGATGCGGTTTTTTTTCTATTTATATTGTAAAAACTCGAAATTCGGACTATTCTTTGTGCGCCCTTATGTATCGTGCGACCGGAGCCGCTTTCCATAAATGGATAGGCGTTGCCGTGCGCGTGGCATACATCGCTCATAATGCCCATAACTGGAAATGGCATAAAAACCATTTTGGAGGGTACATGCAATCTGCGGCGCGGCGTGTTGTCCGCTATAAACCTGTCGCTTGTACCGGCAATGGCGACGCGTATTGCCACCGGCTTGTACATTCCCGAACCGCGCTTGCGTTCTTGCATTTGCCTGGCGGCATGACATTACGACGCATACACACGACCGTCGCTTATTGACGCGAGCCTCGGCTTGAATTGGAGAATAATACTGAACGCTTTCCGCAAAATGGCAAAGACAAACGGCGAAAACCGGAAACGAAAAATTACTATGCGTATTCTCGCGCTTACGATTGCCGCATGGCGTGGTCATCGTGTAATAGAAAAGGGATAGCGATTTAATTGCAGGGCGATTTCACCACATCCTCCAGCCACACGTTCCCCACCGCTATAAAACAACAGCCGCCTTCGCGGTGATCAGCCTTTGAATATCCCGGTGCGGCGGTTCGCCGAACTGCCGCTTGTATTCCCGGTTAAACTGGGTCGAGCTTTCATAACCCACCGCAAGCGCGGCGGTTTCGGCGCTTGTATCTTCTGTCAGCATAAGCCGTTGCGCTTCATAGAGCCGCAACCGTTTTTGAAACTGGAGAGGACTCATTCCCGTAATCCGGCTGAAATGACGGCAAAAAGAAGTCTGCGACATATTGACATGAGCGGCAAGTTCCGCCAGCTTAAACAGTTCCCGGTAATGATCCCGCAACCAACTTACCGCCCGGGCAATTTGGTTATTGGGACTTTCCGCAGTTCCAAGAAGCCTGAAATCTTCCCCATGCGGCCCGGTCAAAAGGTAATAATGAATTTCGCGGATAATCATAGGGGCGAAAACCGGAATCCGCTCCGGCGTGTCAAGCAGATTTAAGAGGCGCAGACAAGCGTCCAGCAATTCAGCCGCAGCGTCCGCCACTGTCACTCCCTTGTAAGCCTTCGCGCCGGACAGCGGCGAAGGGGAAATGTCCGCCGCAAGCTGGAACAAAATGTAGCGATCAAGGGGAATCGACAGGGCAAGGTAGGGCGTTTCAGGCGTCGCCCCGGCAATCTGGTTCACGCTCGGCAGATCCATCCCTATTGCGAAGATTTGACCTTCCCCGCAACGGTATTCCACATCGGCGATAAGCGCCCGCTTATGCCCCTGCACAATCACCCCTACCAGCGGGTCGTCAATACAGTCTACCCGCATATCCGCCTCCCGCCTGACCAGTTTCAGCCCGTCAATGGCGGCGGGGTAGAACCCCGGAGCCGGCATGAGCCGGAGCAGCCTTTCCTTAAGCGCCTGTAAAATAGTTTCGTTCTCCATACCGGAAAATATATCATCTTTGGGAAGATTAGGCAAGATATTGGTAAGATTGTGTATAGCGGTTTCCTTATATCTTCCGGTATCGTATAAACATCAACAATACAGGGGGAAAATTGAACGTCGCGCCGCCAGACAGTTAAAAATTGCTGTTGAAGAGCGAGTATTGTCCGCTGTGGCAATCGACAGTGAAACGGCGCGAATTTTATCGCTCCTTCCGATGACTGTCAGAGCCAGCGGCTATGTGAGCCGGGAAAAATACTGGCATTTGCCAAGGGCGCTTGCCGCAGGACGAGATGCCCAATAACGACATGGCGCTTTTTTACAACCATGACGGGTCCCTGCTTCCAAATCACGGATTAATCGTTGCAGATATGGTTGCTTTCGATCTGGAAATTTTTAACAGGTATCCGGGGCAGATAGAATTGAAAATCGAATGAGCGAAGCGTATGCGCCGTGGTCTTGACTACGGTAATAAAACAACATTATCAAGGAAACGCTAATTAAAGAGGTAATTATGCGAGGCTGTTCCAAAAACTGTCGCTCTGCGCGTTTTGGAACAGCCTCACGTATGAAAGAAAATCACCGGTTAAGAGGCGTTATGAAGAAATTGTTATTGTTGATCGCAATCGTATTTTGTATGGAGGCGACTATGGAACTGCACGCGCAGTCGCAATCGGGCGGCAAGACACTTGTCGCGTATTTTTCGTGGAGCGGGAACGCCAGGGCGCTTGCAGGGCAAATAGCGCGGGAAACCGGCGGGGGAGATATGTTTGAGATAAAGACGGTGAGAGCCTATCCCGAAGTCTATCATGAATGTACGGCAGTCGCCAGACAGGAACAGAACGACAACGCCCGTCCAGCCCTTTCCGGTGATGTTTCCAACATGGCGCAATACAACACTGTCTTTCTCTGCTATCCAAACTGGTGGGGAACCTTGCCGATGGGCGTTTTTACTTTTCTCGAAGCCTACGATTTTTCAGGCAAGACCATGTATCCCCTAGTTACCCACGGGGGAAGCCGTTTTGGAAGAAGCCTTGACGACATAAAAAAGCTCTGCCCACAGGTTGTTCTCGGCGACGGCCTTTCGGTCAGCGTTTTTGACGCCAATTCCGATGACAGCGCCAGAGTAACAACGCCTGACAGGGACGTAACTTCCTGGCTCCGCCGTCTGAGGGTGGCGAACTAATGAACCTCCCCGCCCTGAAGCGGGGCGTCTTGTAAGCGTTGCATTAGTTGCGAGGTTCGGCGAACCTTCGGTTCGCCGGTAAGGAAATGATGTAACTGTGAGGTCTGCCGCTATTTTTTATTGGCGTCGCCAATTCTAACCGCCCTAAAGGGACGCCCTTTAGGGCGCAGTATGAGACCTCACTGCGAATAAATTAATGCGTTAAAGCAATGGAGGTTTGACATGAAGAATAAACAATTTTTCTCAATGGCGGCGGCGGCGTTACTATCGGGTTTTTCGCTTGCCCTTATGGCGTCATGTACTGGCTGCGCCGGAAAGGCGGAAGCGCAACCGGTTATAAAAAATATGGGGGCCGGTCCCGAAGAACCCATCGCGCCGAGAGAGTCCGGCCCCGCGAAGGTCTACTTTACCAGCGACATCAGCCCTATGGGGCTTATGGCGGTCTACAACGCCCTGGGGCAAAATCCAAGCGGCAGAGTGGCGGTAAAAATCACTACCGGCGAATCGCCCAACAGCAATCACCTCCGGCCTGATTTGATAAAAGACCTCGTACAGTCCGTAAATGGCACGCTTGTTGAATCGAACACCGCTTACGGCGGGAGACGGGCAAGTACGGCGGTACACAAAGAGACCGCGCGGGCTCACGGTTACACGGCGATAGCCACTGTCGATATTCTGGACGAGGACGGCTCAATAAGCCTCCCGGTACAGAGCGGCGCGCGGTTGCGGGAAAATTTTGTCGGCGCTCATTTCAGAAACTACGATTACTATATTGTCCTTTCCCATTTCAAGGGACACACGATGGGCGGCTTCGGCGGCGCGATAAAAAACATTTCCATTGGCATCGCTTCATCGGAAGGCAAGGCATGGATACACTCAGGCGGCAGAAGCGGAACCAATCCCTGGGGCGGGGAGCAGGACGCCTTTCTTGATTCTATGGCCGAAGCGGGAAAGTCCGTTGTTGACAGTTTGAACGGCAGAATTCTCTACATCAATGTGATGAACCGCCTGTCCGTCGACTGCGACTGCAACGGCAACCCTGCGGAGCCTGATATGCATGACATCGGCATTCTTTCGTCCCTTGACCCGGTTGCCATTGACCAAGCCTGTGTTGACCTTGTGTACGCCGCGCCGGACGGTGGATCCCTCATACAGCGCATAGAATCCCGGAACGGCATACGGACAATTGAGCACGGCACGGAAATCGGACTGGGCGGCAAGGCGTATGAACTGGTAAGGCTGGAGGGGTGAGCATGAAACGTCTACCAGCATCTTTATATGTGGAGGTTATATTTTGTGGAAATAAGACTTGGAAACAATGAATACGAACCGGTGAAGCTGAATACTGGGGAAAGAGTTAGGTTTTTAAAATGAGGGAAAATGCAATGGAGCGTTTTATTTCTGTATAGGGGCTGATAAAGGATTACAGCGTATGAAAAAACTGGGATTCGGATTAATGCGGCTTCCTGTAACTGACGCGAATGATTAAGGGTCCAATCAGGAAACAGCAACTAAAATGGCTGATTATTTTCTTGTTATTTTCTTGAACAGGGCGGAACCTATTTTCACACGGCTTATATCCATCACATGGGGAACAGCGAGGCTATTCGATCCCGTCATGCCATGAGGTTGCGGTTAACCATGACAAGCCGGTCATCGTCGTGGAACTGGTGAAAGGCGGCAATCTTGTTTCACTACCGGAGGAAGCGGATAGCCTTTTTAAGGTCTATAATAGAACCGCAAGCGCCGCGCCATGGGCAATCCGTTTTGCCGCTTCCCTCAAAAATGTAATGGTTGTGTCAAGCGGCATGAGCGCCTTTAATCAGGCGGAGCAACTTAAAGAAGTTGCAAAGGTTTTTGAGAATAGTGAGAATAGATAGATGGCTGAAATACTAAAGCGGGAATTTATTTATTTGTGGTATTATCTCGATGTCCAGGTACGGCAAATCGCCGGTTACTGGATTTTGGGAATGGCGCTGGGTTCTCTGATTTCTGTTTTCGGAAAAGAAAAGATACACGGACTGTTTGCCGCATTGCAGAAGAAGAAACTCGGTGTTTTAGGAGTAATCCCCGCTTCGCTTATCGGGATCGCTTCTCCTTTGTGTATGTACGGCACAACCCCTATTGCCGCCTCTTTCTCCGAAAAAGGCATGGAGGAAGACTGGCTTGCCGCCTTTATGATGAGTTCAATTCTCCTCAATCCGCAACTTCTTTTTTACAGCGCCGCATTGGGGCCCGCCGCGTTGGTTATCCGTTTTGCAAGTTGCTTCCTCTGTGGCATTGCCGCCGGAATAGGAGTGCGCTTTCTTTTCAGGAAGCGGAAATTTTTTAATTTCGCCGGTTTTAAAGCCCCGGAAAATCACGATGTCGATCCAAACCCGGTTTTGCGTTTCTTGAAAAATCTGGCGCGAAACGTCAGGGCCACCGGGATATATTTTTTTATCGGCATTGCTCTTTCGGCGCTCTTTCAAAGGTATGTTCCCGAAGAAGCGATGACCGCTCTCTTCGGTAAGAACAGAGGATTTGGGCTGCTTATGGCCGCCACTATCGGAGTTCCGCTCTATATGTGCGGCGGCGGGACAATACCGCTGCTCCAACAATGGCTCGCCTCCGGTATGACTATGGGTTCTGCCGCCGCCTTTATGATAACCGGTCCCGCCACAAAGATTACCAACCTTGGAGCGATGAAAATTGTTTTGGGCGTAAAGCATTTTGTCCTTTATCTGTTTTTCAGTATTTTGTTTGCTTTACTAAGCGGATTGGCTATAGATTATGTGTTTAGGATTACATGAATTGATAAAAGAGATGAAAACGCCCTTCGACCGCGCCTTCGCTCGTTTTTCTGAAATAAAAAGCAAAGAAATCCACCGCATCGCAACCGGAGGGGCGGATGCGAAACAGCGGTTGGACACCGCTGTTGTTTACGGGATCAACACCACAAAGCGCTAAAAATAAACGGCGAAAGCCGCGCAAAAAAAATTGTCGCGTGTATATTTGCGCTTATAGCCGCCTGGCGTGTGGTCATCATTCGATAGGGATATGGTTTCAAAATTTTTTATCGGCTTTTCCTTTGACTACTGTCCGGAAGAACGCCCCGCCGTTTTGTTCTTTGCCGTTAATCTTTCAATGGCGAAAATGATTGACGCCGTTCAAGGGACGAACAGCTTCGCGCGGACGCCCTGTCAAAGCGCGTCGCCCCTACACTGTCATTGCGCGGCGCAATTCGGCCATCTTGTCCTTTGCCGGAGACAACTGTATCAGCATTTTCGCAAGTTGGGGAATGGGTATGTCCATGCTGTTCTCAAGCCAATGCTGCACCAGGGCGATGGAGCCATTTACGATGTACACCAAATAATATTCCTCTATTCCCGGAATATCTGACAGCGGCGGCTCAATAAACGAATTCACCAGATGCAGTTGGTGGGTGAAGCGGCGGAAGAATCTCTCCTGAAAGCTGATGTCGCCGTTTCTGCTGAGGAGCGCCTGAATTGAACTGCTGTTGTCGGCGATGTTGCGTACGATCTCTTCTACCATCTGGATGATTTCACGTACGCTGCGTCTTTTGTCAAATTTTTTTAGTATGTCTTCAAAATACGCGATGGTTTCATCCTCTATTTGTTTAAGAAGATCGTACTGATTGTTATAATGCGCGTAAAAAGTCGAGCGGCTTATGTCGGCGAGGTCGCATAGCTCTTTAATGGTGATGCGTACAATCGACTTTGACCTCATCAGTTCAATAAGGCTGTCCCGCAACGCCTTCCTGGTATACCGTGTCTTGCGGCTGTCTCTTGCCACGCCGCTTGCCGCAACTTCCATTTTTCTCACTGATTCCTCCATACATCTTGCCATACATTATCCAGAATTGAACAAAATAATCAATAATGTTCGATTCACGACATAGCATACATAACTTGTCATTGCTTTCTATATTCATTGTATGTTATTGTAATGAGGAAAATCAAAAAACAATGGCATCCCCGCTGGAGCGGAAGGCTTGCCGGCGAAGGCGCCGATGGCGCTTTCATGAGGAGCAAAGGTAAGAATGGAACGATTGTATGGGCGCCCGTTTGTTATAGTCGCCGTTGTCGCGGCGATTACGGTGTTTTTCGCGGCTCAGTTTCCGCAGGCGGAATTGGACAACAACAACACGAAGTTTATTCCAAAGGAAAACGAATCCCGGGTTGTCGCGGATTATATTGAAGAAACGTTTGGCTCATCGGTGATGATTTTGGTGGGGCTGGAACGACCCTACGGCACGGTGTTCGATCCGGCGTTTCTTGAGCGCATTCGGGAATACAGCCACACGATAGAGACCGTCGAGTTCGTAAAAAGCGTCAATTCGATTATGTCCACGCAATACATAACCGGCGACGCGGACAGCATCATCGTCACGGATTTGACGCCGGAAAACTTTGCGGGAACCCGGGAAGAAATCACCGAACTAAAGCGGCGCATCGCGTCGTGGGACTTGTATCGCGGCACGCTTGTTTCGGACAACCTCTCGGCCACGCAGATCATTGTCATCCTTGACGTGAGAACCGAAGATGTCGGGATTCCCGAAGTTGTCGCAACGCTTGCGAACATACGCGAGACCGCGAAAGAAATGTTCGCCGGTTTTGCCGAAGTGTATGTAACGGGGCTGCCGGTTATCAGCGCGACCATAAACGAATCGATGGGAACAGACCTGATAGTGTTGATACCGCTCGCGACGCTGGTGGTTGTGGCGGTTCTGTTCTTTTCCTTCAGGCGGTTCACCTTTGTAGCGCTCCCCCTTCTTACGGTGCTAGTCGCGGTTATATGGACAATAGGCGCGATGCCGCTTTTTGGGATAAAACTTACTATTCTTTCCACGGTTTTGCCGGTAATACTCATCGCTGTTGGGAGCGCCTACGGGATTCATGTGGTAACCCACTATATGGAAGACACGCAAAACCGGACATTAAGCGTTGACGAACATCGCGCTCTGGTATTCGCGCTGATGCGAAAGCTCATAAAGCCGGTGTTTCTTGCGGCGCTCACCACATTCGCCGGTTTTGTGTCATTTTGTTTTACCTCCATTATTCCGATACGTGATTTCGGTTATTTTTCCAGTTTCGGCGTGGCGTCCTCTTTTATTGTGGCGGTGACGCTTATCCCCGCGCTGTTGCTCATTCGCGGTCCCCGCGTCTTGAAGGATCGCAAGAAAAAAGCTGACGGCGCAGGCGACGCGGTGAACAACGCGATAGGAAACACCTTTATCGCCGTCACTCAAAGACGGATTTTGGTGTTGGGGGCCGCCGCCATCGCGCTCGCCGTTTCGGGATACGGACTTTCAAAACTTGTTGTTGACAACAGCACCATTGAGTTTTTTAAGAACGACACGGACATAAGCCGTTCGGACTGGTTTATACGGGAATATTTTGGCGGCTCCCGCGACCTGACGATTCTTGTGGAAGCGGACTCCAGCGAAGCGTTGCTTGATCCGGCTGTGTTAAGCGCCGTTGACAACCTTTCCGCCTATCTTATGGAGCGTGTTCCGGAAGTGGGCAAGGTGATGGGATTTACGGATGTGATAAAGCGCGTCAATCAGGTGTTCAATGTTGACGAAAGTCCCGACGGCTTGAGTCCTCCGGCCAGCGGCGCGGCAAGCGCGGATGGCTATTTTGGGTTTGGCGGCGACTTTGGATTTGGCGATGAAAGCGGCTTCGGCTTTGACGAGCCGGACGATGAAGCGGCGCCTCTGGAATTGTCGTCGGCGGAGGAATACGTGATGGACATTGCGGCTCCCGGCGCAGACAAAGCGCCGAAACAATACAGCGCCGCGGATATTATCGCCGCGCTTGACGCCGCTTCAGGCAAATCCTTCACTATGAGCGGCAACGATCTTATCCGTGAAGTTGAGCGGCTCACCAATTACAATGGTTTTGCGTACTACGAAATCCCCTCCTCGCCTGAACGGTACGGGAAAAACACGTCGGAAGAATTGCAACAGCTCATTTCAAACTATCTGGTGTTGCTTTCCGGCGATGACAGCTTTGACTATTCAAACGATCCGCTTGAGCCAACCGCGATAAAAATGACCGTCCAGCTTCGCACAACCGGAAACAACGATACAAAAGCGACGATCAATACGATTAAAAAATATATTGACTTCAATTTCCCCAAAACGGTGCGGGTGATGATTAGCGGAGGCGCGATAATGGAAAGCGCGGTAGCCGACCTTATTGTGGGTTCCCAAATCATCTCCCTTGTTATTTCTGTGCTGATGGTGTTTCTTATTGTCGCGCTGTCCAACCGTTCAATCAGCGCGGGGTTTATCGGGGCGGTTCCGCTCGCCATTGCGATACTGGGCAATTTCGCGGTGATGGGCTTTTTGGGCATAAAGCTCAATATCGGCACGGCGCTTATAGCGAGCCTCGCCGTGGGCATCGGCATTGATTACACGATTCATTTTATTGAGTTTTTTAAGCGGGAATACCAGATCGACCATAGTTCCGGCAATGATTTTCTCCGCCGCACTTTCACCGGCTGCGGCAAGGCGATACTGATCAACGCGGTATCTGTGGGCGCGGGTTTTGCGGGTCTTTCCCTTTCCCGGTTCAAGATACTCTCTGAACTTGGCGCGCTTGTCGCGCTGAGCATGGCGATAACGGCGCTTGTAAGCCTTACGGTTATTCCCGTTCTGCTTACAACGGTGAAGCCAAAATTTATTTATGGAACGGGCGTCAACGCGAAGCGTTGACAGTGATGTAACGCAAACGGACGCGCCGACGGCAAAGCCGCCTGAAGCAAGCCCGTTTTTTATAGGAGTGTTAAAGAATGAAGAAATGTACAATGCTTATTGTTTTCTTGTTTGTCGGCGTTCTTTGTATGAACGCCCAGGACGCGGCTTCCATTGTGAACGCGGCGCGCAACCGTATCACGAGCGTCACCGTTTCCACCCGTTCCCGCATGGTGATCGCCGCCAAAAACGGATCAACCACGGAACGTCTTCTGGACCAGTATTCCAAAGACGACGCCCAGGGAAACGCCCGCGCGGTTATTGTGTTCCAGCGACCCGCAAATGTGGCGGGAACCCGTTTTCTGACTATGGACAACGCTTCAGGCGGGTCCGACCGCTGGATATACTTGCCGAGCCTGGGGAAAGTCCGCCGTATCGCCGCGTCTGAAAGCGGCGGCAGTTTTATGGGAACGGATTTTTCGTATGACGACATATCCGCCTTGAGCCGCGACACAAATCTGGACGCCCACACGCTTTTGCGCGAGGAAACCTTAAACGGGGCGCCATGTTATGTCATTCAGTCTGTTTCCAAAGACAACTCGTATCAGTATTCCAAAACAATCTCCTGGATAGATAAAAACAAGACCCTCTTATATAAGAGCGAGTTGTACGACCGCCGCGGCGCGTTGATTAAGGTGATGGAAATGTCCGATTACAAGGATGTGCAAGGGAGGCTTACCGCAATGCAGACAAAAGTGTCAACCGTAACGGCGGGAACTTCCACCACTATTTACATGGAAATCATCAAGTACGACGATCCGATACCGGAAGCCGTTTTTACGCCGGCTTATCTCGAAACAGGAAGGGCGCGATGAACCGTACATTTTTCTTTTTACTGTTGCTGGCGGCTTTTGCCACATCCCTTGCGGCCCAGGATTTCGGTTTCGGTTTTGGCGATGACGACGCGGCAATCGGCGTTGCAGGCGGAAATTCCGGCGTCGCCATAAGCGGCGAAGTCTCGGCGTCATTCCTGGGCTATGTCGATGATTTTTCCAAATTGGATGAGACCGAACTGGGCGATATTTTTTCCGGCAAGCTTAATTTCTCAGCCGGAAATTCCTTTGGCGAAGCGGTGATCAATTTGAATCTTTCCCTGCCTGCGGCGGACGGCGCCTTCGATTCGCCTGTGGCGTTTGACGAGGCGTATCTCCGCGCCTACCTCGGCGTCTTTGAAATTGAGGGCGGACTGCGCAAGCTCACCTGGGGCAAGGCGGACAGTTTTGGCCCTCTTGACGTGATAAACCCGCTTGATTACCGTGAAATAACCGATGCAAGCGATGCGCTGAACATGAAAATCGCCCGTCCGCTTGTTCATGCGACGGCGCGTTTCGGGCAGTTCTCCAAATTGGAAGCCGTTTTTGTCCCCACATTCGAACCGCATCGTTTTGCGTCCGACGGACGATGGATTCCGGCGCAAATGGCGGCGTTGCAGACGCAGATAGCGGCGGCGGCGGCGCTGGCGCTGGCGCAAAATCCACCGCTATCGCCGCCAGCGGTAGTACAGCCCAACACTTCAACGCTGAATTACGCGCAGGCTGGATTGCGTTTCACAACCACCTTTGGCTCCTCCGATATAGGGGCGCAGTACTATTACGGAAGGCTGCCGACCCCTGCCGTCAAATTGTCTTTTAATCCAACTCAACCGCCTGCGCTTAGCGCGGTTGAGTTTTTGTATAATCCCTACCACCATATCGGCGTTGATTACGCGCAGGTGTTGTTTGGTTTTAATATTCGGGCGGAATTCGCCGCCAACATAACGAGCGATCTTGGCGGCGATGACGGCGAGGTGTACAACCCAAGCCTCGCGTGGTCGCTTGGCTTCGACCGCGACCTTGTATGGGGAATTAATCTGAATATTCAGGGAAACGAGACAGTGCGGCTGCTTCACGGGAACATACATGACAATCCCATGCTGGACATAGAAGCCGGCGTGGACATGACTTCCACACGGATTACGGCGATACTCTCAAAGAAATTCTTGCGGGATGAGCTTGAGGCGCGTTTTGTCGCGTTGTGGGAGGTGGAAGCGAAGGATTTCTTTATTATGCCCGGCATTATCTGGACAAGAGACGCGGTTCAGGTGGAGGTTTCAGGCGGAATTTTCGGCGGCGATGAAAAAGGGCAATTCGGGCAGTACTACAAAAACAATTTCGTCAAAGTCGGGTTGACCTACAGCTTCTGAAAACCTGACGCAAGGGCGCCGTGTATGGTTTGCGGGGCGGGGGCGTATGACGGCGCCTTCCCCCGCGCTGTTTCCCGCGCCGCCATTCAGTAACGAACGCCCGGAAGCGACGGCAAGAATTCAGTACAGTTTCTGGAGTTGTTGCGGAGACTATTTCCTGATTATTATGACTATGCGTTTGCGCAGATCCTTTCAAAAAGCTTACTCATACATAAAGTCGATTTTTCTAAGCGTCATTCCTATTACCGTATCTTGTTTAATAATTATACGCCCTTTCGCTCCTATGCCGGATCGCAGATATATTCTTTCTCCTTTCGCTGACGTAAGCCACGGTTCTTGTACGCTTGCTTCCACAATAAAAACCGGCTCCGATCCGCTGTACGATACGTAGTCCGCCAGTATCAGGCTTATCTCCGCGTCCAGTTTTCCGAATCTTGAGGGCGGAAGCCCCGGAAAACGCAACGTCGCTTTTTGTCCGGGTTTTACTTGCGCTATGTACGCGGGCGATACATACAATTCCGCTTTCAAGCTCGCTGTGTTATTGGGAATAATCGCAAGGATTTCCTCGCCGGATAACAGGTAATCCCCGATATTGAATTTCTTGATTTCGTTTATCTTGCCGGATATGGGCGCGTAAATTGTGGCGTTTCTTATATTCCGTTCCAAATCGGAAATACGGCGTTCCAAGTTTTCTTTATTTTGCGTTAAACTTTTTAAAATGTCTATCGTTTCTATTGTTTGATTATTTTCCCATAATGAAAACTGTAGTTTCGCCTGCTCTATCTCCCGAGCCTTGTTTTCAAGCTCCTGTTTTACGATAGAGCTTTCCGGCAGGGATTTTTCCCGCGCCAGCCTCGCTTTCAATCCTTCTATTTGATGTATCCGCCGTTGATATTCGATAAGATAGGCTACGGAGCGAATATGCGCCTCTTCGTTTTTAGAGCTTGCCCTGTTATTCCCAGACCTAATCGTTTCAAGAAGCGCGGTATAAATTAAAATGGCATTTTCTATCCGTTCCATAAATTTCTTTGAATTTTCCAATTCAAGAGCGTCCGCCGACACATCCAATTGCAAAAGCAACTCCCCTTCCATAACCGGGCTGTCTTGCGTATAATTCTTTTTCAGCGCTTCCCCGCCTGAAACCGCTCTGACCGATGAAATTGTTTCAGCCGAACGCAAAAGAGCGTCCGCTTTTATGACATCATCCATTTTGGCGGTTGAAGCCCATATAAGAGCGGCCGCAACGGCGCCAGCGACCGTGATAATAAACAATCTGATCGCCCGGGACGGGCGGAGCATAAAAAATTGGTATCCACGCTGAAATTCGGACATATCGGAAAACCACATCATACTGCGCCGTCCCACATTGATTTATACAAGCCGTCTTTTGCGATTAATTCATTATGGCTCCCCGATTCCACAATGCCGCCTTTATCCATGACGAAAATAATGTCGCAATTCCGTACCGTAGTCAGCCGGCGCGCTATCATAATGGTCGTCATATTTCCCCGCAGGCCTTCAATGGCGCGATGAATGAGCCGCTCGCTTATGGAATCAAGGTTGCTGGTCGCCTCGTCTAAAACCAGAACGTCCGGTTTTCCAAGCAAAGCCCGCGCCAACGCCAGCCGCTGCCGTTCCCCGCCGGACAATGTAGCTCCCCGCTTCCCAAGGTTCGTGTTGTACCGTTCCGGCAACGCGCTTATGAACTCATCCGCCCCCGCCTTTCTCGCCGCTTCCATCACTTCTTCCATTTCGGCGGACGGGTTGTGCAACGATATGTTTTCCGCCGCGCTCCCTGAAAATATAAAAACCTCTTGCGGAACATAGACGCTCCGCGACCGGAGCGTCACCGCGTCAATATCTTTTATATCGTGGCTGTCAATATAAACCGCCCCTCGCTCCGCTTCATAAAACTTCAGCATCAATTTTACGATTGTGCTTTTCCCGCATCCGGACGCCCCCACAAAAGCCGCCCATTGCCCTCGCTCTATGTGAAACGACAGGTCTTCAAATACGGGCGGTCTCATCCCGTATCTAAAAAACACATGGCTGAATTCGATATCCCCTTTAAGCGACGCCGGTTTTAACACATGACCACCTTCCGGTTGTTCCGCTTCCATTTCAAGTATTTCGCTCACCCGCTCCGCCGCGACAAAAGCCTCTTGTAAACTTGATTGAAGATTTACCATTCGGAAGAGCGGGCCGGTGAAATACGCTGACAATGCGTTAAAGCTCAGCAGCGTTCCAAAGCTGAATATGTCATTGATGATATACGAGCTTCCAACCCAGAAAATGACGATGCCCGAAGCGCCGTTTATAATGGCGGTCAAGAGCCCGTGCAACAACCGGAGGTTGCTGGTTTTCCAGCTTGTCCATATCGTTTTCATTTAGCTTTCATTTGACTTTTCTCATAATCATCCCGCGCCGTCTGTTCCGCGTTGAGCACTTTCACCGTATACGCGCCGCTCACGATCTCAACGAGCGTTGAGTACACACCCGCTTCCTCATGCCGCAACAGCGCGTAATATTTACGGTACAATTTTGAGAAAATAAAGACAATGACGCTGATAAGAACCACGCTTGAAACCGATATTAAGAACAGCGTATGATTGATAGTAAATAAAATGGGGTCCTTAATTCCGAACATCCAGTAGGGATCGAAGAATGGAGAAGAGACGCTTTGGTCGTAGGGATTCTACGCGGCCATTTGCGCCGCATCGGTCGAATTGTAAAAGCCGTCTCTTTTCATCAAGTCCAAAAGCTCTTTTGACAGTTTCGAGTCATCTTTACGCAAGCTCGCCTTTTCTTTCACGTTTTGCGCGTTGAAATGTTTGCGCCGGATTGCCAGCAATCTATTCTGCAATTTCTCAATGCCGGGATCGGACAGTCCGCCTTCTTCACATTTTACCCCAATCAGCGTATTTGTCGCCACAAACTTGGTTTCAAGATTGGGCAGAGGCAGGACATGGCAATTGTTTTCTTTCGCGCCGCCGGTTTTCTGGTCAACGATAAGAGAAATAAAAACCGGAATTTGCTTATTTGTATGGATATGGGCTGTATGTCAACGCCGTGAATGCAGTTCTCTATCAAAAACAGCTTGCGCTCGTAGATCAGTTCGTTATTTTTAAAGGCCGATTCTATATTCTCTTTCACCTTTTCCCGTATGTCCAGATCGTCAAGAGCATCCTCCGTATCGGGAACACTCCAGTCCAGAAAAACATCGTCCTGTTGAAAGACGTGTTTGAAAGAGTTCGAGAGGGACACCGATCCACCCCATTGGACCCGCATCAAACTTCACAATTGTCTGACGCGGATATTCCACCAAAGACAGCGAGCGGGACCGGATACAATTACACAGCGTCGCGTTTGATCTTCTTTGTCGTAGTTTCTTCCATCCGTTCGTCAAGAATTGTGGTCTTTTCAATTTTTTGATACGGCAACAGCCGCTGATTCACCTCGGAAACAATCGCGTCAATCCGCGTTTTTATCCGCTCCTTTAGCACCCCCTTGAATACATCTGGGCTTGGGTACACAAGCGCTTCTATCCCTTCAGTTTTCATTTTCTTGTCAAGCTCAAAACCGCGCACGAGTATCTGTTCAATTTCTTCAAAGAGCTGAAATTCGTTCTCAATTTCCTCGGGATACACGTTCTTTCCACCTGCGGTTACGATCAGATTCTTTGCGCGTCCGGTGAGATATAGGTAGTCTTCATCGTCAAGGTAGCCCAGATCGCCGGTTTTAAGGTAGCCGTCCCCGGTGAACGTGTCCCTGGTTTCTTCAGGCATCTCAAAATATCCCTTCATCACCATGGGTCCCTTCACCACGATTTCGCCTACGCCGCGCTCATCGGGATTCAGTATCTTCATATCGACTTGAGGAACTGTCTTGCCGACGCTGGTTTCCTTGTAGTGTTCCTTCGGATTCAGATTGATGATGGGCGAGGTCTCAGTAAGTCCGTACCCTTGTATAAAGTCAATGCCCAGTTCGTTGTATTTTTTAAACACACTCGGCGCAAGGGGTCCGCCCCCGCAGATACAGATGCGCAACGTAGTGAGACTCGCCTTGTCAAGCACGGAGCGGAACATCTTCTTGCCCGGATTCACACCAAAAACCTTTTTGATGAACCCGGAAACGCCCATAAGCATACTGACAGCTCCGTACACAAGCTGCCCCTTCGCCTTTAAGCCTCGGATGATGCCGGCAAGCACTTTGTTAAACAGCATCGGCACGCCCAGAAGCATGGTAACTCGCGCTTGTTTCAAATCTTTCAAGATAACCTGCGTCACCATTTTTTTGCCGAACACCAGTTCCGCGCCGATGGACATGGACTCTATGAATACGGCAAGCATGGTATAGGCATGGTGAATGGGCAACAGCGCGTAAAATACGTCTGTAGAATACAAATCAAGATGTCCCTGGGCAAGATAACAGTCGGAAACAAGGTTCTGATGGGTAAGCATAACGCCTTTCGGGTTGCCTGTTGTACCGGACGTAAAAAGAATCGCCGCAAGGTCATACTCGGAAGCGCTCTCTATGTCCGCCGCAGGTCCGTCAAGGGTATAAATGTACGCGCCGATGCCCTTATGCAGGGAAATAACCTCCTGTAACAGCCCTCGATATTCCGCGCCTTCCGTATAGCGTTTGTGTTTTTCCTCGTCCACAAAAAGAATTTTTGCCTGTGCCGTTTTAAGCAAGAGATCGGTCTCTTCGTTTTTAAGCTGGTAATCAATGGGAACGACCGTCGCGCCCGCAAACAGCGCGCCTAAATAGGCGACCGTCCATTCCGGGGCGTTCTTCCCGGTAACTGCAACCATATCGCCTTTCCGGATCCCCTTGCTGTGAAGGTAGCGGGCTGTCGCCTCAATCTTCTCAAGCGCTTGCTTGTAGGTCAGACTGATCCTGTCTGGTTCGTAGATGGTGAAACACGGGCGCTCTCCATAGCGAGACACCGTAATTCTGAACATTTCGGGCAGGGTAGGCCACTGCCCCGTATAAAATTTCCCTCTATATTCTTCCAGAAACCGCCACGGCATTCGTATTATTTCTTTTTTTGACATGTTACGCCTCCTTTACGGCATTAGACACAACACGATCATACTGGTTGCAAAAAAGTTCGAGAAAAATGACGCTCCCTTCATTTGCGCCGCCGCGTAGCGGAACGAATCTCGCGGACGCTGGCTGCAATCGGTGGATTAGCCGCCAAAATACAACGCCCGCAAGACACCCCGTTTTCAGATGGACATTCACTGTACGGCGGCGATGATTTCCGCTATAACTTTGTCAGTGTCCTCACTGGGAATTTGGCAGGTTCCCACTTGAATGTGGCCGCCGCCGCCGTATTTGAGCATAAGGCTGCCCACGTCAACGGTCGCCGTCCTGTTGAGGATGCTGTAGCCTACCGTGATCACGCTGTTTACTTTTTGCTTGCCGTCGACGGTCCAGATGGAGATATTTTGATCAGGAAACAAGGTGTAGAGGAGGAATCGGTTGCCCGCCGGGATGTTTTCAACGTTTCGGAAGTCGGCTATGATTGCGTTTCCTTCAGTTCTAGCATGTTTTTTTACCGTCTCAATAAAGAGTTCGTTCTGTTCAAAATACACATCGATCCGTTCTTTAACATCGGGCAGGGCGAGTATGTCCGCCACCGGCTTGGCGAAAGAGGACTCAAATGCGAGCTTTTTCATAAGATCGAAGTTGCTGACGGTAAAATTCTTGATTCTGCCCAAACCGGTGCGCGGATCCACGATAAATCCAAGCAACACCCAGCCTCTCGGATGCAGTATTTCATCTTTGGTAAGATCGCCCGAATCCATTTTATCGGCGTATTCAAGCATTTCTCTGAATTGTTTGAATTTTTCATCTCCACCATAAAAGTCATAGATGACCCTCGCGCAACTCGGCGCGCTCTTTGAGACTCCCTCAAAGAAAGTTTTTTGTCCAAGCCGTTCCGTTTCACTTGAGTGGTGATCAAACCAGAGTTTGCATCCCTTGATATAAGGGACGTTCGCTACAATGTCGTTGTCCGTAGCGACAACGAGACCGTCTTGTATATCCTTGGGGTGTACAAATTTCCACTCGTCAATTAAACCCAGCGATTGGAGCAGGGTTCCGCAGACTAGTCCGTCAAAGTCGGATCTGGTTATTAAACGCATAAAAATACTCTCCTTTTTCAAACTTTTTTCAAAAGCATAAAAATTTTATCAAAAACACCACTATTATATAGATAGGAACGCTTTTTGTAAATACGCCTGTTTTGGAGTTTGAGCCGGCCCACCGCGCCTTCCCATGAAATGGCCGTCATTGAAACTGTTCATCTTCCATACGTACGAGTCCGAAGCGTAATTTTTGAAATATGATCCGCTCCGCAGCTTCTTCAAGCCTGTCCCTGCGGACACCGCCGGTTTTGAGCGCCGCGAGTATGGCTTTATGGGTGGAAGCGAGATCAGGGGGCCACGCCATCACCATGTCGATGCCCGCGTTGAGCGCGGTTAGCGCGGCGGCTTCCGCCTTTATGCCCGAAGCCGCGACCGCCCCCATGGAAAAGTCATCGGCTGCGGCTATGCCGGCAAAGCCGAGTTCTTCGCGCAGCCATCCGTTTATGATGAGCGGAGAGAGGCTCGCCGGACGCTCCGCGTCCCGCGCCTGCGCGACAACATGCGACACCATGACAGCCGCAGGCTGCGCAACCTGCGGCGCGGCGCGGATAAGCCCCGCAAAGGGTTTGACCATGTAGTCAAGGGTTTCCTTGTCGGCGGCAAGCGCCGGCGACGCCTCGTGCGGGTCCACATCCGCGTTTCCCGGAAAATGTTTTACCACGCAGGCGACGCCGGAACGTTCCATGCCGCGGATAAAGGCGGCGCATGCGGCTTCCACAAAAACCGGATCCGGCCCGTAAGAACGGGCGCCGAGGAATCGGGCGTTTTCTTTGGTGAGAATTTCCGCCACCGGCGCGAAATTCATGGTGACACCCACGTCATGTATCTCCGTTCCAGACGCAAAGGCTTGGCTCTCAATTTCGTTCAACGCCTGCTCCCGATCCACCGCAAGCGTCCGGCGCCAATACGATTCTGCGGAAGGCAGCCGCCGCACATCGGGACCGAAACGGTGGACGCGCCCTCCCTCGTGATCCACGGCAAGAAATGGAGCCACGCTTTTTTCAGCGACCGCGTCCACGCACTCTTTCAAAAAGGAACGCGCTGTCCTCTTATCCGCCTTGAGGTTGTAGGAAAACAGCATAATCGCGCCCGGCGGACTGTTCTGCAACAGCCGTTTCATTCCATCGCTTAAATGAATGTTCCCGTCAAGCCCCGCAATGATCACCTGGGCCGCAAGCGCGGCGTCATCCATGTCGGAAACAATCGCTCGCGCCTGTTTGCGGTACGCGGCCGCCTCTTCCATCTGCGCGGCCGTGGCTTTCGCTACGGCTTTCGTTGCGGCTGCCACTTCCATAGCGGCGCCGTTTCCGCCAGCAACCGGCGCACCCTCATCCAGTGGAACCGTCTGCGAAGCCGCCTGCGAAAGCACAGGATCCGTTTTTGCGCAACCGGAAAGAAGCAGCGCGGACACCAACAGACAAACAACCCTCAATCGCCGCCCCGTAAATTCCGTGCGATTTCCTTCCACACCAACTTGTCTTTTTCTGAAAGCCGCGCAAATTCGGCGCCCCTTCCATACGCGGACAGTTCGATGAATTGGCTCGTTCTCCGCATAAGCTCTTCAAACTTGTTTTCGTGGAATGTGATGATCCATTTGGGAATAAGTTTTGGGATTTCAAGCAGTTTTGCATAGTGAGGGGCGCAGAAGCCTTCTGAAGCGGTAAAAAAATCCCGCGCCGCGTTCCCGTTTTCCCCGCCGTCGGCCTGAAGCAGAAAAGTGAGGTACTCTTTCTCAATGCGCTCGCGCTCAACGCATACCGGACATCTTCCTTTGGGTTTCCGCGGTTTCAGCGGTGACAGCCGCTTGTTAAAACCGGCGATCCGGTCTTCAAGGATGTCGCGGCTCAGGATCGCAACCGCCAGTCCATCGCGGAACGAATCGAGTTTTTGCGAATGAAAGGAACAAAATCCGCCCGCCTCCCGAAATTCTTTCCTGAACACCCTGTCGGAAACATGCTCAAAGAGCATGCCGTCAATGTAGCGTTCCGCCCTTTCGCTGATTATAGTACAGAGCGGACAGCCCGGTTTTGCGCAGGCTTTTTCCAGTTCAATGAAATTGATATGCTTATCCATCATGCAAACCTTCTAATCCCACGCATCCACAGCGCCGTCCATCCTCGCGACAAATACGTGGGGGCCCTTTTTGGTGAAAAAACCGTTCTCAATGACACCCGGTATGTGGTTTATCTGCTCCTCCAAAAGCGCAGGATACAAGCGTCCCGAAGCGTTTTTAAAGGTGATATCCACAAGCAAGTTGCCGTGATCCGTAACAACGGGACCCGCTTTCCGCACCGCTTCGCGCAAGATGCATTCCGCGCCCAGTTTGGCAAGCTCCGCGCACACAAACACCCGCGCCTCGGGAAGAATTTCAACCGCCACCGGAAAAGTTATGCCCAGCGTGTCAACGACTTTTGTCTCGTCAAGCGCAATGGCATAGGTTTTCGATGAGTACGCCGCGAGTTTCTCAAGAAACAGGGCGCCGCCGCCCCCTTTTACGCAGAAATGAGCGTGATCGATCTGATCCGCGCCGTCAATGGTGAGATCAAGACCGCCGTTTATTTCGGAAGAATTCAGCGAATACAAAGGAATACGCCATTTTTCACACTCAAGCTCGGTCTGGAAACTCGTGGCTATAGCCTTGATGTCCTGCAACGCGCCTCGCTCCATCAGACTGCCTATGTACCGCACCGCAGTTATCGCGGTGGAACCGGTGCCGAGACCCAGCTTCATGCCGCTCCGCACAAGAGCGTCAACCGCAGCTTTTCCCGCGTTTTCCTTCATGGTTTTTTGATCCATAACAGCGAACCTCCTATAATTCGATCCTGGACATTAAATCGGCGGGAAATTCTTTGCCCATAAAAAGCCTGTATTGGGACTGCGCCTGCCTGATAAACATATCATACCCGTTCAGCGTGCGGCAACCCGCACGGGAAGCCCGCCTGAGCAACGCCGTCTCCGCAGGCTTGTAGATCACGTCCATAACGACCTCTTTCCCTGAAAATTTGTAGATATCAAGCGGATCCGCGCTGGTGTCAGGCTCCATACCCACAGAGGTTGTCTGAATAATGATGTCACTGTATTTGTCGATGAGCGCGACGCCCGCAGTGTCAAGTCCACCCCATCGAAAGCCGAACGATTCGGCCAAATCGCGCGCCCGTAAAGGCGTCCTGTTCAGGACAAGCGCCTTGCCTTTTAAGTGAAAGATTTCCGACGCGATGGCGCGCGCTACGCCTCCTGCGCCGATAACGCTGATTTTCTTGCCGTTGAAATTCTTTTTCCCGATAAAATGCAACAGGGAATCTGAGAAGCCCTGCATATCTGTGTTGAATCCCTTCCACGTGTCGTCTTCATTGCGCACGATGGTGTTGCATGCGCCGACCGAGCGCACGGTCGGAGACTTTTCCGTCAAAAAGGAGACTATCGCCTCTTTATGCGGGATCGTCACCGAAGCGCCAGAAAGCCCCAGATCGTGCGCAAAACGTATGAACGACAGCGCGGAAACCGAGGGAAAAGCCATGTACACCGCGTTGGTTTTTTCAAGGTTGAAAACAGCGTTAAAAAAAGCGGGGCTAAACGTTGTTTTGAGCGGGTACCCCGTAATGCCGAAGATGCGGGTGTTGTCGTTGATGGTTTTGAAACGATAAAAGTCTACCAGCGTTACGGGATCGATCTGCCCGGGCGCGGCTTTCGGCATGCCATGTTCGCCTTTTACGGAAACAAACGTTATCTGAGAACCGAATTTATCCGCCAGAATACGGGAACAAAGTCCAAAATCACCCATACAGACAGGTATTTTTTCAATATCCGCTGTTTCCTTTGCGGCTCTCATAACCGCGTGAACCTCTTCCAGCGAATGGGGCGTTACGGCAACTTTGACGATTTCATCTCCAACGCGCCGCATACGCCGGATTTTACCCGCAAGATCGACATCCAAGCCATTCGTGTTGTGGTGCGAGCGGATGATCCGCGTCCCAAAGGTACGGGCGGCTTCCTCAATGCCCGGTATGTCCACATCCTCTTCAAGATCAATATAAGCGAAATTATGCCTGCGATCCGCTTCGGCAAAAGCCAAGCCTCTCGAAAGCAAGCTGATCCGTGACCATTCGCCCTCCGAAAACATGCCGCCGTCTATGTCGCGGCGTATGGTTAAAATGGAGGGCAGTCCGGCCATTTCGGGGAACTTCCTGATAAAGAACCGCTCGTCCGGCGTAAGGCAATCCACCCGCAACTCCGCCATATCAATATAACGCCGGTATTTCTTCAATATCTGCAAATCCCGTTCCAGCGTTTTGCCGGTCAAACAAAGACAGATTTTCGCCATGCCACGCTCACATATCCGAACGGTAAATAAAAATAGCCCGCGCCTTTCCCCCCGCGTCAAAGTTGACTCTCATCATCATTTCCCACGATCCGGAAGGCAGTTTGAAAAGCAGCGCATCATCAAAATCAAGCGTTTTTCCCCATAACTGCGTTTTTACATAGGCGCGTTCATCCCCTGTTTTTACGCCGTACGCCGTCTGTACGCTGACCTGCCACACATGATCTTCGAATATATAACAGTCAATGGCGGGATATACAAAGACCACATCGTCCTGCCACGACTCCAATCCCCGAGCGGCGTATACCCTCTGCGGGAGTCCGAATTTGGCATGAAGCTCTTCCAGCGTCAGTCCAACCAGGTCTGCGGGATTCTCCCCAACGGGAGACGCCGCCTCCTGCGCTTGCGCCATGAAAACGGCAAGAAACAGATGCAATGCCGCTATTGTACAGTGATTTCTCATTTTTATATAATAGATGAGGATACGGTTTATATCAAGAGGGAATGTCATATATTTTTCGCAATTATAACCTCATACATATCTCCAATGAATTCTACAAAAACAGACGCTTGACTTGCCGCTTTTGTAACTATACCCTTGTCCGGCAATTCTTATCAGGTTCCTTTGAACACACCCTGAACCGCCCCATCGACCAGGTTTGACGGGGCTTTCCACTATATATATGGCGCCCTCGACAAAATATTGAATCAGCCTTGGAAAGAAAATAACTCTTCCGTATCCGTCCTGCCCATTCATATATACCATCAATAATTTCAAACTGGTTGTTTCTCTTCCCGCTGAAAACTGAAATTTTCAGCGGTTTTCTTACCCTGTGGAGAAAGCCGCTTTAGCGCAATTTTTATACTACAATGACTTGGCTATTTTCTCCGAGGCGCCTCTGGGAATCGAACAGGGGTTTCCAGAGGCGCCCTTTTTTATAATTTTCTATAAAACTTCATTAATAGCTTCCTCTTCCATTATACGATTTCTCAAACAATTTTTATCCCCCCCGTCGGTGAGGGGCATATCTTCCATTTTCATTGAGAAGCCAATATGTTGTATTAAATTGTCTACATCATTCATAAATTATTTTTTAGGCGATGACGCATAAACATAGCGCGTTATGCGAAGTCTGCGGATCGGACGCGGCGTAACGGCGTAACCTGCGGGCAAGCCCGCGCCATATTATACAAATTTTTACCGGAATAAAACTGTTTGAATGGCGTTGGTCAATTCCCTGGCATCCAAATCCGGCGTCAAGCGGAATAGAATTGCCAGTTTTTTTAATGATGTCTTTATATGCCTTGAAATCATGCCCGCCGCCTTTCGCCTCATGGACATCGGTGATTTTCAGGCTGTTCCGCTCAATTATGTTTGTTTATTAGACTATTTATTTTTGAGGCATTCTTGCAATATATTTTTCATAATAGACTTGTTTAATAACTCAAGAAACAGTATACTACCCAAATGGGCAGGGGAAAGAAGGCGCAGGATGCCGGAGGTGTTCTTTTTAACCGGCTGTACGGGGTAAAACACGGCGCTTTTCGTAAAATGTTGTCGATTCTCCAAAAAGAGTTCGATGCATTGTATAAAAAGAGGGCAAGACTCCCAAACTGACAGTCGAAGGCGAGCTTGTACATCACCTTAAAATTCTTGCGGGAGTACCGGACGATGGACAGTATCGCGGCCGAATACGGCGTCTGTAAAGGCGCAGCCCCCGCCTTGCGGCCCAATGGGTGGAAGATGCGCTGGTTAAAGACGGCGCATTTGCCCTGCCTGGGAAAAAAGCGGTGCGCGCTGAAGATGCAGGTAACAATAGAGCGGGACACCATGGAAATACTGGATGTACAGGAAGCCAAAGGCAGCGAGCGTGATTTCAAGATATACAAGGAGAGCGTCAGGAGTTCCACCAGCAGTTCGATGCCGATTGACGCGGTATTGGATATCTTGGGATAGAAGCGTGCCATCCGAACAGCATCATTCCGATAAAGTCGAGCAAGAACCATGAACTGATCGAAGAGGAAAAAGCGTATAATAAAGAACTTGCGGGTAGTCATAGAACATATATCAATGCGAAGATAAAAACATTCAAGAGCATGGCGTATCCATATCATGGACATTACTGTAACCCCTGTCATGCGCAGTCTTGTCTTTCTAACCATTTTTACTTTCTTTTTCATTCTCAAATATTTCAGTATTTATTTTTACAAATTCTTTTGATGTTTGTATTACTGTATCCTTTATTTTATAATCCTTTATATTTCGTGTTATAATTCCAAACAAATTTTGCTCTTTTGCCGCATAATACTGTAAACCATCTTCAAAATCATCAAATTTTGAACTTAACGCCATATCAACAATATTCTCATCAACAGGCAATATTTTTACCAATAACCGTAAGTTTTTTATCTGTTCCTTTGATTTTCGCTTCCATTCACTTTCCGTAAAATATATTAGCCAACACAACCGCCGTTGCATATAATTCTATTTTCTTTTTATAGCCCCAAGTAAATATTTTTGCGGCATCTTCATAAAACAGCGTCCTTTCGGCCAATAAATCCAATATGACATCAGAATCTACAAATAATTTTTTATTCATATTTTTCTCTTAAAATATATTTTACCCTGTCATCGTCTTTGGAAAACCTTTCTAGATTATTCTCGGATATTATTCCGCTTAATTCTTTTACCAACGGAGGGTATTCCTCTTCCTATATATTTTCTGTCGATAGATTTTTAAAGTAATATTCTACCAATTTAAACAAGCCGCGGTTATTATTTTCCGCATATTTCTTTGCGAATTTTATAACCGTTTGGTCAAATTTTAAAGTTAATTTTGTTTCCATGATTCTCTCCTATACGTATAAATATATCCTATGGAATACGTTTGTGTCAAGTGATTTTTAAAATTCCAGAAAATCTAGGGGCATTTCGCCTAACGTTCCGCTATTTACGACATTTTGGCGGCCCGGATAAGGGCTTTGCGAAGCAAAGACCAGGGCCGCCAAAATGTGCCGGAGCAACGGCGTGGGAATGGAGCGTAGCGGAATGACCTAGCCGTTGCGGAGGCCGAGCCGCCTACCGGCGGCGAAGCGTAAACAGTCCTGTCATGCGAAGTGGCGTTATATGCAATCAACTTCCTACTCGTCTACCTTTCGCTTTACGTTGTGTTTCCGTTTCTGTTTGCCTTTCTAACAACTTATATTTTAAATATGGTAATTCTTCTCCTCCATATTCTATTTGGTATTCTAACCCACCATACATCACTTTATCATCTATAAGTTCAAACTTGCCCTCAGAATAATTAAAATAACCTGTAAACTCTAAATAATCATCGTTACTGTCCTCAAATAAAATTTCAAGCCACATTATTCCCGACGCGCTTCCTTGTCCGTGTAAACCTTCTATTGGATTTCCATTATTATCCGTTGTCCGCAGAATACCCGGTGTTGAATTTAATATTTACAAAATTACGTGCTGTTGAGCGAGAAAGCATTGCCGTTCCCCTATCGTCAACTTCATGGGCCTTTGTAGTTTATACGTGTCGCAGAGTAATATCCGTTGACACAAAATATTGACAATTAGCAAGCCCATCAAGCCCTCCAATATCTTCAACAATATTGTATGATGTCAGGTCTTTTACTGACGCGCATCCCAATACAAAGGTCCCAAATACTAACCCAATACCAAATACGCCAACTAGTGACAGTTTAATTTTCATTTTAGCCCTCCTGAAAATTTTATTTGAACGCCATTTCGTATAACTCATTGTATACGAACCTTTCGTATACCGTCCTTTTCAGCGGCGGTTCCCCTAATCGACGATTAGACCAATGGAACACCTTCCGCTTTGTACGCAATACTGCGCGTACTACAGCCGTTATATCCACGACGGCGCACCGACGGAATATTTCTCCTCCTAAACGATGGTGCTTTGGTGTCTGACACCCTTCGGCTAATAAACTAGGTCGCCGCTGTCCTACAAAAAGAAAGCGCGCCGTGTTTGTACAGCGCGCTTGATGATTTTTTACCTCTCTACGACATCGGTAATTTCTATCCCGTGCGTAAGGTGAGTTATTAGTAAAAAGATGCCATCATAGACCCCGCAGGAAGATAAAAACCATTTTCTGAGAAGCTCGTAGAGCAAAATGATAAAGCATACTCACCACCATGATTACCAAAACCCATAGCCCAATAAACGCCTGATTCAATTCCTCTTTCTTCTTCACCAGATATTGCATCTAAAGTGTCTGCCACACTATTAAAGCTAGATACATTCCGACCTGTCCACGCCATCACTAAGGCGCCCTCCTCATCTAAAGCCCAGCCTCGAAAGCCGCCACGCGCGGCATCTCTAATATCGGTAAATTGAGAGCGAGTTAACCCACGTGCGGACAATGTTGTAGCATTAGGAGTTGAATTGCTGAGATTAAGAGTGTCAAAATAGTTAGTATCACCGCCATTTCCATTGTCGCACCCGACAACCGCCATTCCAAATGCCAGTACCATTACCAGCATTCCCAACCAGAATTTTTTGTTTGCCATTGTTTTCTCCTTCCATTGGCAACCAATGTTTTATGTGTATAAATTCATAAAACCTTTTTTTGGATTATTTTA
>JAISCC010000166.1 GCA_031265845.1 Treponema sp.
CCCTTGTTCCAGTTCCGCACCGACCGGTAATAGCCCACGATGCGGCTGTACACCTCGGCGGGTCCGCCCTGTACATTGGCGAGTTCTTCCCTCGCCTCCTGCAAATCTTTGTTGATTTCCTCAATCGTTCTCATTGTTCTTTACCTCCTAAATAAATACAAGATGAGAAATAACATTAGAGGCTGTCGTCCGGCGCGTACACACTGGGCGTACCGCCGGACAACGCGCTCCAACCTCTTATACAGCGCGCGCCACAGCCGCCAAAACAGCGTCCCGCTCTTTTTCCAGTTCGGCTATCCGCGCTTTTATCGCGGCTTCTTTTTCCTCTTTGCACTTGGGGCAGGTGAAATGCTCCCCTTTGAGGTAGCCGTGCTTTTGGCACACCGAAAAGGTGGGGGAAATGGTGAAGTACGGGATGCGGTAATTGCTGGCTATGGTTCGCACAAAATCGCGGCAGGTCTTCCAATCCTCAATGGCTTCGCCCAGAAAGGCGTGAAACACAGTGCCGCCCGTATAGGTGGTCTGGAGAGGCTCCTGCAAATCAAGCGCGTCGAACACGTCATGGGTCAGTCCCACCGGCAGTTGGGTCGAATTCGTGTAATACGGCTCGTCGGCGCCGGCCGCGATGATCTTGGGATAGCGCTCCTTGTCGTGTTTTGCCAGACGGTATGAGGTCGATTCAGCAGGCGACGCCTCAAGGTTGAAGAGTTCTCCGGTTTCTTCCTGATAATCGGCGAGTTTGTCCCGCATGAACGCCAGCGTCTTTTTGGCGAACGCCTGCCCTTTTTCGGTGTCAATGGTTACGTTCCTGCCCAAAAAGTTTTGCAGGCACTCGTTCATACCGACCAGCCCGATGGTGTTGAAATGGTTGTCCAGCGTGCGCAGGTACCGTTTCGTATACGGGAAAAGCCCGGATTGCAAAAGCCGGTTCACCGCTTTCCGCTTGATCATAAGGCTTTCTTTGGCAAGCCCCATGAGGTCTTCAAGTTTCTTGAAAAAACCTGCCTCGGTTTGGGCGAGATACCCGATCCGAGGCAGGTTGATGGTGACGACGCCGACGGAGCCGGTAAGTTCGTCCGAGCCGAACAGTCCGCCGCCGCGTTTGCGGAGCTCGCGCTTGTCCAACTGGAGGCGGCAGCACATGCTCCGCACGTCGCCCGGATTCAGATCGGAATTGATGAAGTTCTGGAAATACGGGGTGCCGTACCGCGCCGTCATCTCAAAGAGCAGCTTGGCGTTGTCGCTGTCCCAATCAAAATCGCTGGTGATGTTATAGGTGGGAATGGGGTACTGGAAGCCGCGCCCTTCCGCGTCTCCTTCGAGCATCAGTTCTATGAAGAGTCTGTTCACCCTGTCCATTTCCGGCTTGCAGTCTCCGTAGGTGAAGTCCGTCTCCGCGCCGCCTACAACGGCTTTCTTGTCTTTGAGGTCTGCCGGGCATGTCCAGTCAAGGGTGATGTTCGTGAAGGGCGCCTGCGACCCCCAGCGGCTGGGCGTGTTCACGCCAAACACGAAGCTCTGGAGGCACTGCTTCACCTCTTTGTCCGAAAGGTTGTCCGCATGTACAAACGGGGCGATGTAGGTGTCAAAAGAACTAAAGGCTTGCGCCCCGGCCCATTCGTTCTGGAGGCAGCCGAGGAAATTCACCGCCTGCTGCATGAGCGTTGAAAGGTGTTTCGCCGGATAGGACGTGATCTTGTCCGTAACGCCGCCCAACCCTTCGGCGATAAGCTGCCGCAATGACCAGCCCGCGCAGTAGCCTGAAAACATGGACAGATCGTGGATATGGAAATCCGCGTTCCGGTGCGCGTCCGCGATTTCCTGGGTGTAGATGTTCTTGAGCCAGTAATTGGCGGTGACGCTGCCGGAATTGTGGAGAATGAGTCCGCCCAGCGAATAGTTCACATTGGCGTTCTCATTGACACGCCAATCTTCCTGATTCAAATACCCGTCCATGGTGGAATCAATGTCCAGCATGAGCTTTTTCGCGTCCCGCATCGCTTCGTGTTTCGCGCGGTACAGGATGTACGCCTTGGCGACCGCCGTCTCTTTGGCTTCAATGAGCGCGTTTTCCACCAAATCCTGAATTTCCTCAATCGCGGGAATAGAATTCGGATGCCGCGCCATCATCATCTCCGCGATCATCTCTTCCACGCGGTTGGTGACAGCGTCTATCCTGTCTTTGGCGTTTTCCGCGAACTTCCCCCGGACAGCGAAGAACGCCTTGCTGATCGCGTTGTATATCTTCTCCCGGTCATAGGGCTTTACGTCGCCCGAACGTTTCACTACGTACTTAATCATGTTTATCCTCCCAGTTTCTCACTTCCGTAATAAATTCATCTATACTTTCAAAATGCCGGTACACCGACGCGAATCGGATATACGCCACTTTGTCAAGTTCCGCCAGCTTTTCAAGCGCCAAATTCCCTATGGCGCTTGCCGGTATCTCACGGGCTGTTTTTCCCATCATAGCCGCTGCGTCTTCGACCTCATTGACCATGTTTTCGATGCTCATCTGGGATACCGGACGCTTCTCCAAAGCCCGCTGTATCCCGCGCTCGATCTTGTTCCGGTCGAATGGCTCCCGGCGTCCATCCTTTTTGATCACCATAAATGGTTTTATCTCAATGCGCTCATAGCTTGTAAATCTGAATCCGCAACTCAGACATTCTCTCCGTCTGCGGATTGCGTCTCCCGCCGCAAGCGTTCTGGAGTCAAGCACCTTGTCATCTATACTGCCGCAATTCGGACACCGCATATAAAATTCCTTTCCACGCAAACACCTAAATAACTTATCCACACGCCATACACAGTGTTGCACACAGTTATACACACCATATACACAATATGTGGTGTGATTTAAGGCTGAATTCATCAGCGACACTACTATACATTGTGCCGCATTTTTTTGCAAGGGGTTTTGGCAAATTTTTATTTTTTTTCCTTGCGAGGAGCGAAGCGTTTGCGGGTTATGATCGCGTGGTTATATTTTTTCCCTTGCGGGAAGCGAATCGCCTGCGGGGTATAGCCGCATACTTACATATACAACTGGGCGATCTGGAAGCGGCTGGCTGGCGGTGGTAGGGATCGTATGCGGGAGCGATTCGCGCCGCGTCTCGCAAGGTAAAATTTACGTGTGTTTACATATATAAAAAAAATATCGAAGACTTATTGTAGAAAATTGCAGAAAAATGAACCGACCCGTCTTGAAAGATTGTGTTTTAGGGCGGGGCGTTATGATACAGAGTGGCATGAACCGCCCTTATCAACGTGTTTAAATGGCGCCAGACACCCTTGCGTTACCCGCCTTAAGCGTCTTTTACGCGCTTGCAGACCTCGCGGTAAGCGTCCATAAGCAGGGGGCTTGCCGAAACGATGTCGAACTGGCGGTAAAGTAGCGCCTGTTTGTAATTCTTGCTTGCCTCAAGGGGGCTGTCCATACCTGCGTAAATTGCCCCTATCAATTCGTAAGCAAAAACGGTGTCGTGCAGTAATTCATTATGCTCTCTCTGCTCTTTTTCCGCTTCTTCTGCTTCTTCGTTCTCTGCCATTTTTTCATAGGCGGTCTGCCATGCGGCTATTACCTGTTGTTTTTTGGTTTCAATAATAGAGGAAGTCTGCGCTATGACGCTTTCGCAATCTGCAATCGCCGCCGGATAGTTGTTATTCAAGTAGTGACCATACGCGCGGATACACAAAGCGCGGGTGTTTTGACCGTTCTTTCCCTTTATCAACGCTTTCGAGGCGGCTTCAATCACGTCATTGTAATTGCCGTCTTTGTGGTCTTTGGTTACTTGAAAGCAACGGGCATACGCAAAGTTCGCGTAATCTTCACTCGACAAATCCTTCTCGTTTTCAGGAGACGCCGCGCGCGCTCCATCCCAATCAGCGTTTAATAAAAACTTCTTGCAAAGCAAACCGTCTTTACTCATTTACTAATCTCCTTACGCGGACGGTTCCCGCCGCCGCGCTTGCTTACCATACGCTCCGCATACGCGGGGCGTTATGGCTAAAGGGCGGCGCGAACCGCCCTCATCACCGTGTTTAATGGCGCCGGACACCGAATTTACCGTCCGTGAGGGCGGCGTGAATGATTCGGCGCCACATATCAGCAAGGAGGCTTTGCCCCCTTGCGGTATTCCATTATATCCCATTATGGACGGTATGTCCAGTTACTACTACCTGCGCTAGGCCGTGTATAGGTTCCAGCTTTCTTGCCGTTGGCGTTGTAGGACTCTGTAAAGGGTAGGGCAGAAACCAACTCCAGATTGGCAGGCAGCGTAACGCTGGTCAGCCTGTTGTCGAAAAATGCCCGCTCCCCAATGAAAGTGACGCTGTTGGGTATGACAACGTTGGTCAGCCTGTTATCGGAAAATGCGCCCTCCCCAATGTGAGTGACGCTGTTTGGTATGACAACGTTGGTCAGATTGTTACCGGAAAATGCCCACTGCCCAATGAAAGTGATGCCGTTTGGTATGACAACGCTGGTCAGATTGTTGCCGGAAAATGCCTCACCCCCAATGTGAGTGACGCCGTTTGGTATGACAACGCTGGTCAGATTGTTACCGGAAAATGCCCCTGTATCAATGGAAATAAGTGTCCACCGTCCTATTTTTTCAGGGATGACGACAGTCTTACTGGCTCCTTTATAATCATCAATCTCTGCGTCGCCAAACCACCAGCCAATTTTAAATTGTTTTTCCAGGTCCGCGAAATCTTCCGTGGAAACGCCGATATATCCCCGCTCGCCGGCGGTTTTGGTGCCCACGCCGTTTACGCCGGTGATGGACACGGTGAGCGTATCGGTTATTTTATTGGCGTCCACGTTTTTGAAGGTTACGGTGGTATCCGCATGGCTGAAATTATAGCTAAAGTAGGAGTTGTTAGAGTCATAGTTATTCCGCTTGGGTGAAAAACTCCCGGACGCCCTCCCAATCGTCTCTCCGTCTTCATTGATCAGCACAGCGTTAACTGTATACTCCGCCGGTATCGCGTTGTATATTGAATCTACGCTGATTCCCCACTCTCCGCTTCTGCCGGTATTTTCCAGCCCCTGAGCCAAGTCACGGATAATTCTAAACCCGGCGGCGCTGATTATTTTCGCTTCAAAGGACATTTCAGCGGTTTCTTTGTCGTAATTGATCTTCCCCGTGGTCAACGAGGGGTCGTAGATGATCTCGAAAGGCGGGTGTTCTTTGAAAAACGCGGCGGCTTCCTGAAAGGTCTTGTTCCACGCGGCGCGGCGCTGTATGTCGTTCCGCACGTTCTGCCCAATGTTGCCGCCCTGTATGCTCGCCGAAAGGACGGAGCTTCGGCTGGCCGCCTCCGCCAAGGCTGGGGTCGAACCTCGCGGCCTCGTAGTAGTAGCTCATGGCTTCTATCACCGTGCCGCTCCGCTGGGCCGTGATGCCCCTAGCCAGCGCCGTTTCCGCCTGCGCGTTGGAGGCGGAAACGCCCAAAAGAGCGGTCTTCCCCGCGTCCGTCAGGCTTACACCGAGTTGGGACAGCAGATCGCCTGACGCTTTCTTGATTCCGGTCAGGTTCTCCAGTTCCGCCGCCGAAACCGCGCCGGTATAGGCGGCTTTTGATGCGCCGCTCGCCGCTTCGGTTATCTTGAGTTGGAGCGAGAACCCGGACCCGGTCTTCTGCAACGCGCCGTTCAGAATGTACCGCACGTTGGCCACGGCGCCCAACTGGACAAAGTTGCTTTCATCGGCGTAGTAGCCGGTCTCCCCCTCGGCGATCACCTTTTCGAGGTTCTGCCGGTCGATCACCTTCATTGCGGAGAACTTGGCGAAGTCCCCCACCAAAACGCCCTGCACCATAGTTGGCAGGTACGCCTCGTTCTCTGCCAGCCCCCGACCCTCGGGAACCAGCACCGCGACGCTCAATCCGCTTGCGCCGTTCCCGGTCCAATAACTCTGGGCAAAGACCGCAACTCCCGCTACAAAACAAAGCGCTCCTAAAAACACCTTTTTCATAAAAATCTCCTTAAAACTACAATTTATTTGTCCACAGATTTACACAGATTAATACTTCTTTAATCAGCGTAATCTGTGGACCTTTTTTATCTCTCTCCTCGTTGCTCCGCGATTTGTTTTTCCCACTCCGTGTGGAATTGCGCCTGTATCTCTCCGGCAAGCGCGGCGTAGCCCCTGCGCCGCGCGATGTCCGGGTTTATCGCGCTCTGGCGGGGCGCGTTGATCGTCATAGAGAACAGCGCCGCGCCGGTCTTTCCGGCGACGCTGAGGGTCAGCGCGGGGTTGTAGAAGGTTCCGGCGTCCCGCTTTTCAAGCCCCTCCTCAACGATGGCAAGGCAAATCGCGCCCGCAACGTTCCGGTCTCTTGTTACCGGAAACCCTTCGGCGCTCAGCGCAGAGGTCAACGCCGCGCCGGTCGCGCCGTCTAGGTCAACCGGACAGTCTATGTACACGCTCGCCTCAAACTTCGCCTGATTCATCCGCTGGGGAAGCGCCGCGACCGCCTGGCGAACCGGATCGAACGCGGCGGCGCGGCCCGGGTCGAGCGTCCGGGCGAAGTCAAGGTAGACGCGCAGGGCCGCCGCGTCAAAACCCTCCGCCGCCTTATACCGGAGAAACCGGCGCAGGGGTTCGGGATCGTGCTCCGCAGCTTCAAAAACCGCCATAAAAGGCGCTGCCCGGGAACTCAAGCGGGGTTCAAACAACGACCACGCCTCGCTGCGGTCGATGTAGGCGATCATTTCCCACATCTGAATGGCGGGGTTCCACCAGGGATCCGTATACCGCACGGCGAAAAGCTCGGTTTCCGTTTGTATCAGCGTTTGCTGTTCAAGGCGCATGGATGAGGAAACCGCGCCATTCTGTTCGGCGTACGATTCGGCCATGTCAGTCCGGCTTGAAATCTGGGTTTGAACATAGGACGACAGGGCGGTTAGAGCGGACTGGGGCGCAGTTTCGCGTTTTGCGCTCGCACCGCGTGCGGCGATGTACCGGTCGCCGGGAAAGGCGGCTTCAAGGTTTTCCGCCCATTCCGGCGGCGTGCGAAGCCCAGCGCACGCGGCGAAAACGCCCGCAAGAACAAACGCGAAAAATAGTGTGGTGAATGAAAAAAAACGCTTATATCGTGATAAGCCTATCGCGGGGGGGGGGGGGGATCGCCGCGTCATACAGGAACGCGCGGAAAACCGGTCTTTTTATGGTGCAATCAGGCATCGCTCATCTCCTTGTTTTTGGGCGCGACAGCCGCGCTAGGGTATAAGCGCCGAGGTCAGAGGACCCCAGGAGCCTTTCTTCCCGTCATTTTCAATCTGCACCGCGAAATGCGCGGTCTTGCCGCTGTCCCCATAGGCAAACTCGATCACGTCCTTCTTCCGTTTGGTGAAGAACGATTTGGTCAGTTGCTCCGGGTTTGTCGGCGGCGTTTCTCCGGGCGCGACAACCGAATGCCATATCCGGTAGCCTTTGTTCGCCGGGTCGTGCGGACTGCCGGTAACATACACGATCTTTACGCCCAACTCGTGCCGTCCGATGAGGTAGGTCTCAAGCGTCGCCTGCGCCGTGGGCGTTCCACTTGGAGTCGACGTCGCGTCATGGGGCTTGAGACCCAGCGCGACGTAATCCGCGTCCGCGAGGGGCGGCGTGAGAAAATAGCGGCGCTTGAAGTCCCGCATGTACTCCTCCAGCGCCTCAAACGCAGTCTTGCACCGCGCTGTCGCCACCGGCGTACGGGTCTCCTCGCTTGTCGCCGCCGCGAGCGCGTCGTCAGCCTGTTGTCTGCGATTTCCCAACTCGGCGAGGGATGCGGCGGGAATGTTCCACGCGCTTGCGTTGGGTCCAGCGACAGCCTCCCATTTTTCGGCCATTTCCAAGGCTCCTCTCCTGCTTGAAGGGAACCAGTCTGTCTTTTGTGCCATTTATAGCTCCTTTTGGGCGCTCAGTCCCATTGTTCAGAGCGTTGGACGCTCGCCCATCGCTCAAAAATCCAGCGTGAACTCTAAAAAATCCGACGTGGATTCTAAAGATTTCAAAGCGAACTCTAAAGAATCCGACGCGAACTCTTAAGATTTCAGAGTGTATTCTTAAAAATCCGACGTGGATTCTAAAGATTTCAAAGCGAACTCTAAAGAATCCTGCGTGAACTCTATAGATTTCAGAGCGTATTCTTGAGAATACGCCCCGTTCCCGCGTTTGAACGGGATGTTTCCGCTTCCGGCAAGGCGTTTTTGCGGAAAACTGGAAATGACTGATGAAAAAACGTACCTGTAGGCGTTGGACGCTTGGCGAAGCCGAATCCGTCTGCCGCCTGTTGGAAGGAGTCCACATTTGTACCTGCAAGCCTTGCCAAGAGCATGGACTCATCATACCACCTTCAAAAGAAACGCGCAAGCCTCTTGCAAACGTCTCGCAAGAAAAAATTTACGTGTTTTTTACTTATATAACACATACATTACATAATAAGATAGTATCATCAAAGCCAATTCCATGACTTGCCCGTCATTGGGCGCGCTCGTTGGGCGTTTCCGTCAGGAGGTTTTGGAACAGCATACAACTGGAGGTTTGATATGAAAAGGACTATGAAGAAGGCGATGATAATCGCGGTTATTTTTTCGCTGTCAGCGGCCGGAACGGCGTTTGCCAATGGAGGCAAGGACGCGCCTTTTGATCCGCAGAAGAGCGTCAATGTGGTGTCCCGTGAAGACGGCTCTGGAACACGCGGGGCGTTTATCGAACTGTTCGGCATTGAGGTGAGAGGCGCGGACGGCAGTCGCAGGGATACGACCACACAAGAAGCGGTCATCGCCAAACAGACCGATGTGATGATGATGAACATCGCCGGAGACGCATACGCCATTGGGTACATTTCGCTTGGCTCGCTGAACGAGACGGTCAAGGCTGTGTCCATAGACGGCGTGGCCGCGACCACCGCGAATGTGAAAAACGGCAGTTATACGGTTTCAAGACCGTTTTACATCGCCACAAAAGGGGAATCCGCAGAATCCGCTTTGACAAAGGATTTCATCGGCTTCATCCTCTCGGCGGAAGGGCAGGCTGTCATCGCAAAGAGCTATATTCCGGCAAACGCGGCCGCCGCTCCTTATGCGGGGAGCAAACCGTCAGGCAAAATTGTCGTCGCCGGATCGTCTTCGGTAACGCCGGTCATGGAGAAGTTGAAAGAAGCCTATAATGCGCTGAACTCCTCCGCCGTCATTGAAATACAGATGAGCGATTCGTCTGCGGGCATGACTGCGGCTATAGACGGCGCCTGTAACATCGGCATGTCGAGCAGGGACTTGAAAGACAGCGAATTGGCGCATCTTACGCCGGTGAAGATCGCCATTGACGGCATCGCGGTTATCGTGAACAAGAACAATCCGGCGTCAAACTTAACGAAGAATGAAATAAAAGCTGTCTTTACCGGCGAAACAACGCGGTGGAGTCAGGTGGTCAAATGAACATCGGGCAAGAGAAACAGCGCGACGCGAGGGCGGTGTCAGACACCGCGTCCGCCGCGATGTCAGCCGGTCAAATGAAAAAGCTGGTACAAGAGAAACTGATGAGCGCGGTGTTTTTCCTTTCGGCCGCCGCGTCCATACTCGCGCTTGCGTTGATCTGTTTCTTCCTGCTGGCGAACGGTCTTCCCGCAATCGGGAAGATCGGCGCGGCGGCGTTTCTGCTTGGCAAAGAATGGCTGCCGTCAGACGTTCCGCCGTCTTTCGGCGTCTTGCCGATGATCGCCGGCAGCTTGTATGTCACCGCAGGCGCCATTGTCATAGGCGTTCCCACCGGCATTCTGACCGCCGTGTTTCTGGCGCGGGTCTGCCCTAAAAAGCTCTACCGCGTCGTGAAGCCCGGCGTGGACTTGCTGGCGGGCGTCCCTTCGGTGGTGTACGGCTTTTTTGGCATAACCGCGATTGTCCCGCTTACGGGAAACAGCATTTTGTCCGCGTGCATTCTGCTTGGCATTATGATTCTCCCGACGGTTATCGTCATATCCGAAAGCGCGATCCGCGCCGTGCCGCCGCAGTACTACGAGGGGGCTTTGGCGCTGGGATCGGGACATTACCGCGCTGTCTTTGCGGTTGAGTTGCCCGCCGCGAAATCCGGCGCGCTTGCGGCCGCAGTGTTGAGCATTGGACGCGCTATTGGCGAAACCATGGCGGTCATCATGGTGGCTGGCAATCAGGCGCGTATGCCTGTCTCTCTGCTGAAAGGAGCGCGTACGTTGACCGCGAATATCGTTATTGAGATGGGCTACGCGGCGGAATTGCACCGCGAGGCGCTGATCGCAACGGGCGTAGCGCTGTTTGTATTCATTCTGCTGATAAACATGAGCTTTTCCGCATTGACAAAAAGGAATTTTTAGATGCTTTTAGACGCAACGGCGGCAAAGTGGATTCATCTGGGGTGCCAGACACAAGTCGCAAGGGAAAAAAAGGGCGCAAGGTAAAAAGGAATGTTTAGATGGGTTTAGATATTTTTGGACGCAAGGTAAAAAAAGCGGATTCGTCTGGGGTGTCAGACACAGGCCGCAAGGGAAAAAAAGCGGATTCGTCTGGGGTGCCAGACACAGGTCGCAAGGTAAAAAAAAGGCGCAAGGTGAAAGAATTGTTGTTGGGGGCGGCGACATGGACGGCGGCTGGCGTGACCGCCACAGCGCTTCTGTATCTCATTGGATTTATACTGGTGAAGGGGATTCCTCACATCACGCCGAAACTGTTTTCCCTCACCTATACGAGCGACAACGTATCTTTGACGCCGGCGCTTGTTTCCACGGTCATCATAACCCTGTTGTCGCTGGCAATCGCGGCGCCTCTAGGCATTTTTGCGGCGATCTGGCTTGCGGAGTACGCGCCGCGTGGAAGCAAAGCGGTCGCCGTTATCCGCATAACCACGGAAACGCTGGCGGGAATCCCATCCATTGTGTATGGACTCTTCGGGCTGTTGTTTTTCGTCACCTTTCTCGGCTGGGGCTTCTCGGTCATCGCGGGCGCGTTCACCCTGTCCGTTATGATACTGCCGCTCATTTTGCGCTCCACCGAAGAGGCGCTTAGGTCGGTGCCAGACACATGGCGCGAGGGGGCGTTTGGACTCGGCGCAGGGCGGCTCAGGATGGTCTTTCGGGTGGCGTTGCCCGCAGCCGCGCCGGGCATATCCGCAGGACTTATCCTGGCTATAGGACGCATTGTGGGGGAAACCGCCGCGTTGATCTACACGGCTGGAACCGTGGCGCAGATTCCGGCGAATCCCATGCAGTCCGCGCGTACGTTGTCTGTTCACATGTACGCCCTGTCCAGCGAAGGGCTGCATACCGGCGAAGGATACGCGACGGCTGTGGTGTTGTTGCTTGCGGTTATTCTGATAAACGCGGCTTCCGCCGCCATATCAAGGCGCGTTGGAATAGGAAACGGAGCGAGAGAATGAATTGTTTTGAAATCAGTGGTTTGAACGTACATTACGGCGCGTTTCACGCGCTTAAAGAAATCAATATGGAAATCGAAGCCAACAAAATAACGGCGTTTATCGGACCATCGGGGTGCGGAAAAAGCACCTTTATCAAAACGCTCAACCGTATGAATGATCTTATTGACGACTGCGTTGTTTCCGGGCGGGTGCGGCTTTTTGGCGAAGACATTTACGCCTATCCCGATGTCAGCGTGCTGCGCAAGCGGGTCGGCATGGTGTTTCAGAAACCCAATCCTTTTCCCATGAGCGTTTACGACAACATAGCGTTTGGGCCGCGGACGCACGGCGTGAAGTCGCGGCGCGATCTGGACGATATAGTCGAGCAATCGTTGCGCGACGCGGCTATTTGGGATGAAGTGAAGGACAGGCTGAAAAAATCGGCGCTGGGGCTGTCGGGCGGTCAGCAGCAGCGTCTTTGCATAGCGAGAGCCTTGGCGGTTTCTCCAGACGTGCTTTTATTGGACGAGCCGACCAGCGCGCTTGATCCGGTTTCCACCGGAAAAATTGAGGAGTTGCTGCTGACATTGCGCGAGAAGTATAGTATCGTTATTGTAACGCACAACATGCAGCAGGCGGCGCGGATCAGCGGCGGCACGGTGTTTTTTCTGCTGGGAGAAGTCATAGAATATGGCGAGACAGAACGGATGTTTGCGATGCCTTCAGACAAGCGCACCGAGGACTATATTACGGGGAGGTTTGGATAATGCGCGGACGATTTGACGAGCAGCTTGCGGAGCTGAACAATATGTTGATTGAAATGGGCGCTTTGATTGAACGCGCCATTTCCGGGGCTGCGAGAGCCTTGATGTTGCAGGACGCGGACGAGGCGCGGGCGGTCATAGACAATGACGCGGCCATCAATGACGCGGAGCGGGAAATTGAAAGCAGATGCCTGAAATTGATCCTTATGCAGCAGCCTGTGGCGCGGGATTTGGGGCAGGTTTCCACGGCGCTGAAAATGATCACGGACATGGAGCGCATTGGCGACCATGCTGCGGATATTTCTGATATTTGCGTGTATCTTTCCACGCAGGATTACATCACCAAGCTGGATCGCATCCCGCAGATGGCGGAAGCCGCAAGCAAAATGGTGACGGAAAGCATAGATGCGTTTGTAAGAAAAGATGTGGAACTGGCGCAGTCGGTTATCGCCCGCGACGATGTGGTGGACGCGCTTTTCTCAACCGTGAAGAAAGATCTGATCGCCCTGGTGCATGAGAACGCGAACAATGGCGAACAAGCCTTTGATCTTCTGCAAATAGCGAAATACTATGAGCGCATCAGCGATCACGCGGTCAACATCGCCGAATGGGTGATTTTTTCCATAACGGGTATTCACAAAGACAAACGGGTTTTTTAGCTAGCGGGATGCGCAGCGTTGAAACTGACACGACGCAATGGTAGGGCGCGGCGCAACCCTGCGTTATGTTATGCCACGACGCAGTGTTGCGTCATATCATGACGTAGCGCAGGGTTACGCCGCGCTACATCTCGTTTTGGAAAAGTTTCAAGGAGAAAGGAGACATGCACAAGATATTTGTAGTAGAGGATGACGACAATATTCGGGAATTGTTGATGTATGCGTTGACTCAATCCGGTTTCGATGTTTCCGGTTACGCGGACGGAAGGCTTTTTTACGCCGCGTTGAACGCCGCGTTGAACGTTGCGGCGTCTGACACCAAAACGCCCGATCTGATACTTTTGGACATCATGCTTCCCGGTGAAGACGGGATTTCGCTTCTCAAAAAGATGAGGGGATCCGGGAAAACGGAAAAAATCCCGATCATCATGCTCACCGCAAAAGGCGCGGAGCATGATCGGGTCAAAGGGCTTGATTTGGGCGCGGACGACTACATCACAAAACCTTTCTCTGTGGTGGAGGTTGTGGCCCGAATTCGGGCGGTTCTGCGCAGGAGCGCCTCGAAAACGGATGCGCTCTCCGATCTCGCCATTGGCGGCGCCGTTGGCGTCGCGCTTTCCCCGCATAAACGCGCTGTCTATGTCAATGGAACAGAAATAGCCGTAACATACAAAGAATTTGAATTGTTGCAGTACCTCATGCGAAAAAAAGGCGTTGTTCTAACCCGTGAAGCCATACTGAATCGCGTCTGGGGAAGCGATTATTTGGGAGACAGCAGAACCGTTGACATGCACATCAAGTCGCTTCGGCAAAAACTGGGTGAAGCGGGCCGCGTTATTAAAACCGTACGCAACGTAGGGTACAAAATAGAGGATGAGGTATGAAAAAACAAATTTATTTAAGTATGGCGGCGCTTGCCGGCGCGAGCCTTGCGCTTGCATCCGGCGCGCTGTGTTTCATTTTTTACCATCAATTTTCAATCTATCTGCAATCGGATGTGAAGCGGCGGGCTCAGACGCTCAAGGATGCGCTCGCCGGTTCATATGCGGCTTATGCGGCGGACGTGGATCAGTTTGACGCGCATGAAATCGCGTCAAACTGGGTGTTTTCCGCGCTTGCGGAAGATGCGCGCGTTTCGATTGTCGGTCCGGACGGGAGCGTACTGTACGATAACGCAGTTGAGGCGGAATCGCTTGAAAACCACTTGGAGCGGGAAGAAATCCGCGCCGTGCGGAACGCCGGTTTTGGAGAAAGCCGCCGGTTTTCCGAAACTCTGGGGCGAGAGACGTACTATTACGCAGTGGAGTTGCCGAATGGCTTGATCTTGCGCGCCGCGAAAACCACTGACAGTTTCTTTGCGCTGTTTGGGCGGGCGTTGCCGGCTGTTTTCGGCGTGTTGATCTGCGCGATCATCATCTGCTATATCGCCGCCGGCAGGCTCACCAACCGGATTGTCAAGCCGCTCAACGCCGTGCGACTTGACGGCGATATCACCACCGGTGAAGTCACTGTACCCTACGACGAGCTTATCCCTTTTGTCCGCGCTATTGAGAAACAGCGCGCGCAAATAGCCGGGCAGTTTGCATCTTTGCGGGAGCGTTCGGACGCTATAAACGCCATCATGGAAAATATGAGCGAAGGGGCGGCGTTGCTCGATCACCGGGGAATCATACTTTCCGCGAACAAGAGCGTCCTGCGGATTTTTGGCGTGGACGCGCCAATGGAAGGGAAAAACGTCCTTGAGCTTCTCCGTGATATTACACTTCTGGAATATACGCGCAATGCGCTTGCCGGAAGCCGCGGCGAAGCGGATATGGAAAGGGCGGGACGGGATTACCGTGTGTATTTCAGCCCTGTTACTGATAACGGAGCGGTTCTGCTTTTCCTTGACGTTACGGAAAAATCGAAGGCGGAAAAATTGCGCCGCGAATTTTCAGCCAATGTTTCCCATGAACTGAAAACGCCGCTTACCAGCATATCCGGTTACGCGGAGATGCTGGACAGCGGCATGGTGCAAGAATGCGACAAAGCCGCGTTCATCCGCAAGATAAAAGACGAGTCGTGGCATTTGATCTCGCTGGTCGAAGACATTATGTTGCTGTCGCGTCTGGACGAGGGAGAGAACCGCGAATTGTTTGCCTCCGTAAATCTTGCCGCCGTTGCGCGGGAGAGCGCGGCGGCGCTTGCGCAAAAAGCCTCGGAATTAGGCGTGTCCATAACTGCAAGCGGCGCAGACATCATTGTCAACGCGAATCCTTCCCTGATGGCAGAGTTGTTTTTCAACCTGATAGACAACGCGATAAAGTACAACAAGCCGGGTGGATCGGTGACGGTCGATGTCGCGGAAACCAATGGTCTTGTCGCCGCGTCCGTATCAGACACAGGCATCGGGATTCCCAAAGAAGCGCAAAGCAGGGTGTTCGAGCGGTTTTACCGCGTGGACAAATCACGTTCCAAAAAAACGGGCGGGACAGGGCTTGGTCTTGCGATTGTCAAGCACATAACCGCCGTGCATAACGCGGAAATCACGCTTGACAGCCGCGAGGGTGAAGGGACAAGGGTAATGGTGTATTTCAAGCGCGTCAGAGACGCCGGCGGAGAGTCCGCCTCTAACGGCGCTGGGTGATGTTGTGCGCGAGCGTGGAGGCGGCGCTATTAAAGAAACTTGTAAGATTTCAGAAATCCACAGGGTTTCGCGCTGTTCAAATGCGCTGGACGGCATAGGCGTAAGGACGGTTATAATAACAAAAGATAGATTTTCGTTTTCTGATAGGACTTTTAGGCTAAACTTAACCATAAGTCGGTGGTGTCTGGCGCCAAAACATTTTTAGCATTTTTGGCAAGCTGGTGTCAGACATCATTAAAGCAATCTTCATGACAATCCCTTATTATAAGTATGAGAAGTTTGCGAACGCTCCGCGACGGAGCGACCTATCATGTCACGTCGAAAATTGACCATGACGACATGGCTCTTCTTGAGCCGCGATTTAAGTCGCTGTTCCTCTCCTTCGTCAAAAGAGCGAAGGAGAAGTTCCATTTCCAATTATGGGATTTTTGTATTATGGGAAACCACATCCATTTCTTGATAAAGCCGGGCAAGAGCGGGACTTTATCGGAGATAATGCAATGGATAAAGTGCAATTTCGCCAAGGCGTGGAACAAGATGAACGGGCGCAAGGGGCATGTGTGGGGGGAGCGATTCTACTCGCGCATAATCAACGGGATGGCGAATCTCTTGCGAGTGCGGGAGTACATAG
>JAISCC010000171.1 GCA_031265845.1 Treponema sp.
AATGAGGCCTCGCCGTTTCTTCCCGCCGCGCTCCATATTTGGTAATAGTGGTACACGATGTTCCACTTGGGAAAATCGTGCGGCAGACCGCGCCAGGTACAGCCTTCTTTGAGAACGTACAGAACCGTGCAAAAAATATCATACAGGTCGTATGTTCGGGGGCGTGTCGCCTTTCGGGCTGATTGCAGGTCGTATGCTGTCACCGAGAATTGTTCCCGGGTGATGTCGCTTGGATAGATTGCTCTCATACCGTTTCCGCCTTTTCTGTTGTTTTATTCCGATATACATCCGTTTATGCATTTTGTAAAGATATTGAACAGGCTCTGAAATGCGATCCGTCCGCTCTGTCGATACCCACGCAAGTTGCGAAATTTACAACTACTACGTTTGCGGCCCGCGCATTACGCGAGAAGTGGAGCGCCGCCACCCCTTTAATTGATAAAATCAAGTTTTTTGAGCAACATACGTATAACGGTGTCCTGCTCTGTGATAATCCGCCCTTCGGCGCTGACACCCGGGTGAAGAAGCAAGCGTTCTCCTCTTGATGAGACGAGATACGGTTCTGTAATGTACGCTTCCACAACAAAATATGTTGTCAATCCATTCCCAATCGTATAATCAGCGGGAATGAGATGTATAGTCGCCTCAAGCTGTCCAAATTTTGAAGGAGGCAAACCCGGGAACCGCAAGGTCGCCCGTTGTCCGATTTTCACCCGCGCTATATACGCCGCGTCCACCATCAGTTCCACTTTCAATTGCTCGGCGCTATCTGGAATAATACGGATGACTTCTTCTCCCGCCATAATATAGTCGCCAATGTTGAGCTTGCGGGTTTCGCTGACCCGTCCTGACACCGGCGCGCTCAAGGTCGCGTTTTTTATATTTCGCTCTAAATCCGCTATACGCCGTTCAAGATTTTCTTGATTTTGTATAAGATTTTTTATCATCTCTATACCTTCTATCATACGGTAGTTTCGCCATGAAGCAAGTCCAAGTTCAGTCTGTCGCACCTCTTTTTCCAGATCGACTACTTTTTGTTGAGTCACCATGATATCCGGCATTGAGCGTTCCCGTTCCAGTTTTATCCTGGCGATATCAATTTGCCCCAGTTGCCTTCGATATTCCGCCAAATACGCCGCAGACCTCACTTTGGCTTCTTCATCAAGAATATCCACACGTTCAATATTATACGTCATAGTTTCCAGTACAGACTGGTTGACATCTATATCCCGTATTACTCTTTGCATGAGTTTTCTTGAATTTTCAAGTTCAATGACATCTGATGAAACGTCAATTCGCAACAACAGATCTCCTTCGTAAATAAAGCTGTCATGATCATAGTATTTTTCTTGAAGCTCTCCTCCAATTATCGGTTTGACAATGGAAATATTCGCAACAGGACGCAAGAAAGCCGTAACTTTGATGATGTCGTCCATAAGGCAGAGCGTCGACCACATCAACGCTCCACAGACAATGCCCAACATAAGCGAAATAAATGTACCCGTAGCCGGATGAGGCTTTTGCATAAAAAATTCTTGCCCCTCACGAAAGGACTCGATATTAATAAATCGCATTATATTTCCATTCCTTCCCATAAAGATTTATAAAGGGCGTTCTTCCGCAACAATTCACTATGATTTCCCGATTCAATAACGCCGCCTTTGTCCATAACAAAAATCGTATCGCAATTTTTTATAGTTGTAAGCCGGTGGGCGATGATAATAGTGGTAATTTGCCCGCGCAGTTTTTCAATTGCATGATGAATCTGATTTTCACTTGCCGAATCAAGGTTGCTGGTCGCTTCATCAAGAATAAGAATGTCAGGGTCGCCTATTAACGCCCGCGCCAGAGCGAGCCGCTGACGCTCGCCGCCGGAAAGCGTTGAGCCATGTTCGCCGAGTCTGGTGTTGTAGCGCATGGGCAAATTATTGATAAACTCGGCGGCTCCGGCGCGTTCGGCGGCGCGTATGATTTCCTCAAGCGTCGCGTCTTGTTTATGGAGGGCTATGTTTTCAATAATAGTTCCGGAAAAGATGAAAATTTCTTGCGGTACATACCCGATTTTTGAACGGAGGCTTACTGCGTCAATGTCTCTTAGATCGTGATCGTCTATGCACACGCTCCCTTCTTCCGGCGAATAAAATTTTAGCAACAGTTTTACCAGCGTTGTTTTTCCACAACCTGAAGGTCCCACGAAAGCCGCCCATTCGCCGTGATCTATGGCAAACGATAAACGCTCATACACCGGTTTTCTTGTGCCGTAGCGGAATGTTACATTATCAAACGTAATTTTGCCTTTCAACGTTTCGGGTTTTAGCAAATTCAACCCGGCGTCTTGCTCCGATTCCAACTCCAGAATTTCGCCCACCCGTTCAGCGGCGACAAAGGCTTCTTGCAAACCCGCTTGCAGATTTACCAGACGGAATAGCGGCCCGGTAAAATAGCCTGAGAGCGCGTTAAAACTGATAAGCGTGCCGAAACTGAAATCGCCGTTGATGATAAAAGACGAGCCAAGCCAGAAGTTTAGTATGCCGCACACTCCGCCGATGATGCCGGTGAGAAACCCTTGCAATATGCCATACCTGCTGACCTTCCAGCTTGTCCAGATGGTTTTCATCTGCCACTTTTCGTATGCTTCAAACACTTTTGTTTCAGCGTTTAGAGCTTTAACGGTATAGGCTCCGTTAATGGCTTCCACCATGTAAGAGCTCGTTTCCGCCTGTTCTTTCATAAGGATAGTGTAGTTCTTGCGGAATATTTTAGAAAAGACAAACACAATCACGCTGATAACCAGCACATTTGCGACCGAAACGGCAAACAGCATGGGACTGATATTCAACAATATGGGGCCGATAACCAACAGCAGCATGGTGTCCATTACCAAAGACAAAGCGGTTCCCGATAAAGCGCCGCGTATTTTTCCAATATCGCCTAAACGGGACAGTATTTCCCCGGTTTTGCGGGAATCGAAAAAGCTTATGGGCAGTTTGAGTATATGGATTATGTACGAAAAATTGAGGCGCAAATCAGCCTTATAAGAAAAGTGATTGTTTATAATATCCCGCACAGAACCCAGAATAGACTGGGACACGCTCAGCGCCAGTACGCCGATTGACAAGGCTGCCAGGGTGAAGGAGGCTTTTGCCGCTATCACTTCGTCTATGACGTATTTGTAGTAAAAGGAAGATATAATGCCAAAAACAATTAAAACTGCCGAAGCTATCGCCACCAAAATCAGGCTTTTTTTGTAAGGCAGGAGCAACGGCGCAAATTTAAGCAGGAGATTTCCCTCGCTTTTTTCCGGCTTGAAATTGGCGTCCGGCGCAAGAAAAACCGCGTATCCTGACCAGATTTTCAGGAATTCCGCGCGGGGCAACTTGTATATTCCCGTGGCGGGGCTTGGATCCCATATCTCCACTTTACGCTTTGCAATCTTTTTGATCACAACAAAGTGATCGGAGAAAAAAGAGCCGGTGGAAATTTTTAAATGGGCGATAAACGGAAAAATCAATTTCGCGCTCAGCGTTTCATCCGATACGGTTCCTTTAAGCGGTTTTGCCTTGAAACCCAGTTTTTCCGCAGCAATAACCAATCCCATCAAATTGGTGCCACTTGTGTCTGTGCCGCAAATTTGCCGGATTGCGGCGAGACTTTTGTACAGCTTATAATGTGATGCTATCATAGCCATGCAGGCCGGCCCGCAATCGGCTTCGTCAAACTGCTGATGATACTTCATGGCGCGCCGCCAAGCGGCGGTACCGTTATAGTCCGCTCCGCGCCGTCTTCAAGTATGGCGTAGTCCCGAATGGTCCGGTAGTATCCGTTTCCAAACAGTTCGCCTCCGGCGAACCATTCCCACCTGAATTCCACGCCATTCGCTTTCACTATTACGCTTCCCGGTCGCAAGCCAAAATCCCTGTACGCCGCGCTGTCTTTCAGCATGTCCCGAATACGGACGCCGAAATAATTTTTATAATCGGTATATGCTTCGACTTCCAACGCCCCAAACTCGGCGGCATTCCGCGCCAGATTGAACACGCCGTAGCCTCTGTCTTCTGGCGGCGTGTTCGGCTCGTAATACAAGCCGGCGGTCTTTCCTTTGCGCAGTTCCCTGCAATCCAACAAAAAATCATAGTGGCGCAGGAAGTCAAGACCCATCAACCCTATGCCATCGGCGTCTTTGTCATGAGGCGATCTTGCCGCGAAATACGAGTTCGTCGGTATGTACCGGTCTGTATAGGTCTCGTCTAAAATATGTATCTCACGCGCTTTCACCCAATGGTACTGTTCCACTTCATTTATCGAAACGACTTCGCGGCGTTCGCCGGGACTTTTGTTCCGGGCGGCGCCTTCTGGAAAAAGTATTCCATAAGGCAATCCGGTGTCCACCTCTAGATGGATGTCCGCGCCGTCTACGGCGGCGGGAATGAGAAAACCGTAGCTCACCTTGTTTATTTTTCTTACCGGGGAAAAGTTGGTGAAATAATCCGGCTTTTCCCGATGCAGAATGATTTTGCTTTTTGAGAATGAAATCTCGCACCAATACCCTTCAAACACGCCGATTCCCAGAAATCCGTCATAACCAGATGTTTCTCTTATACTGACCGCCATTGACGAGGGAGTTATAACTTCGGATCGGGTGCGCAATTCCACATCGCCGAAACTGATTTTATTTAAGGCGCGCGTCCAGTCGAGTTTCAGTTCGCCGTTGTCGACAAAGTCGACAAACCGGACAAACCGCGACGGGAAAAGCCCTTTGGGGTCTATATCAAGATGCGAGAAGTTGGCACCGGTGTCAAAAACATACTGCCCGCTCCTGCCGTACACCGTGGCGTACACCAACATCCTGCCGCCTTTTATGACAAACGGTATTTCCGCCGTGTCGGGAGCGGGAGGCTTTTCTTCCGCGCAGGAAAACAGCGGCAATACAAGTATAAAAAGCGATAATTTCACTCTCATGACGGTTCGCCTCATCTTTTCTCCATTCATAAATAAAAAACAGCCTGAAACGCCGGTCAAGCGTCGCCTCTCAACCGGCGCCGAAGACCGCTGTTTTTTTTACGCCTGTTCAAATGGCGACATGAACCGGTTTCATCGCAACGCTATCGATCTTCGGAATAGACAAGCTGTTACTAATGGGGATTTCCACCCAGCGAGTAGTCGTAATATCCCTGATCGTTATATGCTGCAACTTTTTGAGCGGCTTCCATTGCCGCGAATACTTCTTTTGTCATTTGCGGATCAAGCGTCCCATCCCCCATTTTTGTAGCCACAGTAAAAATACGACCAAGACCAATAACTTCGCGAGCCCCACTCCCGCCATTCACGAAGAACAACTCGTCGGCGGTGAGAACCGAAAAGCCGTTTGCCCGTTCAAAAGAATCCATCACCATGTTCATAAAAAGCTCCTTCCGCCAGATTATAATGCGTCTAGAATAGTTATAACCTGACCCTCGTCAAATCCCGCTCCATACAAAGCGGTTTATAAAAACAGATCATGACTCCGCTTTTATTCCAGAAAACAATTGTTGTCTGGCACACGCCGCTCTATTCCTGTGTTTTTTCCTCTGACGCTTCATGGCGCATCATCAAGCGGCGGCGCCATTACAGTCCGCTCCGCGCCGTCTTCAATTATGGTGTAGTCCCGAATAGTCCGGTAGTATCCATTTCCAAACAATTCGCCTCCGGCGTACCATTCATCTCTAGGCAGCCATAAAATCCGCGCGCCATTTACATTCAGTAGTACGCTTCCCGGTCGCAAGCCAAAGTCCCTATACGCCACGCTGTCTTTCAGCATGTCCCAAATACGGACGCCGTAATAATTCTTACCGGCGTATATTTCAGTGGTTCCCAACACTCCAAACTCGGAGGCATCCCGCGCCAGGTTGAACGCGCCGTAGGCTCTGTCTTCCGGCGGCGTGTTCGGCTCGTAATACAAGCCGACGGTCTTCCCTTTGCGCAATTCCCTGCAATCCAACAAAAAATCGTAGTATTGCAGGAAGTCAATGCCCATCAACCCTATGTCATCGGCGTCTTTGTCATAAGGCTCTCTTGCCGCGACATACGAGTTCGTCGGTATGTACCGGTCTGTATAGGTCTCGTCTAAAATATGTATCTCACGCGCTTTCACCCAATGGTACTGTTCCACTTCGCCCGCCGAAACGACTTCGCAGCGGTCGCCGGGATGTTTTTTCCGGAAGGCGCCTTCCGGAAAAAGTATGCCACGAGACAATCCGGTGTCCACCGCTAGATGGATGTCCGCGCCGTCTACGGCGGCGGGAATGAGAAAACCATAATTCACCCTGTTTATTTTTCTTACCGGGGAAAAATTGGTGAAATGATCCGGCTTTTCCCGGCGCAGAATGATTTTGCTTTTTGAGAATGAAATCTCGCACCAGTACCCTTCAAACACGCCGATTCCCAGAAGTCCGTCATAACCAGTTCTTTTCTTTATATTGACCACCATTGACGAGGGCGTTATAACTTCTGACCGGGTGCGCAATTCCACGCCGCCGAAACTGATTTTATTTAAGGCGCGCTTCCAGACGAGTTTCCGTTTGCCGTTGTCGAGAAATCCACCAAGCCGCGACGGGAAAAGCCCTTTGGGGTCTATGTCAAGATACGATGCGCTGGCGCCGGTGTCAAAAATATACAGCCCGCTCCTGCCGTACACCGTGGCGTACACTAACATCTTGCCGCCTTGTATGACAAATGGTATTTCCACCATGTCGGGAGCGGGAGGCTTTTCTTCCGCGCAGGAAAACAACGGCAGTACGAGTATAAAAAGCGATAATTTCACTCTCATGACGGTTCGCCTCATCTTTTCTCCATGAATAAAAAACACTCTGAACACCGGTTAAGCGTCGCCTCTTAACCGGCGCCGAAGACAGATGTTTTTTTTTACGCCTGTTCAAATGGCGACCTGAACTGGCTTCATCGCAACGCTATTGATCTCCGGAATAGACAGGCTGTTACTAATGAGGATTTCCGCCCAGCGAGTAGTCGTAATATCCCTGAGCGTTATATGCTTCAACTTTTTGAGCGGCCGCCTCTTCATTCCTTACCGCTTCGTATATATCATGTTGCGTTATATCGCAACCAGCCAGAGCGATGTAAACGCCACCCGTACTCCCGCCATTCACGAAGAACAGTTCGTCGGCCGTAAGAACCGAAAAGCCGTTTGCCCGTTCAAAAGAATCCATCACCATGTTCATAAAAAGCTCCTTCCGCCAGATTATAATGCATCTAGAATAGTTATAACCTGACCCTCGTCAAATCCCGCTCCATACAAAGCGGTTTATAAAAACAGATCATGACTCCGCTTTTATTCCAGAAAACAATTGTTGCATGAGGCGTTCATTTCCTGCGGTCAATTCACGGATATATTCCTCATGCGGCGCGGGAGAAGCCGCGACCGGTTTCTCAGCCAGCAATTTTTCTCCCAACTCCCGGCTGGCGATGTTATAAGCCAGAAAACCCGCGTTGCTGCTGAACACCGGAACCTCAAACGCCGCTCCAAAAGGCTGTGGAGTTGAAGAAATCCCCACCAGCGTGTCGCGGCATGAGCCGGCGAAATGGCGATCCAGAGAACAGTGGTTTGGGACAAACACTTTTTTTCCGAGCAGAAGGGCCGCGTACGTTTCGCACGGGAGGCGGATTCCTCTGGCGGCGCAGACAAAGCCGTCAAGAGAAGCTATCAGGGTGATAATTTCATCCACAGTCATATTCTTTCGTATAATTTCAATCTTGTTTTCCAGACCCAAAGCTTTGCTTTTTTGTTCCAGCCGCGTAAGATCGTAGGTATTCTTAAACAACGCGCCGTAATTCTTGTTGGATTTTGACACGGCGTTGTGCAACGGAAAATTCTTGGCGGCTATGGAGGCGTTGTCAGCGATTTTTATCACGAGACGCGCTTCGAGACCCCGTGAAACCGCGAAAGCGAAAGCGTCAAGTATGCTGTCAATCCCGTCTTCCAGATACCCATCTTCCATAAAAGCGCCATAGACACACGTGTCTTTCGCGCTTGAGTCGCGTAGCCCGGACGATTGGATCATCTGGGCGATGCGCCCTGAAAAATAGGCAATGCCGAACCGCTCAAGCGCGCTGAAATGCAGACGCTCGTTTTTGGCGTTCCCTATCGCGTTTTGCGTTACGCCGCCCAGAAACTGGTACTGCTGGTCATGAATAATGACGCTACGTTCCTTCGAGGGTTTTATATACTCCAAATGTATCAACGTTTCCGATATAAAGTAACGCGCCTTGCATGAGCCGTAATTGTTTTTCATTAAGGGACCCAGGAGCGCGCGCATCACGTCAGGCAACAGGAAATCTTCATTATCAAGGTGTCGCGTGTTTTTAATGTCATCGAACACAACGCATGCCCCGCGCTTGTGCAAATTATACAAGAATAAAAGGTACAGAAAACGTTCCCGTGGAGAGAACGCGTCCGGAATGGTTCCAATAAAGATTATATTCTTTGTTTCCGCGCTCTTGACAAGCCGGTGATATGTCCCGTTGTCCAACAATTGAACCGCATATCCAAGTACGCCGCACAATTCCACGACAGATTCGCGTTTTTCTCTATCCGGCGCATCCGATTTTTGTATGTCGATTGTTTTGCCAACTCGCAACGCCTCGCTGAGCAAGGAAAGCCGGACTTCTTTGGGAAACCGGTAAAACGCGCCGCGTATTAAAATCCGCTTGACGGATCCCGCCTTATATTCGGGCATGTACAGTCCAAAACGGCGTTTCTTGTTTAAATGCGTCAGGCAGCCCATGACCATATCATAACCATGCGACGCGCCATCCGGCGTCTCTGAGGAATAATCCTCTTTGATCTGTTTGACAACGTGGATATGCCTGTCAAATTTTTGCGTGAAGGCAAGGAAAAGTTCAACGTCATAGTAACGGTGCAAGCGAAGGAATAAATTAAGGTTGTGCTTGACCGTCAGTTCTTCGGTCTTGCTTTGCTCAAAATGCTGCTGGTGATACACCCGCGCACTTTTTTCAATTCTAAATATGCCCCCGCAACGGTAGACGCGGTACTCGAGTTCAATGTCCTCATACCCCCAATGTTCGCCGAATTGCACATTAAATCCGCCTGCCGCGAAAAAGAGTTCCCGCGGCAGGGAAAAGTTATGGGACCAGCAGAAACGCCAGGGACATTCAACGTCTTCTATTGAAAGTCCGCGATCATCAAGCGTCTCATCCCGTACATCGCGGTAATACGGCATGTTTTCCAGCATGGAAAAATTGTTTCCCAGCAGGGTGTAGCTGAATTGGGAAACCGTGAATTCCATGAGAGCCAGCCGCTTGCCCAACAACACCAAATTTTTTGTATCCCTGTACGCCAGATAGTGGGTTTCAATAAATTCAGGCGGAACCATCATGTCGTTGTCAACAAAAACGAGCAATTCTCCGGCCGCCAGTTTCGCTCCGGCGTTCCGCAACAGGGAGCGGTTCTTTTGCGTGGCTATTTTCTTGTATTTGACAATCCCGGGATACGCTTTTTGAAAACTGGCTGTCAATAGCGCGGTTTCATCATCACCTGAATCAATGACAACAATTTCGTACTTGACGCCAATCGTATTTTTCTGACGCAACAAGCAAAAAAGCGTTGGCTGTAAATACGCGGCGCGATTATAGGGTGAGAATAATGACCGACACAACAGGCGCCGCTTCATGTTTTTTGAAAATACGCATACTGCCACTTCCTTTCTCTGTCAAGCGAACAAAGCTATTTTTTACGCGATACCATGAGGCGGCCGCTCAAGCCGCCCGCCGCTGCCCTCTCCCCATAGCGACCGCCTTGTTCGAGGGTTTCGCTCTATAGTTTGTACGGTGAAGCTTTTATAAGTATATGAGCGCGTTTGAAGATATGTCAAGCGTAGAATGAAATTTTTTTCGTAAGCATTGAAATTTTAGCTATGCCGCGCTTTGAGGGCGCGTACGGTTGCAGCCGTATAACCACGGGAGAAGGGAATAAACCTGCGGCGCCTCACCTATAATAAAATGGACTGGAACGCCTCTCCCCCAAGAAAAAAGGTGAGCGAAGCGCATAACGTTCTGGTTGCGATGTTTCAGGTCAACGGCGTTTTGGTGGCCCGGATAAGGGTTTTGCGCAACAAATATCAGGTTTGCCGTGGGAATGGAGCGCAACGGAATGACCTGGCCGTTGCGGAATCCGATCCGCCTACTGGCGGCGAAGCGCAAGCAGGCCTGTCAGGCGACGTTTTGTCCATATTTTTATTTGTTATTTCAGGCAATAATGACAATGCCGCGGGTCGTTCATGCTACATTCTACAATTTTGTGTCCACATAATTTTCATACTATTCTGACATTTCATCATACGCCTTCATTGATACAGTATTGTTATGTCTATTTGCCTCCAACATAGCATGACTGAGTAGATGGAGTTGTTCTTGTCGCAACAGGAAAGCCGCATTCATTAAAAACTTCGCGTTTTTATGCGGGTTTTTCCTGTCGCATTAGCCAACGGAATGGCGACAGCCAATTCCTTTTTATGGCGTCAATGGTTTCAATCCACATAATGAACCCCCAGCAATTCCTTAAAATATCCGGTTATTCCCGCTTCCTCGCCAGTATATTTTCTCGCTTCGATATACGAGCCAAGTTTGGGATGTTTTTGCGCGCTTCGGCTGACGAAAAGCGGCTCTAATTCTCGAAAACAATCATTGTTTATCATTATATCATTATTGCCAAAATAATAGGGTATATGTGAAATATAATCTTTGAACACATCAACATAACAATAGTAAGCCAGATTTTTTTTTGTCACCCGCACCGCGTTGCCGGTTTCCTTTTCAAGGAAAGTCGCGGCGCGTTTTAAGGCGTTTATGTCGCGCATAGTGTAAAAATAGGCGACGGCGTCCCGCTTGCCCACGGTTTTATGATTTGGGTACTTAGAGATATAATTGCCTATTGTGTCATACTCTTTAATCGAAAACACTTTGTTATCGTTCGTTTTAAACGGGTAGTTTTGGATGTACTCGCAGTCCATGCCAAAAAGATTGCGTTCGTAAAGCGCGATAATTATCGGAAAGGAAGTGAGCTTTGAGGTCGCCGAAAAAACGCCTGAACTCACTACAACTGAATCTATAAGTTTATAGTTATTTCTAAATTGCCCAAGCGCCTGAAAATTGGCTTTCTTGATAAGATAAGACAATGGATGCAAAACACAAACAAAGTCCGCCGCCAATTTGTCATAGGAAAGCAAAAAGGATATTCCCAAATCACGCGACATGACATCGGCGTCTCTCAGAAATTTCGCTTTTTTTATATCATTGCGAATAATTGATGTCGTGTCATTGTATGGCGGATTGCCGACAATGATTATTTTTTCATTTTTACCGAGGTTATATTGTGAACGCGCTATTTTAAAAAGGCTGTTATGGTTGAAATAAACGCCATGAGGCGATGTCTGTTTCGCCGTTTCAACCGCTTTTTCGTCAATATCGGCGCCAATAGTTTTTGCTCCCCGCAGAAAACCGCCATATCCGCAAGAAGTGTCAAGAATACAATAATCTCCCGCATTCGATGCATTTTTTTCGATAAGAGAATACACTATATCAACCAACCACGCCGGGGTATAGTAACTGCCGAGATTCACCGTGTCTTTATGCCCTAGATGTTTCTGTTCCACCACTAGTTATCATATAAAAATTGAGGTTTTCTTGTCAAGCGGACGGGTGTTTTTGGACTATTTTACTCCACATTCAAGAGATAAAAACCGGGGGCGGGGACCATGGCGAACCACAGGCGGGGCGGATTAGGCGGTTTTTCTTGTCATGTCTCCCGCTCCGCAGGAAAACCCGCGCGCCCCCCGCCATTGCGATCAATCAGGAAACTTTGGGCGTTGTTTCCGGCGGAAAACTTTTCCAGTCCGCCGTTCCACGCGCCTAATAAATTCAGTCTGCTCATGGCAAACTTTCTATAAAAATGTACTCTACAAGAAAGGTTTATGCCCTAAATGCAGTACAACGCCAATAGCGCAGCGTTGTTTCAATATGTCAAGTGGGTGTATTTTTATTACATAGTTACTTTTTATAACCATTGATAGATGGACATGGTTTTGTTATATTGTTATTATAGATGTCTTTAGGCGACTATGGGAGGATTCTGTATGGTAACGAAAGAAGAATTGCCCGCTTGTCCTGTCGCCGCAACGGTAAATTTGATTGGCGACAATAAGAAATTTATATTCCCATTTGCGCCGTAGCCACACCCAATGATTTTATTGATATAGAGCAATGCTATTATTATTTTTAGATAGTTTTTATGATAAGTATATAGTAAAAAATATCTATTCCCATTTCGCCTAACGTTCCGGCTGTTTACGACGTTTTGGCCGCCCGAATAAGCAAATGCGCAGCGTTTGCAGGGCGGACAAAATGTGCCGGAGCAACGGCG
>JAISCC010000005.1 GCA_031265845.1 Treponema sp.
CCCGGTCTTTTGCGCGATAGCCTGCGCCGCTCGCCGCGTATTGCGGTCATTGGCGGCATAGATGACCAGATTCGGTCCCACCCGTTCATCGGGGATTAGCTCAACGTTCTGTTGCGACAGAACGCACCCGCCGAGACCGCATAGTATGGTTAAAAGAAAATAAAACTGGACCATTCTCATAGTTTTTTCCTTACTTCTAAAAAGCATTCCCTCGCCGGAGGTTACATAGAGAATTCCGCAAGAGACGCTTTTCCGCAATACACGACACGAAGGAAAGACGCGATCCCGGCGCATTTTCGCCCGATCCGGCCGTTATGGTGAACATAAAGCGGAATGATACACAGACGCGATATTTTCTCAATTATGGATGGAAGTTTCGGGTTAACTTTGAGAGGTGTTCGTAGGTGGGCTTCCAACAGGCTTGGGTATTCCCGCTTTTGTCTTATTGATTTAGTATTGACAGCTTGTGTTATAAACTATCCCGCTCAACGTGTACGGTGAAATTCCTTTCTTCACTTCCACTGGAACACCATCCACCAACGATCCAGGGAGTCAAACCTGAATATAAACCGGCATCCCCAGAAAATGAGAGATGTAGAAGGAGGCTGACCGGTTCGCAAGCCTTTCCGCTTGTATTTTTTGAAAACAATATATATAATAACAACGGCTGTTTCAAAATCAACCTGAACTATGTTCGCGTTTTGAAATTGGCTCCGTAAACAAATCTTTTTTTATCGAGGAAAACATGTCCGAGAAAAACATGATCATGATCGACGGAAACACCGCAGCCGGGCAGGTCGCCCACGCGCTGAGTGAAGTAATCGCCATTTATCCGATTACTCCGTCAAGTCCTATGGGGGAAGTCGCCGATGAGCTTTCCGCCCAGGGACGGAAAAACCTGTGGGGAACCATCCCGCAGGTTGTCGAAATGCAGTCTGAAGCCGGAGCGGCCGGCGCGGTTCATGGCGCGTTGACGACCGGCGCTCTTTCTTCCACGTTCACGGCTTCCCAGGGTCTGTTGCTGATGATCCCCAATATGTACAAGATCGCAGGCGAACTGACCTCAACCGTGTTCCATATCGCGGCGCGCGCAATCGCGGCAAGCTCGCTCTCCATTTTCGGCGACCATCAGGACGTGATGGCGTGCAGGCAGACCGGCTGGGCTATGATAGCGTCAAACAGCGTGCAGGAAGTCATGGATCTGGCGACCATCGCCCACTCGTCAACGCTCCGCTCCCGCGTGCCGTTTCTCCACTTTTTTGACGGCTTCCGCACGTCTCACGAATTGCAGAAAGTTGAGGAAGTGTCCTATGAAACCATGAAGGCGCTGATAAGCGACGAGCTTGTGCAGGAACACAGGAAACGCGGACTCACGCCCGAAAAACCCGCCATTCGCGGCACCGCGCAGAATCCCGACACCTATTTCCAGAGCAGGGAAGGCGTGAACAAATACTATCTTGCGACGCCAGCGATTGTTCAGGCTGAAATGGATAAATTCGCAGGGCTTACCGGCAGACAGTACCATTTGTTCGACTATTTCGGCGCGAAAGACGCCGAGAAGGTCATCATCATCATGGGTTCCGGCGCGGAAACCTGCGAGGAAACTGTTGAATACCTCGAATCCAAGGGCGAAAAGGTCGGCGTACTGAAGATTCGCCTCTACCGTCCCTTTGATGCGAAGCTCTTTGTAAAAGCCCTGCCCGCCACAGTAAGGGCAATCGCGGCGCTTGACCGCACCAAGGAGCCGGGTTCTCTTGGAGAGCCGCTTTACGAAGATGTGGTTACCGCCATTGAAGAGATGCTCGGCGCAGGAGAAACGCCTTTCAAAGCCCAGCCCCTCATTCTCGGCGGACGCTACGGCTTGGGTTCAAAAGAATTCACGCCCGCCCACGTAAAAGCCGTTTTTGACAACCTTTCCGGCAAAAAGATCGGCAATTTCGTCGTCGGCATTGAAGACGATGTGCTGGGCAAGAGCCTCCCTTATGACGAGCATTTTGTACTTGTCGAAGAAGGCATGAACGAGGCGATGTTTTACGGTCTCGGTTCGGACGGAACGGTCGGCGCGAACAAGAACTCCATCAAGATCATTGGAGACGCGAAACCGGAGCTTTCAGCCCAGGCGTACTTCTCCTATGACTCAAAGAAATCCGGCGGTTTCACCGTGTCCCACCTCAGGTTTGGCAAGAAAGCCATCCGCAGACCCTACCTCATCACCAAAGCCGACTTTCTCGCCTGTCATAAATTCTCCTACATGGAGACCTACGACATGCTCGCCTACGCGAAAGACGGTGGCGCCTTCCTCCTCAACAGTCCGTTCAGCGCGGCAGAGGTGTGGAAGGAAATTCCGGTCGAAGCGCAGAAACGCATCATCGACAAGAAGCTCAAATTTTATGTGATTGACGCGGCGAGCATAGCGCTCAAAGCCGGCATGGGCAACCGCATCAATACGGTCATGCAGGCAGCCTATTTCAAAATTTCCGGTGTGATTGAGAAATCCCAAGCCGTTGAATATATGAAGAAATTCATCAAAAAGTCCTATGGCAAGAAAGGCGATGATGTTGTCCAGAAGAACTATGCTACGGTCGACATGGCGCTTGACGCGGTGGAAGAAGTAAACTACTCCTTATCCATAGAGGGCGATGTCCATATCAAAAAACCGTTCGCCACTGCGAAAGACCTGTGGATTCAGGAAACGCTCGGCGCCATGTCCATTCAGGAAGGCGACAAGTTGCCTGTGTCGAAGCTTCCGGAAGACGGAACGTTCCCCACAGCCACGACTCAGTACGAGAAACGCGGCGTTGCGGAGCGCGTACCGGAATGGCGTCCTGAAAACTGCATCCAGTGCGGCAAATGCTCGTTTGTGTGTTCTCATGCGTGCATCCGTATGAAGCGCATCTCGGACGATCTGGCTACGAAAGCGCCTGCGGGCTTCAAAACCGCAGAGATTAAGCCGAAAGCGGAAGCCGGCGCAAAGGTCGCGCTGATGATTTCCGCAGAAGACTGCATGGACTGCGGACTCTGCATCAACGCCTGCCCGGTCAACGCCAAAGCGACGGATCCTGCAAAGAAGGCGCTGGCGTTCAGACCCTACACTGACGATCCCGCATACCACGCGGAACAGGTTGCGGCATGGGACTATTTCCTGAGCATCCCTGAAACCGATCCCGCGACGCTAAACCTCGGAACCTTTAAAGGGCTTGCGTTCAAACGTCCGCTCTTTGAATTCTCCGGCGCATGCGGCGGTTGCGGCGAAACGCCTTATGTGAAACTCCTCTCCCAACTTTTCGGCGACCGCGCGATCATCGCCAACGCCACCGGTTGTTCTTCGATTTATGGCGGGAATTTACCCACCACGCCCTACGCCCGGCGCGGTGACGGACGCGGTCCCGTATGGTCAAACAGCCTGTTTGAAGACGCAGCCGAATTCGGCTACGGTATGCGGCTCACCAGCGACAAACTCGCAGAACATGTCCGCGAAGTCGCCGTACAAGCCAAAACCGAGGGCGTTGAACCCGCTGTCATCGACAGACTGCTCGCCAACACGCAAAAAGACGATGCGGAAATTGAAGAGCAACGCAAGGATGTGGACGCCCTCAAAGCCGCTCTCGCCAGCGGATCAAGCGAAACGGCGAAGAACCTCCTCTCGCTCGCGGATCACTTCATCAAACGCTCTGTGTGGATTCTCGGCGGCGACGGCTGGGCGTACGACATCGGCTTCGGCGGTCTCGATCACGTCATCGCATCGGGGCGCAACGTAAACATCCTGTGCATGGACACTGAGGTGTACTCCAACACCGGCGGTCAGATGAGCAAGGCGACGCCAATCGGCGCCATCGCCAAATTCGCCGCGGCCGGCAAGGAAATAACCAAGAAGGATCTGGGCGCCATCGCCATGAGTTACGGTTATGTGTACGTCGCTAAGATCGCGTTGGGCGCGAATGAGGCGCAAACAATTAAGGCGTTCCGTGAGGCGGAAGCCTATGATGGACCTTCAATCATCATCGCGTACTCCCACTGCATCAACCACGGCATTGATATGTCCAGGGGGCTTGACCAGCAGAAGGGGGCCGTAACATCGGGCTTGTGGCCGCTCTACCGCTACGATCCGAGGCTTAAAGATCAAGGCAAGAACCCGTTCCAGCTTGATTCCAAAGACCCGACCACTTCCATTGAAGATTTTATGTACAAGGAAGTGCGTTTCAAGAGTCTGAAAGCCGCGTCTCCTGACCGCGCGGACGCCCTTCTTGCGAAAGCGAAGAAAAGCGCCGAGCGCGTACTGAAAGAGTACAAGTACCTGGCGGAACGGCCGTTCTAATGGTATAGTTTTAGAAAAAGATTATAAACAAACCAACGGGGATCTCTTGCGACAAGGATCCCCGTTTTTTTTATTTTATTTTTTACCTCATGGTTATTTTGATGAAATGGAGGGCGGCATTCGCCGTAACGAACGCCCCTGCTACCAGAAAATCCTGATGTGTTCTATTTGCGACCGGTGCCTCATTTTCACCAGCAACGTCTGTTCAGAAGCCGAATACACCCACCCCGATGAATTGTACCGTTCAAAATCCGCAGCGGTTCGATAAATTTGATTGTAAAGCTGCAACCGGCTTATTGAAGGCGGTATATTGCGGATAAGCATATAATGGGTCTCGCCAGCAGGAAAGTCAACCTCAATATCCAAACTTGATCCGGCGGCGCCTAAGTCGCCGGCAAGACTTGCGGAAATCCGCGTCGCCACCGTCCATGTCCAAACCACTGGGGTATTCGTCCCGCCAACAACACTGACGGCGCGAGCGTAGTTTTCTCCTATGCCCAATTCGCGGTACAGATAGGCGGAATGGACGGTTACGGACGCTTCTACGGATGTAGGGCGCTCCGCCATGATGTCGGACACCAAAAGCTCTTTTGGCGCAAGCCCCTGGTCATTGGTCATTGAAAGAACGGACAGTACGACGGAACGGGCGGCGGCGGCCCATCCGTCGTTGCCGGTGTTTTCCGCGTAAAGCAACAGGGCTTTGCCTAAACGTAGATTGAAGAGCATGTCTGCGGAACCATTGTTGAATACAAACACCTTGTCGCCCTGACTGTTCTTTCGTATGCCTGCGGAAATAAGCGAATACACCCTGTCATTGAACCGGGCGAAGGGATTTTCCGTGGCAGGCCGGTACGCTTCCCAGTCCATGTAATTTTCCAGAACGCCTGGCACACAATCAGGAGTAATGGCGGAAGGATCAATAGAACGCGCCCACGCGGCGGCTGCGTCGACAACGGTGTTGGCGCCCCCCAAGGAAAGGAGTTCAACGGCATGGTATTCTTTGAAAAAGTCAAGAGAACGACTGTCGATTTCTTGCGTCAGACGGGTGTTGGCATTCCGTTCAAACGTCCCAAGCGAGCGAAGCGCCTGATCCAAACGCCCGAAATACGGCGAAGAAGCGTACGTTTTTTGACCCGGATTTTGCGAGGCGTTTATGGCGCTGTTTACAAAACTGGCGGGCGCCACCCTGAGCGCCTGACTGTACGCATTACGGTGGATGGATTCGCTGATATACGCCATAATCTGCGCTTCATCGGATGACGTGGACAGACGTTGCGCGTTATACATGCGGGTACGCCACTGTTCGATTGCATTGTTATACTCCACCTCGCCGGAAGCCTGCGCAATGACAAAATCCGCGGCATTGAACGATTGATCTTCATTGTTTTCAGGCGGCGCGTCTTCCTCACCGGCAAGCTCATCTATGACTTGATACGTTATAAACGGATCGTTGTTCGTCAATGCCAGTATCTGTTTGTCCGGATCCATCAACGTTCTGTTGAAACCATACCTCACCCCATTATAAGTGATAAAAAAACGTCCGCCATTAGCCTGCTGAATGCGGGACGCCGCAAGCAGCCTGTAGGGAAGCTCAAGACGTTCGGCGCCTCCAGCAAAGTCTACGCTGATGACAAGCTCCTGGCCATCGGCATATTCTTGTACGGCAAAGGTCAAGATCGTCCCTTCGATGAAACGGAAAATCACGCGATCACCTAAAAACGCCGCGTGTTCGGGCAGTCTGATTTCACGCCTGCCGTCTGCGTACACAAGCGAAAATCTGTTTTCTTCGGTCAACCGGTATTCCATGCCGTTAAAAGAAACCACCGCCCTTCCTGTAATGGACTGCCAGTCAAAACCCAACGGCATCAGCAAGGAAGATCCCGACACCCTCTCTTTATACTGAGCGCTTACCATGAGTCCCTCAATCCGTTTGGTGAAATTCCCATACTTTGTAAACTGGACCAAGACTAAAACAAAAAAAATGATAATATATCCGGCAAAAAGTCCCGTCATGCGCGGAACGATTGACTTTTTTTTTATCATGCTGAAATCCTTCTTTATTCGCAATGGGTCTATACGCAACTCTTTAGGACAAATCACATCACTGGCGCCAGCAAAAGCGGCGGCAAACCCTGCGGTTAAAAAAATTCTTTACAGAATCTCCACAACAAAACAACGTTTGCAAGATACATCGTCCTTATTGCGAGGAGATTCATTTTGCGATATTCTAACATATAATTGTAAAAAAAGCAATGCGGCGACTCTAAATTTCATCTCTTATATGGAGAAAGCTCGTGTACCGATCTTCGTGAATAACGCCGTGATCAACCGCTTCGATGATCCTGCATCCGGGTTCGCGTTGATGGGTGCAGGAGAGTCCAAAGGCGCATGTTCCCGCAAACGGCGCAAATTCCTTCATATATAATACAATGTCTCTGGCGGCGATGCCGTCCGGCACAAAACGCCTCACCCCGGGCGTATCAATGATGAATGTTTTTTGCGCAACGCCTTTCATATCCGCCAAAGCGGGGACTTCCAACAGACTCGCCATAGTGGTTGTATGGTTTCCTCTGTCGTATTTTTCGTTGATGCGCCCCGTTCTGATGTCCGCGCCAGGAACAAGTGAGTTGATAAGGCTTGATTTTCCCACCCCAGACTGCCCCGCAAGCACCGAACATTTCCCTCGCATCAGATCGCGGAGGGCGTCCATACCCGCTCCGGTTAAAGATGAAACATGCAACGTCTGGTACCCAATGCGGACGAAATCACGCAACCGCTCCACAACCGCTTCGTCATAAGGCAGATCGCACTTATTGCACACAATGACCGGTGTAATTCCGGCGTATTCAGCTTGCACGAGCAACCGGTCTATGAACCGGGGCCGAAAGGGAGGGGATAACGGCGTTGTAAGACACAAGGCAAGGTCTACGTTTGCGGCTAAGATCTGCGATGAGGCCGAGCGGTTCTGACCGCGCCCTTTTTGGTTTGTACGGGTAAACGCATTTCGCCGTTTTTCAAGGCTTATGATAAACCCTTGTTCCTTATGAATGGCGTCTCGCTCAAAAACAACCCTGTCCCCGGGCGCAAGCGGGTTATAATACGTTTCCACGCCTTTGAGTATTTTTCCCTTGATGCGGCACTCTATGGCGCCGTCTTCTCCATCCGCCTGTACGGTGAAGACATTTTTGGATCCCCGCAACACAAGCCCGGTCATTCACACGCCTTCTCTGAAACATGCGGGGAATCCAATCGGCGAATGTCCAGTCCAAACGCACAAGCCCTTTTGCGCCAAAGCGGTTCAACGGGAGCGGAACCGGTAAGCAATAAAACGGCTCCAGCCGTCCTCTGCCCACAGTTCGACGCGGATTCCAACACGTCTTCAATTCGGCGGACAACCCCTTCCACCGAATCGAACACAGCAATATCCGGCGCGGCAAGACGGCGGAACGTGTCGAGCAAAAGCAGAAAATGTGTACACCCAAGCGCCAGCGTATCAGCGCCCGCCGTGCGCAACCGCTCTATGTAGGGAGACACCATCCGCTCCTTCTCCGCTTCCGGCGCTCGCTCGCCGCCTTCCTCCACAAAACGTACAATATCAGGCGCGGCAAGACCCACGATTTTCGCGTCGGGACCGTATTTTTTCGCCAATTCCATGATGTAGGAATCTTCAATAGTACGATCTGTTCCAAGCACGCCCACACAGCGGGTCTCGCTTGCAAGCGCGGCGGGCTTTATCGCAGGCACGGTACCCACCCAGGGAATCGATGGAAACGTCTCGCGCAATGCGTCCAAAGCCGAAACCGACGCGGTGTTGCAGGCTAACACCGCCGCCTGCGGCTTGACGCGCTGCAACAGTCCGGCGGCAAGCCGGATGAGTATGCCGGCGATTTCCTCTCTGGTTTTATGCCCATAGGGAAAATGGTCGCGGTCGGCGATGTAAATGGCGCCGACGCCAGAATTCCGCTCCCGAAAACGCTTGAAATAAGGAAGTCCGCCGATTCCGGAGTCAAAAAAAAGTATGGGATTGTCAACGCCATCCAAAAAGTCCGTGTGAAACATTTTTACATATAGTGAAGCAAAAGAAACAGAGTGTCAATATGGCAAATCTACGTCCCACAGCGTACGGCGCCGTTATACGAATCGCGGCATTTGACGAAAAGCGGCAAAGGTGATATAGTACAAAGCGCGATGACAGAATTTGCGACGGAGAATTCCGGGCTAAAAGAAGCGCGGAAACGGATCAAACATTTTTCCGAATCATGGGAAATGGAACTTGACCTTTCCAACCTTGGATTAGAACGCTTTCCAACTGAACTCATAGACGATCCGGATATCATTCATGGACTCAATCTCAGCGGCAACAAACTTGAAGAGTTGCCGACGGCTATAAGCGCGTTTACCTCGCTTGAAACGATTGATCTGAGCGGCAACCGGCTTTCAAAGTTGCCGGAAGCTATCGTCAACTTACAAAACCTCAAAAAACTCAAAGCAAGCGACAACGATCTCACTGAATTGCCTGAAAATATAGACCGGCTTTCCTTGCTGGAAACCCTTGATGTCAGCCGCAACCGGCTCACCCATCTGCCAGACGGCATAAAAAACCTCCGCAGACTAAAAAATTTTGATTTTAACCTGAACAAGCTCGACGAAGCGCCGAATTCCGTTAAAAAATTCACCTGTGAAAAAAAAACAAACATTTTGCTCCATATCAGAAAACTTGCGGACATGACTTCCGGATGCGAAAACGTTTTCAGCGACACTTTTTTTGAACGCTCAAAGCCCCATCTCAAAGCCGTTATGGAGCGGTTTCATCTCACGCCGGTACAGGCGGTCATGTACGCGCAGTTTCTTCTGCGCCACGAGGAGCAATCGATCTATTTGCGTGAAATCGCCTCCACATTCAACCTATGCAGCCTCGAAATGCTTCCCTATCTGACAGAATTGGAGGAGCTTGAAAGCAAAAAGCTCCTTCTTTGCAGGCGTCCTGGCGGAGGCGAATCCACTACCTACCGCATCCCGCCTGAAGTGATAGAGTCCCTGCGTCTGGACAAGCCGTACAAGATCGAAACATATAACCATGTGAGCATTGATGAATTCTTTGAAATAACAGACAAGTTCTTCGATCAGCACGGCAACAACGAATTGAGTTACGGCGCGTTTGTCACGGAAATGCAAAGTCTGATAAACAACAATATGCATCTTGCGTTTTGCAAGAAAATACGGGAAGCGAATCTCGAAATTGATGATATGATCCTCTTGCTCAGGTTCTGTCAGCGCCTCGTTTCCTGCAACGATGACACCATAGGCGTAAGCGACATAGGCGGCATTTTTAACGACGCCGCATTCAGAAAATTTGTCCGTTTATTCAGAGGAGGAGAATTCGAGCTTATAACGCGCGGCTTTGTTGAACTGAGAGAAACCAACGATTATGACGACGACTTTTTCGGCGATAGTGAGCTTTTCTCCCTCACACCGGCGGCAAAGATGGACTTGCTCGGAGAGTTGGGTCTCAAGCCATTGAAAAAAATGGAAGCGAAAAAAGACCTCCTCATTTCCTATGGAAGCATTACGACGAAAAAAATGTTCTATAACCAAAAGGAAAAAGAGCGTATTCATGAGCTTTTTTCCGTCCTGAACGAGGACAACTTTAAAGCCGTGCAAGAACGCCTTGCTGAAAAAGGTTTGCGCAACGGTTTTGTCTGCCTTTTTTCAGGAGCGCCCGGCACCGGAAAAACTGAGACCGTGTATCAATTAGCCCGTGAAACCGGACGTGACCTTATGGCCGTCAACATCACGGATATCCAGAGCAAATGGGTGGGAGAAAGCGAGAAAAATTTGAAAATGATCTTTGAAGATTACCGTGAAGCTGTCCAGACGCGGAATCGAGAAAGCAAACAAATACCCATCCTCCTTTTTAACGAGGCTGACGGCATCATCTCCAAACGTTTTGAATTGGGAAACGAAAGCCGATCCGTGGATCAGATGATGAACAGCCTCCAAAATATTATTCTGGAAGAAATGGAAAAACTGCCCGGCATCCTTATCGCCACTACCAATCTTGTTCAAAATATGGACAAGGCTTTTGAACGCCGCTTTCTGTACAAGATCGAGTTTGAAAAACCAGAGCCGGATGTGCGCCGGTTTATTTGGCAAGATATGCTGCCGGCGCTCCACGACAACGACGCTGCGGCGCTTGCGGCGCGTTTTGAATTCTCCGGCGGACAGATCGAGAACATCACCCGCAAATCAATCGCCGATTATGTGCTTACCGGCGTGGAAACCTCTTTTGAAAACCTGCTCAAGTTCTGCAAAGAGGAACTGCTGACAAAGCAAGGCGAGCGCCGAATAGGGTTTGGGGCGGAAATATAAAGGAAGCTCTTTACCATTCAAATCTCCCGGACAGCGTGAATTCCCAGAGTGTGGGAAATTCACTGGTTGCAATCTTCACGGCGAACCGGCGTCTTTTTTTCTGTACTGCGACAGAGAATGAACCGTCCGCTATTTCCGCCTTTGCGCTTGCCGTATACCCCACACTGACGCCAAACCTGAACGGACCTATACTGTACGCCGCGCTTCCAGCTATTCTCACTGAATCAAGCCGCCACTGTTCCGGCGCCGGATACGGCGAGGAATTGTCGCCGGACACTCCCGCCAGAGCGCAGGAAAACGACGAACGCAGTTTCCACCACTGTACGCCGATCTCGCCCTTGTAGGCGTCTTGCGGCGCCTCCCCTTCCGGGGCATTGCGATCCGCTGAAAGAGAAATTCGGGATATACGCACCGGCAACTTCGTTTGCGCTGGAAAACGGTAATAAACGCCCGTTGAAGACCGTTCGAACCTGCTTGCGGCAAAAACATCGTTTGCATCGCAATCCGCCTCGAACAAATCGCCCATGCCCGATGATCGGAGGCTTGTACTCACTCTGAAAAGGCTGCTCTTTTTCCCATAACGCTCAATTTTTCCCGCAATCCGCGCGTTTTGACCAGGAACGGAGCCGTCGCTTCCGGCAAAACGCTCCCCAGCCCCGTCTGCGGCGAAAGAGAAAAGCCACGGTTTTTTCCCGATGCGGACGCCGATGTTGCCGTACACGCCGCGTCCAAAGGCGATCATTTCGGAAAACGCCCAGTCTGAGGAAACGCTCGCCCAGGGACTCATCCAGAGAAACGCCACTGCAAACACGTGAAAGGCGCGTTCAGGCAAGGCGAACTTTTCCGAAAACCACCCGGACGCGGCGCGGGGCGGCAGTTCCTTGCCTGTCCAAAACCCTTCCACGCGCAGGGTGGTTTTTCGGGTGAAATGGACTTCAGCGCCGCCTGTGAACGCGGGATTCAAGGCGCCGTCAAGAGTCGCGGACACGAATCCGGAGATGCTGGCGGCGCCGTTAAAAAAGTCAATATCAGGACTCGCAAGAAAAAGGACGGCTTTCGCCTCTTTTTTCGTGGAAAATTCCTGTGTTAGATCGCTTCCCACAGGCTGGTGATGATCAACAAACGGCGCGGATCGAATCCACGGGTTCCGTATACGCGCTGACAAGCCCCATTCATCAAGCGCTCCGTAAAGAATGCGGGAACCGGTCCCTTTATGATATAACCCTGCGCCCCAGTTCAGGTTTTCGGCAGTGAAGCCGTCAAGCGGAAAGGCGTTTCTTTCAAGCAATTCCGCTCGCAGATAAAACGTCGGCAAAGGGAGAAAAAAACGCCCGTCAATGCGGTTTTCCAGCGTTCCTGTATTTTTGTATGCGTTAAAACTCACAGAACCTGCATACAGCACATTGAACCGCAGAGGCGCGACAATGGGCGCAGGCGCAACTTCCGCCTGAACGTCATACACGAAGACGCAAAATCCAACTAAAAAAGCAAATACGATTTTCTTCACGTAGTACTAACGGGTTTTGTATGCGCATTGATTTGAGCTTTTGAGCGATTTTTTTGAGAAATTTAATCCGGCAATCTAAAAACGCCGAGAAAAGCCGGAGAGCTGTAGATGGGCGAGAAATTATTGTCAATGCCCATTGCGACTATGTACATCGCTACATACGCGTAATCTCCGCTTGGAGAACCGGAGACCGGCGCCACATCCGCATTTATTAATGTTGTTGCATTGGCGGTTACATTCAAGTCCGCTGTATTCAAGAAGCGCCTGTGCGGTACGGGGGTAAACGTTCCGTCCCCATTGGAGCGATTCAAGACGTATTCGGCGCCTCCTCGATTCAACGTTGGGGCGCGTCCAATGATAGATTGAAAATCAATCGTAATGGTTTGCCCGCCGCTTCCTAGGAAGCTGTCAATGCCCGCGTCTTGTATTTCAAGTTTCCAATAATTTCTGCTTTTAAAGAGCGTACCAACCGCGCTGGCATTGACGCTGGTATTAGTCGCGACATTGGTGTACGGCAAAAAGATATTATAATCGGAAGATAAGGCGGCGTTAAGCGTGGAGTATTCACTGGGCGTTGCGCTTGCAAGCAGTGTGCCGCTTATATATATACGGTAAAAAATAACAAAATTACTGAATTGAATGACATCAATTTGCGGAAGCCGTATGATCGCTCCCGACATGGCAGGTTCTTGTGTGACAGCGCTTTCCGGAACCGGCGGCAGATATATATAGTCTTCAATGCCGCAGGCAAAGAACATGAAAAATAACGCCCCCATGAACGGACGGACAACGAAGGAGAATAACCGCCGTCTATGGGACGCCAAGCCGCCGGGCCGTATTGGAATGCGCAGACGCGCCATTACCCCCTCCTCCGAAAGGCGGGATTCATTTCAAACCTAACGCAATAATCCTTGATTGCGCGAGAGACGTCCAAACATCGTCATTGGGCCATTTGCTCAGCAGGCTGCGGTACGCTTCAATAGCCTCATCCTTGTTCACGCCTTCCCGTAAGCGCCCGATATTGAACTGGGCGCGGGATGCGCCGGGAAACTCGGCGAATGCGGCGGCTTTTGTGAACAACTCAATAGCGGCCTGCGCGTTGTTCTGCTCCTCAAGGGCAACCGCTTGGTTGTACATCGCCACCGGCTCAAGGTACGCGCCTTTAGCCGCAACCGCAACGGCGGACCACGCCTTTTCAGCTTCCGTCCAATTCTTTTTATCCGAATAAATTGACGCCGCAATCAAGTGCGCCCGCGCTGAAATATACCCTTTATGGGCGGACGCAAACGCCGCGAGATCGTTTAAGAGAGTCTGTACATCGGCGTCTTTGGATGCATCGGCAATATCAAAACGCAACGTCTCGTATCGTTGCCCCAGCGCCTCTACCTGGCTCATCGCTTTTGCGTTAAGCGAACTCATCACGCTTGTCGTCGCAATAAAACCCACCAGCGCAACAACCACAAGAATCAAAAAAACAAGGAAAGCGCTGCGGTTTCTTTGAATAAAGTCGCTTAATTTTTGAATTGCGTCTTCACCGTCTTTTTTTTCAATTTTTTCATCAGCCTCTTTTTTTTCCTTATCGGCCATATATCCTCCTGACACTCATAGATTCACCGGATCGGCGCCTGCCGACTCTCGCGCCATCTTCCGCCTGAACCGGTTCAATCTCCAAATCTTTTATCAATTTTGACAAATACGTCCTCTGTATGTCCAAAACCTTCGCCGTGGCTGTCTGATTCCACTTATTTTCTTCAAGCGCTTTTTTTATAAATTGCGCTTTGAACGAATCTATCGCGGTCTTCAGATCGCGGCTCTCCTCTTTCTCAATAAAATCTGTCTTTTTAAGAAAAAGATCGCTCTCGCCTATGCGTTTATGCTGCCCCAACACACATGCCCGCTCAACGCAATTTTGCAGTTCGCGTATATTTCCGGGCCACGAATAGGAGAGCATGGCCTGCAAAGCGTCTTCGGAAAAGCCGTCAAACTGCTTCTTCATTTCAAGCGAATACTTTTTAAGAAAAAACTGAGCCAGTTCCGGTATATCTTCGGTTCGTTGCCTCAATGGCGGCACATACAAAGGAAGCACATTAAGCCGATAGTACAGATCGTTGCGGAACTCGCCCTTTTCAACCATAGCCTCCAAGTCGCGGTTGGTAGCCGCTAGAATACGCAGATTCACCGTAACCGGCGTGGCCTCCCCCACCCGCTCAAACGTCTTTTGCTGCAACACGCGGAGCAACTTCGCCTGCAACGAGATCGGCAATTCCCCAATCTCGTCAAGAAAGATTGTCCCGCCGTCCGCCAACTCAAAACGCCCCTTCCTGTTGGACGCAGCGCCCGTAAAGGCGCCTTTTACATACCCAAAAAGTTCGCTTTCAAGCAGGTTTTCAGGCAGAGCGGCGCAGTTTACACGGATAAACGGAGCGTTGCGGCGGGGGCTGCACAGGTGTATCTGTTCGGCGAAAAGCTCTTTGCCGACCCCGCTCTCTCCCAAAATCAACGCCGACGAATCGGTTTGCGCAATACGCTCAACCATAGCGAGCTTTTCAAGGATGATCGGACTTTTTGCAATCAGGGTGTGATACCCCTGCTCCCGCTCCTGTTTATCCGTAAGCTCAACCTGCAACCGCTGAATTTCACCATGAGCCTGTTCCATGCTTTGCGTGTTTGCAATGGCCAACGCGGCCTGATTGGCAAACACTTCAAGCCATTCAATGTCGCTCTCCGTAAACAATCGCCCGCCTTTCTTGTTGATGATCTCAAGAACCCCTATGCACTTTTCCTTGATGCGCATAGGAACGGCAATCATGGTTTCGCATGGATACCCTATATCTCGTGAAATAGCAAACAAATGGCGCCTGTCGTTTTCCGCATCGCTCAATAGGATCGCTTCATTGCGTTCAAAGACCCATCCCGCGATTCCTTCTCCAGACTTTACGACAAAACGCTTCACATCGGAGCCCTTTGGACCCAACGCGACTTCAAAATAAAGAAAGCCTGTTTCTTTATCAACAAGAAGCAGGCTCGAAGCCTCGGCGTCGCATAAACGCGCCGCCGAATCCATGATCTCCGTCAGCAAAGCGTTAATATCTTGAAAATTCGAATTTATCCGCGTATTAATCTCAACAAATGTTTTAAATTTCAAGACATCAACAATTTGCATATTAGTTGCGACAGCCGGCGTCAAGCCGCTCCTTACTTCCCATCCTCACCTTTTTTCGATTTCAACAGATCGCCCAGCGTAATCTTTGAACCGTCTCCGGTGTCGGAAGACATGTATTGGGACACCTCCTCGCGCTGTATCTTTCTCTGATAATCGCGGATGGAAAACGCCGCTTTCTGCTTATCAGGCTGTATTTCAAGCACTACCGCTTTCACCTTGTCGCCTATGTGATACTTCTTCATGGCTTCATCAGGAGTTTCTCCGCTATTTTCAGGCAGGTTGGACTTGTGAACAAGCCCTTCAATGCCGCCCGGCACTCTAACGAAGACGCCGAAATCAGTGATGGAAGAGACCTCGCCTTCAATGAAGGAGCCTTGCTTGTACGTAGAGGCGAAAGTCTTCCATGGATCTTCGGTGAGCTGCTTGACGCCGAGTCGGATATTGCGGTTGTCTTTTTCAAGCGCAATGACCATAACCTCAATTTCCTGCCCCACTTGCAGTTCGCTGCCCGGACGCTTGACCTTCTTTGTCCATGAAATGTCGTCCGCATGGAGAAACCCATCGATGCCTTCCTCAAGCTCAATAAACGCGCCCACATTGGTGATCTTTACAACTTTTCTGCTAATCCGCGTACCCACCGGATACCGCTCGTGTACGGTCGCCCACGGATTAGCCGTCACTTGTTTCAGTCCAAGCGACACTCTGCCCGCCTGCAAATCGTACCCCAAAATCATGCACTCGACCACCGCGCCGATGCTCACCATGTCTTCCGGCTTCTGGACTTTTTTCACCCAGGAAAACTCGGATATGTGCGCAAGCCCTTCAATGCCTTCTTCCAACTCAATGAACGCGCCGAAATCGGTGATCTTGGTGACCTTGCCCTTCCTGATGTCATTGACGTGATACTTGTCCTCAAAATGTATCCACGGATCGTCAGTAAAATGCTTAATCGAAAGGTTGATGCGTTTTTCATTGGGATCAAGCCGTATGACCTTGAGCTTGATTTCCTGTCCGCGCTTCACAAAGTCCTTGGGACGATTCACATGTCCCCAACTCATATCGTTAAGATGGAGAAGCCCATCAAAACCGCCCAGATCGATGAACGCGCCGAATGAAGTGTAACTCTTTACGACACCTATGACATCACTTCCAATGGGCGTATTTTCAAAGAACGCGTCCCGCTTCCTTTCTATATCTTCTTCCAGCCACTTGCGGCGATTTACCACAATATTCTGCTTGCCATCCGAATACAGCCTTTCAACGTAGACAGGGGTCTTTTCGCCGAGCAATTTTTCCGGCTTGTCAATCTTCTGTATATCGGACTGGCTGATGGGAAGAAAAGCGTGCGTATCGTACCCGAGGTTGAAGTCATATCCGCCTTTGACAAGCTTTTCAATGACGCCCTCAACCAGCGTATGATCCTGAAACGCCTGCCTGAGATTCTTCCAAAACAATTTAACATCGGCCTTTTGTTTGGAAACAATCACTTCCCCGTGCTTGTTCTCCTTCATCACGAGAACAACCCACACTTTGTCCCCAATATTGGGAACTTCGGAAAATTCCGCTCTCGGTATCTTACCCTCGGATTTGAGGTTCACGTCGACAAAAACCTGATCATCTCTAACCTGAACGACCGCGCCTTCTACGAGCTGCCCTTCCTCCGCTGAATCGAGGGACTTAAGATACTCCTCCTGTAACTGCGTCTGGATGTTGGCATCGCTCTTTCTACCTCCATCCACCGGCCCTGTGTCCGACGGACCGAATTCCGTTCCCACTTCCACCTTATCCATGTTTGATCCTTGTTATATTGATATTTTCTATTAATATTGCATAAGTTTGCTCAATGGTCAAGAGTGATGTATCAAAAACCTTCACTCCATCCGCGATCTTCAGGCTGCCTTCCTGTTTATTTTTATCAATTTCGTCCCGTTCCGCTATCGCTTTCTTGATTTCTTCAAGAGAGAGACCAGAAACGCCTTGTTCAAAGCGCCGTTTCGCCCGCTCCTCAACCGAAGCGTCAAGATAAAACCGGTGTTCGGCGTCTGGAAAAACAACGGAGGTCATATCCCTACCCTCAACGATAATGTCAAGGTTCCCCGCTATATTCCTGATTATGTCATTGACCACATGACGAATGGGAACTATACCGGACAGCGGAGCGCACGTCCTATCGATCTCATCCGTGTGAAGAAGGGCATCGACATTTTCTCCTTTAAGGCACACTTGTCCATTGCGGTATTCAATAGCCGCGCTCCGCGCATAGGCGACGCACGATTCAACGTTGTCTTCAGCTATGCGGACGCCGTTCCGCAAACAGCCCAACGTAATGGCCCGGTAAAGATTCCCCGAATTGATGTAGGTAAACCCAATCCGGTCCGCAAGAAGTTGCGCTATAGTACTCTTTCCGGCGCCGGCAGGTCCGTCAATGGCAATTACCATACCATTATGATACCATCAATAGAAAAAAATATCAAGTATACCGCCCTCAAAAACAAGGGTTTGGAATTGGATTTAAGAGAATTTTAGGCGAAAAGTAAAAAATGTAAAAAGAGAGGCTTCTCACAACGGCTCGCACGGCGGTCCTCCCGCAAAGGGGTCAATCCCCCATGAGCGCGTTTACAGGATTATTGAGCGGCTCACCTCAACGGGGAAAACGCCGAAGAGCCTGTCGAGTTGTGATAAGACCGTATAGGAGGCGCCTGCCGTTTTATTGTAGACATCCACAACAATTTTTAGTTCTTTGGGATCTTTTGAATAAAGAGCCGATGAATACGCGGCGCGAAACAACCCTTTTTCCGCGAGTTCCTTTGTCGAAAGCGCGCCGTACTTCTGGAGCGCCTGTTTGTCAACGACAGCGGCCGGTCCGTCATACCCAATGGTAAACACAAAATTTTCACGTGACAACATGCAATCTATCCCGTCTATAGGTTTTACACTCCGCACCAGCGGTGTTTCTAGCATTAGAAGCCATTCCAGAATTTTTATAACAGGCTTACCCAATCCGAATGTAGCTCACATTCTGGAACAAACTTAATTATAATACAATTTTACAAGACAGGCAAGAGCTTCATCAGAATTTTTTTGAACCGCACATTTTTTTCTCCACCCGCTTGACATTTTTTCTTCCATACGCTATGATTTCTTCCAGTTTGGCACAGCGGGATCAACGTGATGCGATTCCGCCCATTCCCCGGTTGTGTAATGGCAGCACCGCAGACTCTGGATCTGCTTGTGGGGGTTCAAATCCTCCCTGGGGAACGTAAAATCCGCAATTCGCGCGGACCGGCATCCACATAGCGGTTTTCCAATTTTTTAACGTCGCCTCCAGCGCTGTTAAAAAAGGCCCCTTCGTCTATCGGTTAGGACATGAGATTCTCAATCTTAAAAGAGGAGTTCGATTCTCCTAGGGGCTAAACCTTTTGTAAAGAACCGTAGCGTCGGCGCCGCGTCTTCACGCGGATTTCTCCCATGATCGGCGTTGGAATCTTTATAAATCCGTCTTCTTCCATGAAAAATCGTGATACTCTCTTGACTATAATAGAATGAATGTTTATAGTAAAATTATGGGTGAAAATAAGCAATTTAACAAACTGGCTTCTGAATTGTCTGTAGAGGAACGGAACGATCTTCTTAAAAAGCTGGCGGGTCAATCAACACTCTCTCACGAACCCCTCTATGATGATGAAGCGGAATCTTCAATTAAAACAATAGAATCACAATACGAAATATTGCCTTGGTATGAGCATCTTTTGCTGCTTATACTGAGCTTTTTCAAAAGCAAATCCGCGTTAAAAGTGTACGAAGACAGGCTTATTTCAAAAATAGGGCAAGAAATAGAAACCAAATGTCCTGGCTATTTCAATTATCAGAACCTCATGTTGCTGCCGCCTTTCCACAAAGCGCTTACGGACCTCAAAGTCAATGTACGGTTTTTCAAAGACGCCCTTGACACGGGACTCAACAAGGATCGAGGCGCTTTTTATGCGTTCCTTGGGTCTTTAGAGATGAGCGCCGTCCATAAAAGGCTGGAAGAAGAGATCACGCCGTTGGGACTTTTCTCCAAGCATCCTGAAAAAAACGAATCGGAACTCAAGCAGGTAGCTATGGGTTTAATGGAAGACGCTTTTGCCGCCATCAACGAGGAGGAGCGCAACGCGATGTACCAACATGCCCGCGTGTTGAGTTGCCTTAAAGAGTTGTCTTTCTTCCTGTTTGATCGGATTCTCTACGCCTTTGCAAATGATCTGGCGGCGGGCGGCATGACTTGTTCCGTAAGCGTAGTGAGAGATCAACTCGCAACGCTGAACAACATCCTGTATTCCCTTAAAACGTCTCCATCAATATCCCTGCTTGAATCATTGTTTGTCTTTATTCTACAGGAACGGGCGGGAACGGGAAAAGAAAATATAGATATACAAAATGAAAGCAAAACGCTCCTGTCCTCAGCTGAAAATTCTCTGACGGCTATCCGTGAATTCAACCAAACCGTTCTCCTGACCCCGATACTCAGAGTGGCAAACCGGAATACGGCATTCGGCCCGTCCGTGATTAGCGGCGGCGAAGACTGGATTATAGTGTACCGCGACTATTGGAAACAGCACATAGAACAGTTGTTTGATGATTACACGAGGGCAAAGCAACAGCAAGAGACACTTGATTCTTTCCGTTACTTTCTGAAAGGAGCGCCGTTCAAAAACATGGAATACGCGCAATCGGAAACCAATCCGGAGGGGATTCCGATACGGAGAGGCTTCACTCTTGCATTTCTTCTGACCTTCCATTCAATTGTTTTTATAGCCGATGTAAACAAGACGCTTCGCCCCATCCTGCTTGAGGGGGAGTTTTTCAAGCGGGAAAACAGAACGTTGTTTACGGAAAGTTACAATGACCTTATGAAACTTGATGACGACATCAAACGCTTCGATGAAGAAATTTCTTCAAATGGGGAAATTGGAAAACAGTATGCCATTGCCATGGCGGATATGTCGCTTACAAACAGGCGGCGTAAAATACAGATAGTGGTTGAATCGGCGAATGAAGCCGCATCTGAAATTATAAACGGCGCAAAAAAGGCGCTTGAAAATATGCTCATTGTCTTGCAAGGGATTGCCAAAAAAGACCCTGACGACAAAAACGAGATGCTTTCCAATATATACAAATTCACCGGGAAACCGCTCGCAACGACGCTTTTGAATGCGTCTGGAACTACTCCGCCCGTGATGTCTCCTGTTTTTACGCCAAAAGGCATCGCTTTTTTTAACGGCATCAACGACGCCACACAAAATTTGAGGCAAGCTTTGCACATTCTTGACAACATCGAAACGTTGAATGTGACTCCATGAAAAAAAAGATGACCGCTATGGCGCGCCCGTTCTCTCTTCCCGATATACAGGATGATGCGTTTGTTTTTCCGTTCTTTTTTGAGGGCAAACCGGTCTCCGGCATTTCATGCATGCTTTCGGCCCACGGCGCGGGCAACATGGATGTACAGGAAACCGGACGCAGAAACGCCTTTCTACAAAAAATCGGCGTTGACCCGGCGCAGACCTTCGCCTGTTCGCAGACCCATTCGCAAAACGTCGCCGTGATTGGCGTTGCTGGCGGCGAGCGTTCCGTTGAAATTTTGTACGATGCGGACGGGCTTGCAAGCGGCGCGGGTTGGGGAGCCGCCAACGTGTATCTTTCGGTTACAGTGGCTGATTGCCTTCCGGTGTATATGTTCGACATGGAAACCGGAGCATTCAGCGTCGTTCATTCGGGGTGGAAAGGAACCGGCATTGTATTGAACGCGCTGAGCGCGCTTAAAAGCATGAACGCAGAGGCGCATCCTGAAACGGTGTGCGCGGTATTGGGACCCTGTATATGCGGGGAATGCTACCAGGTTGATGAAGAGCGGCGGCGTGTTTTTGAGGCGCGATTTGGTGGAGAAGCGCGCGGCTCGTCCGCCGAATACCCGCTCGGTGGCGTGGTAAAGGGCGATTGCCTTGATTTGAAGGCGGCGAACGCGGCGCTTTTGGCAAACGTCGGCGTACGGAACATTGCGTATTGTGAAAACTGTACATTCACCGATGAACGGCTCGGTTCTTTCCGCCGTGAAGGGAAAAATTTTACCAAAATGATGGCGGTGATAGGAAGGGGTTGTCATGTTCATTCACTATAAAGAAATATGGAAACAAAGAATTGCGAACGCAATCAACGCGCTGCTCGCGGAAAACGGTCTGCCGGAAACAGTCGCCGCGTCCAGCGTAGTCGTGAAAATTCCGCCCCAATCCAGCATGGGCGATCTCGGCTTTCCTATGTTCGCGTATACAAAACTCCTGCGCAAAGCTCCGCCGCAGATAGCGCAGTCCGCGCTTGAGAAACTCGCGGACAGCGGCGCTTCCGGCGGCGTCAAAGTCATGGGACCCCATGTAAACATTTTCCTTGATCGCGCTGAGACCGTCCTTGAACTGCTCAAAGAGTCCGCTTTGAGAGAAAAAGGGAGCTTCGGCAAGCCGGAAACGCTTAAAGGCGCACGAATAATGCTGGAGTTTTCCAGCCCCAACACCAACAAACCCCTGCATTTGGGACATTTACGCAACGACATACTGGGCGAAAGCATCTCCCGCATTTTGGCGGCGTGCGGCGCCGATGTCCGCAAGGTGTGCATCATCAACGACCGGGGCGTACATATCTGCAAATCCATGCTGGCGTATCAAGCGTACGGCGAGGGCAAAACCCCGGAAAGCGAACGCGTCAAAAGCGATCACTTTGTGGGAAAGTGGTACGTACGGTTCAACCAGATGAGCAAGGAAGATCCTTGCGTTGAGGAAAAGGCTCAGGATATGTTGCGTAAATGGGAAGCCGGCGATGAGGAAGTGACGGCTCTGTGGAAAAAAATGAACGAATGGGCTGTCGCGGGCATGAAGGAAACCTACAAACGCACCGGCGTTTCTTTTGACGCGTACTACTTTGAGAGCAAGACCTATTTGCTTGGCAAAGACGAAATTGCGAGAGGGCTGGAGAAAGGCGTTTTCTACAAGGCTGATGACGGGGCTGTTATGATAGACCTCTCCACAGAAGGGCTTGGCGAAAAGGCGTTGTTGCGCAAGGACGGCACGTCCATTTACATCACCCAAGACATTGGCACCGCGATTTTCAGGCATGAGGACTGGGCTTTCGACCGCCTCATCTACGTGGTGGGATCGGAACAGCAACACCATTTCAAGACGCTTTTCAGCATCCTTGACAAACTCGGCTATGAATGGGCGAAAAACCTGTACCACTTGAGCTACGGCATGGTGAATTTGCCCGAAGGCAAGATGAAAAGCCGCGAAGGGACGGTTGTTGACGCGGACGACCTTCTTGACAGCCTGAAAGAAATGGCGCTTCAGGAAATAAAAGGCAAGGAACGGGAAGAGGCGGTCGGCAATCCTGATGAAATTGCCGAAAAAGTGGCTTTGGGCGCGTTGCACTACTACCTTTTGCAGGTAAGCGCGGCGAAAGACATGCTCTTTAACCCAAAAGAGTCCCTCTCTTTTAACGGCAATACGGGACCTTACCTGCAATATATGGGAGCGCGCATCTCATCAATGCTCCGCAAAGCCGCGCTCAAAGACGGCGCGCTGGCAAGACCTGCGGCAAAGCCGGAAATGCTTTCGGGAGACGCCGAATGGGAAGTCGTCAAAACCCTTCTCGACTACAACAGCGCAATAGCCGCCGCCGCAGAAAAAATGGACAGTTCTGTCGTGGCGACGTATTTGTACTCCCTCTCCAAGTCGTTCAGCAAATTTTACCACGACTGCCCCATCTTAAACGCGGACAATCCCGATCTCGTTGCGGCGCGTCTCGCGTTAAGCGAAGCGGCGCTTTTCGTGCTGAAAGACGCGCTGAATCTCGTGGGCATACCGTTTCTGGACGTGATGTGAAAGCGCCGTGAAAAGGCGGCTATTCAGCCAGCGGCTGTTCAGCCGCCCCCATGCCGACGAGATCCGCTTCCGCAAGGTCAGCCATGCTTCCCGACTTGGCCCAAAGCGCATCCGCTTTCCGCGCCCAGTCCGCCAATCCTTGGGGGCTTTCAGGGTACGCCATGTAATGTTTATATATTTTGGCGCCGATCCCCGCCGCCGCCGCCAAGCGGGAAAGGCTCTTCCATGATAATCTCCCTGATAAAAGCCCTTTAAGCAACTTCAGAACGAGGTTTCCCTTCCCTTTTTCATCCTCATCCTCAAAAATAATGGATTTTTCAAACTCGTAGTCGTTTTCTTCAGGCGTACAGGAAACCGCTCCTGAGAGCATGGCGAGATTTTGGGCAAAAAGCGCGCCCTGGGCTTTCGCGTAACGGCCATTCACGCTCCACACCGCATCTTGTACGGGATAAGCGCCGTCTTTCATCGCCTTGCCGAATTCCTCCGCCGCGATGGAGCAGAGGAGCCAAGCGTAGGGAACCCCCTCCCCGCTCCACGGGTTTGTCACGCAGGCCGCGTCTCCCAAAACGACAAAACCTCCAGCGACAAAGCTGTAGGGCGGACGGCGGTAGGGAGTGCTGCTCTGTTCAATGTGATCCAATTCATGTTCCGGCAACTTCACTCTGCCGGCAAATCGTTTGAAACAGCGATCCGCATAGTCAAATGAGAGGTTGGCGCCCACCCCAAAAATCGCGCCGTCGCTTTCCTCGCGGGGCGCAATCCACGTCTTGTAGTATGGCCATGTGGTGGATATTTCCACCCGATCCTTTTCAGGGTGTTTCAGCCGCACATAGCGCAGTTTTACATAGAACTGATCGCGGGATCCGGTGACAAAATTCTCCACGCCGTAATCATCGGGGAGGCGGGTTCGCACCGCCGCGGAAATTCCGGAGGCATCCGCCGTAAGCCGGGCGTTTATCTGGATGTCCCCGGTCCCGTTGCACAAGAGCGCTCCCGAAAGCCGCCCATTCTCAAACAGAGGCTCGGTGAAGGCAGTCTCATAAAGGATTTCCACCCCCTGTTCCTTCGCCCAGTCCGCCAGCCGCCGGATAAACCCCACGCGGCGCAACACCAGTATTTCCACACAGGCGTTTTTAGGCCACTTGTCCAGCGCGGAACGGAGTATGCTCCGGCGGAAGGTCGTAACATAGTCCATGTCGCCGGGACCCAGTTCAGGAATCCCAAAGCGTCCGAAATGCTCTTTTCCAACGTGAATAACATCGTAACGCCGCCCCAGATATTCCTGTCTGGAACAATCACAGACCACAGTCCGGTACCCTTGTCTCGCCATAAGCCCGGCAAAGTACAACCCCGCCGTACAACCTCCGATCACCAGTACGTCAACATCCCGTTTCATAGAAACCTCCTCAAACATTAAAGGCAATGATACCACAGCGCACTCTTTTTAGCTACATCAAAGCGCACTCATTGCCGGAGGACAATAGATTTGGATAACCGGCGGGGCGCCGGACGCGCTTGCTTCGCCGCTTCGCTCCTCGCAATGACAGTCCCCCATACAAAAATGCCCGCAGAGCGGGCGTCTTGCAAAACAAATCAAAAAGTCATAGCTTGCTTCTCTCGGTATCCCTGGGTCGGGGTCGATTTCAGCCCATGGACATGATTCCGACTGCCGGTAACAACACGCGCCGCCAAACGGTTCCGCGCACTGATAAGTTTTGATTCCAAGGATTTCGGGCTTTGGGCTGAGGGCTCTGCCCCCAGACTGTGTCAAAACCCCATGTTATCTTTAGCAAAGCAGTAGAAAAAAGAGGTATGGCACAGCCGATTCCGCAGGATCATACCCCCTCTCATCCCCCATCAGGCGA
>JAISCC010000024.1 GCA_031265845.1 Treponema sp.
CTTTGGGATAAATCATGGAGTTTATCCCAGAGATTTTTTGCGCTTTCCAAAAGATGCATAGACAGCAGAGGCGGATCCTACAGGCTGGGAGGTGGCATGTGAAGCGTCTCAATCCTACCGTATTGACAGCAGCAAGAGCGCCAAGATCGCTATGTTATCCAGCGAAACGCCTATTCTGACCGTATTGCCGCTGGTATATTCGGCAAACAGAGACGCGCTTATATAATAGAACCTTTTTTCTCCAGAGCTATAATCAACAACCGGTTTTCTGCCTATGGGCAAAGTCGCAAAAGAAACGCGCGCCCCCGCAACTCCGTAAAATCCATCGCCAGGGTAACGCGCAAAAGGACTGCGGAGAAATCCATAGCCGCCGCGTACGTATACGCTCATGTTGAAGTTCGTCCAATCGCCTAATCTAAAAACAAACGGATTGTAATATATTTCCACAGGAAGCAAGAACGAAAGGAAGTCATAGACATTCGTAGATTCTACAGAGAACGGGCTTACTTTGACGCCTAATCCGGTGTATGTCTCAAAGATGTCAAATGAGAGAACGGCAAGGGCAAAGTCAAACGCTCCTCTGAATACATCAGTATTGCTAAACGCAAATCTGAACTCCCCCAGCGACCACGCAAAATCAACATCCGCTGGAGACGCCGCATCCGGCGGTTTTAAGCAAAACAACATAAACAGAAAAGCGGCCTTCCACTTCATCCCGTTTTTACTTATGTCGCCTTTTTCACTTTGTGTTCCAACATATTTCCGCATAAAACCCTCCGTAACGCCCGCAGTTCACTTCCCCACGCAGAATGAACCGAACATAACCTCAAGAATATCCGCAGTGGACACCTCGCCGGTGATCTCGCCAAGACAGTCAACCGCCTCCTTCAGCGAAGGCGCGATAATATCAAGCGTCTGCCCTTTATCCGCCATATCCAGCGCGTCCGCGACCTGTTCCACGGCTCTGTCAATGAGCGTCTTCTGCCTCGCCGAAGCCACCCCTATCCGGTCGCTCTCCGCGCCCGCGTTCCGCCCCGCAAGCGCTTCCGCAATCCGCGTCGAAAGGCTCATGACGCCTTCTCCGGTTTTGGCGCTGACGCGCTCCATGCCGAGGGGCGGCTCGATCATCTCCGGCGCGGCGTCGGACTTGTTCCATACCATAATAAGGGGCTTGCCCTCAATAGCCCCGGAACAAAGAAATTGGGAGTCCTCGCCTGCAAGTCCAACCGTACCATCTACTATATATAATACCACATCAGCGCATTTTATCAACTCAATGCCGCGCTCTACGCCAGTCTTTTCTACCGCGTCATTTGAATCCCGGATGCCGGCGGTGTCGGCGAGTCTGACCGGTATGCCTTCAATGGCAATCCACGCCTCAAGCCAATCACGGGTGGTGCCGGGCGATTCGGCGACGATTGCGCGGTCTTCCTTGACGAGCCTGTTGAAGAGGCTGGACTTGCCGGCGTTTGGTCTTCCGGCGATGACCGCAAGAGCGCCTTCCTGATACAGGTTTTCTATATGGAATGAGGCGGACAATTCCCGCAATTCCGCGAGAACTTCTTGCGCCAATTCCCGTTCCGGCAACATGCCGGAGCGTTCATCCGCGCCAGCTTCCGCAAATTCATCTTCAGAATAATCAAGAAACAATTCCGCGCCCGCCAAAACCCGCACCAGTTTTTCTTTAATAGCGCGAATCTCCGATTCCAGGTCGCCCGAAAGCCGGCGAACCGCGCCCGCATGAGCTTTGCCGGTTTTTGCGGACACTATTTCCATGACGGATTCGGCTCTGGTGAGGTCCAGCTTGCCGTTCATAAACGCCCGAAACGTGAATTCACCGGGAAGCGCGTCTCGAAACCCCGCGTCGTGAAGCGCCTCCAGTACGGCTTGCACGACCGCATATCCGCCATGGCAGGAAATGTCCGCGCCGTCTTCGCTCGTATACGACTTGGGCGCGCGATACACGGAAATCAAGACCTCATCAAGGCGGTTGCGGCTCTTGTCAAGCATCCAGCCGTATACAACCGTATTGCCAGCGGCGGCTTTTAGTTTTTGCGGCGCGGAAAAGCGCTCCGCAAGCTGTTCTATGGCGTTTTTGCCCGATGTCCGTATGACGGCGAGGGCGCCCTGACCCGGAGGCGTCGCCACCGCCGCTATGGGCGAATCATCTCCGTAAAAAATCACGGCTCCCCCTTAAAAAACGCCTCGGCCTCGCTGGTTCTGGGTTTCGTCACTATCGTATGAGCATCGCCTATTTCCACTATGCGCCCTTGGACCATGACCGCTATTCTGTCGCCTAGAATCGAGGCTTCTTCCCTGTCGTGGGTGACGAAGATGCAGGGAATGCGGGAAACGCCGCGTATCTCCAGAAATTCCTTCCACAACTCGCGGCGCAAGCGCGGATCCAGGCTGGAAAACGGCTCGTCCATGAGAAGCGCCTGCGGCGACGCCGCAAGCGCACGGGCAATGGCGACTCGCTGCCGCTCGCCGCCCGAAAGGGTATGTATCTTCCTGCCTGCGAAAGAAACCGAAAGATGCACTATCCGCAAGGTCTCTTCCACAACACGGCGGCGCGTATCTTTTGACGCGCCCTTGATGCGAAGGCTGTAGTCAATATTTTTCCCGACATTCATTGTTGGAAAGAGCGCCAAATCCTGAAAGACCACCGCAATATTCCGTTTCCACGGCGGCAGATTCGTCACATCCCGTCCGCCGCTCACAATGGAACCGGAGTCGGCGTACAGCAGTCCTGCGACGAGATTCAGCGTCGTTGTTTTCCCGCAACCCGAATGTCCGACCAGGGCGAGGGTTTCTCCTTCCTCAACCGAGAAATCAAGGCGCATCGTCGTATGCGGGTAGGTTTTGGTGATGTCGTGTACTTCAAGGCTCATAACTAGGCGCAAGTATAGCAAAAAAACGTCTCATGCGCCAGATGCGGCAAGGAGTAGCGGGAACTTGTAGAATCGCTTCTTTTCATGTATTATATGAATCTGTTCCCTTAAATCCAAAGATAAGCGAGCGTTTCCCAAAACTTCCGTTTTGAGAAACGTTCTAATGAAGGAGATTTTTATGCGGCATATAGCATATACGTCATGTTCCGTAATAGCCGCGCTTTGCGCGTTTTTTACGGCGCCCGCCTTCGCCCAAAGCGGCGCGGCTGGCGGAGCTTTGGGGCGCGTGTCGATTAGCTTTTCGTTTAACCGGCAGAACGTCATCGCGTCCAATCAGGTTGCGGTATGGATAGAGAATGAAAGCGGGGCGATTATAAAAACGCTGTACATAAGCCGCTTCACCGGCAAGGGCGGCTTCAGCAACCGTCCTGATTCTCTTTCAGCCTGGGCAGCCAAGGCAAAACCCTCGTCTTCCGCAGAACTGGACGCCTTTACCGGCGCGACGCCGAAGAACGGCTCTCTCACGTATGTATGGGACTGCACGGATGCCAGAGGAAATCCAGTCCCAGCCGGAACGTACCGATATTGTGTGGAAGGAACGCTGTACTGGAAAAGCAATGCGCTTTTTACGGGAAGCGTCTCTGTTGGGAAAAACGCGGCTTCCTCCCGCGCCGCAGCCGTCTACTCCAGCGACGATCCGGCGCGCCGCGACATGTTGCGGCAGGTTCAGGCGGTTTTTACGCCGAAAGAGTGATCTTCGCGGTCAAACAAGCGCGTGATGTATGTGGAAAAGCGGGATGGCTTGATGTTGGGCTTAACCGCTTTTTCCAAAACCTTTCTTATCGAACCTCCTGTCCGCAAACCGGATGGGCGCGTTTTGAAATTGCGCCGTTTTTATCACATCTTTATTTATAACAACATACTTTTCAATTCGCAATTTTCTTTATGTATTCTGTCTAATGTTACGCTATACTATTTTTCCTCTTGTTCAAACCCAATATATTTTCTGTTAAGGCGTAAATGGAAATATACAAAATTATTGGGCAAAAAATATTAAAAAGAGAATAGCGCAAAGGAGTTGCATTGCATAACAGACGATATGCGCTTCGCCACTACTGCGGCGGAGCGGGCTACGGTTTTGCTAGGACATTCCACGCCCTGTTGTGCAGGGGAACGCTTCATTCTCACCAACATCCACTCATATTTTGCCAACCTTGGACTTTGCCGCCGCAAAGCTCTTGTTCGGGCTGGCAAACATCGCCGCTAACATAGCGTTCGCAACCTATGGTTCGTTGCAATCGGACCGGATTATTCAGCCCACACCTTCTCAACGCCCCCGCAACGCGCATACATCTCAATCGCGGTGTCATCAGCGCATGCTTGTATTTGGGATGTGGTTCTGATGATCGTCTCGCCTTCCGTGTCAGGGACATGCAGGTACACCACGCAGGCGCCTTGTTTTTCGAGCAAAACTTCTCTCAAGACAGTGAGCGCACTGTCAGTTTCCACAGCGGTTTCTGTAAGCCTGATATGCACGATTGGGACGCGAGGCTTTTCCGTCTGCCGCGCTGGCGCCGCAGACACGCCCGGTTGCGCCGCAGCCTGCTTTGGCGGCTTCTTTCCGCCCGACTTTTTCGCCGCATCTTTGGGATTGGACTCCGCTTCCTTTTGCAAACGCTCCAGATCAAGAAATTCGTTTACAATAAGGCTTGGCCTGTCGGGACGGCGAGTCTTATCCAGTTTGCCCTTGAGAGCGACGATTTTGTCAATCGTGAGCGTATTCCGGCATTTTTCCCACATGTCCGAGAAAATCACCAGATCGATCTGCCCATTAAAATCTTCAATGGAAGAAAACGCCATATCTCCACCCTTCGATGTCTGATACGGCTTTACGTTCCTGATAACGCCTGCCAGTGTATAAACGCCCTCTTTCGCGCCGGCCGCCTGCGCAAGGTTCAACGTACAGTTTTGTTCCCACACTTGGCGGTATGCGTCAAGCGGGTGGCTGAAAAAAGCGTCAATGGCTGTCTGTGTAAGACCGGGCTTTTCGAGGTTGAGTACGCTGTCAACAAGGACGCTCGGCTTGTCCCGCATCTCGGACGTGTTGAACTTGCCCCGGACCGCTACAACCCTGTCTATCGCAAGGCTGCTCTTTGCGCGCGCCCACGAGTCGGCGAAAAGCGTCAATTCTATCTCGCCGTTGTAATCCGCAATGGCGCTGAACCCCATTTCACCGTTGTTGGTGTGATGGGACTTTATATCTTTGATCATGCCGACAATAGTGTACATGCCGTCTTCAGCGTTGTCGAGATCCGCCAAATTCAGCGCGCTATGCTTCTCCCATATATGCTTAAAATCATCCATCGGGTGTCCTGAAAAGTAAAAGCCAAGCAGGTCTTTCTCAATTTGGAGTTTTTCCATGCGCGTCCATTCGGGCTTTTCAACAAAACGAAAAAGTTGCCGCTGATCTTCCGGCTCATCGTCAAACAGACCGCTCTGTCCGTACGCCTTGCCTTCCTTGCTTTTTTGCAGGGATTCTGCAACCTGCTCAAGGTTTTCAACCAAAGTAGCCCGTGTTACGCCGAATGAGTCGAACGCGCCGGTTCGGGCGAGCAGTTCCACAACCTTTTTGCCCACAGCTTTAATATCCACACGCTCAAGGAAGTCCAGAAAATTCTTGTAGGGACCGTCTTTTTCGCGGCAGGAAATTATTTCGTCAGCGGGTCCTTCGCCCAAGCCTTTTATGCCGAGGAAGCCGTACACAATGCGTCCATCCGCAACGGAGAAGTACCGGTCGGAACGGTTGATGTCAGGCGGGTCAATGGCAAGCCCCATCTTGCGGGCTTCGTCAATGTAGGCGGGCAGACTGTCCGTACCGGATATCTCATTGGTGAGTTTCGCCGCCATAAATTCAGAAGAGAAATTCGTCTTGAGATATGCGGTCTGATACGCCAGCACCGAGTACGCGGCGGCGTGACTCTTGTTGAACCCGTAATTGGCGAAGGGAATCAAAATCTCATAAATGCGGTCCGCATCGGCTTCTTTAAACCCGTTTTTCATCGCGCCCGCGATAAACGGCGCTTTTTCCCTGTCGATGATTTCCCGCTTCTTTTTCCCCATTGCGCGGCGCAACGTGTCGGCTTGTCCCAGCGAGTAGCCCGCTATCCGCTGGGCGACCTGCATAACCTGCTCCTGATACACGATGACCCCATAGGTCTCCTTGAGAATGTCTTCAAGGCACGGATCCGGATACACTATGGGTTGCCGCCCCCATTTGGACTCAATAAACTGTGGAATGTAATCCATAGGACCCGGGCGGTACAAGGCGTTCAAGGCGATGAGGTCTTCGATGCTGGTCGGTTTCGCCTGTCTTAAAACGTTCTGCATGCCCTGGGATTCAAACTGGAAAATGCCCGAACTCCGCCCTTCCCCCAGCATCTTAAATGTCGCCTCGTCGTCTTCGGGAATGGCGTCAATTTTGAAATCAGCATATTCATCGCCCCGTTTTTTGATGAGGTCAATGGCGTTTTTAATAAGATCGAGGTTTTTAAGCCCCAAGAAGTCCATCTTCACCAGCCCTTGCTCTTCAATGACATCCATAGTGTATTGGCTCGCCACGCCGCCGGTTTTGGGGTCTTTGTACAGCGGCACATAGTTTACGAGGGAAGTCTTGCCGATAACAATACCGGCCGCATGGAGGCTTGAATTGCGGTTCTTGCCTTCCAGTTTGTGGGCAAAGGCGAACAATTCCTGATATTTGGGGTCTTCCGCCAATTCCCGCAATTTCGACTCCTCCTCAAACGCCTTTTTCAGCGTCATTTTTGGGTCTTTAGGAATGAGATTGGCGATCATATTCGCTTCCGAGAGTGGAATGTCAAGAACTCGTGCGACATCTTTGATGACGGCTTTCGCCTTGAGCGTACCGAAGGTGATGATCTGCCCCACGCGGTCTTTGCCGTATTTTTCCGTAACATACTGGATCACCTCATCGCGGCGCTCATTGCAGAAGTCAACATCAAAGTCCGGCATGGAGATGCGTTCAGGATTGAGGAACCGCTCGAACAGGAGGTCGTACTTGAGCGGGTCTATGTCCGTGATGCGGAGCGCGTACGCCGTAATGGAACCCGCGCCGGACCCGCGCCCCGGACCAACCGCGATGCCGTGTTCCTTGGCCCAGTTGATGAAGTCCGCCACGATGAGAAAATAGCCCGTGAAACCCATCTTTATAATAACGTCAAGCTCATATTCCGCGCGTTTGCGGATTTCTTCCCCGTAACTGGGATACCGTTTTGCAAGCCCCTCAAACGTAAGATGCCGCAGGTACTCGTCGGCGTCGTTAAAACCCAGGGGAATGTCGAATTCAGGGAGATATTTTGGAAGGTCTTTCGTCTTGATCTTGGGAATTTCGGTCTTGCACCGTTCCGCGATGCGTACGCTGTTTGCGACGGCTTCAGGGTATTCAGGGAACAGCGCCGCCATCTCGTCGCCGGATTTGAAGTAAAACTGATCGGAATTAAAACGCATACGTTTTGCGTCGTCGCGTTTTTTCTGGGTGCTGACGCAGAGGAGGATGTCCTGAACTTTAGAGTCGTCTTTTTCAAGGTAATGAATGTCATTGGTGACAACAAGTGGGATTCCGGCGCGTTTCGCTATCTCTATGAGCGCCGCATTAGCTTCTTTCTGCTCCTTTAGTCCGTGATCCTGCAATTCAAGGTAAAAATCTTCATCTCCAAACAGATCCCGAAACCACCGCGCCTTTTTTTCAGCTTCTTCTATTTTGTCTTCCAGAATGAGGCTTGGAATTTCACCGGCGATGCACGCGGAAAGACAGACAAGCCCTTCATGGCATTTAACCAACACTTCCTCATCAATGCGCGGCTTGTAGTAAAAGCCGTCTATATACGAGGCGGACGTTAATTTCAAGAGATTTTTATAACCCCGCGCATTCTTCGCAAGGAGTATCAGATGGTAGTACTTGTTTCCATGCTCCGAGCCGCTCTTTTCAAAACGGGAGCCGGGCGCCATGTAAAACTCATTCCCGATAATAGGATGAATGGGATTGGCGCGCGGCGAATGATCCGCGTGTTCTTTGCAGGCGGCGATGAACTTCAGCGCCCCGAACATGTTGCCGTGGTCCGTAATAGCAAGATGCCTCATGCCCAAGGCTTCGGCTTTGTCGGCCAAGCTCTCTATCGAAGCCGCGCCGTCCAGCAAAGAATAATCGCTGTGTACGTGGAGGTGAACGAAATCTATCATAATGCATGTATGATAGCCTTTAATCGCGTTTTAGGCAAGATGAAGGAAATCCCCGCTAGGGCGGGGCGATAAACGCCCGCGCATCTCAATGAAAAAGACCGCAGGCGCCCGCCGTCTCCACCGGGGTCATTCTTCCATTTTTTCAAGAAAATTTTCTCTGGCTCTGTTTATCGCGTTTATCATCCGGTTGAATACGATTTTGAAATCTTCGGGGTTTACGATATATATTTCTGCGGATATCATAAATCGTCCGCCGTCTTCCATAGAATACACTTTAGCGACCTTTGTCCTTCTGTTCGCGTAATCAATGGCGATGGGGAATTGGCGCGCTTCGTAATCATAATCCAAAGCGTAATTAGCCAAATACCCTATCCTGAAATAGCCCAAATCATTTTCGTTCACCTCAATCCAGAACGGCCTTCCTTCCTTTTTGAACGCGACATCGCCGTCAGAGTCAATCGAAGGCGAATAGCCCTCGACGCTTAAGTAGGACATATACATCCTTTGTAATTCCGTCCGTGAATACTGAGCCGACACGGCGCTGGTGAAAACGCATACAAGCGCCAATGAAAGCGCAAACACTTTTGAAAACCTCATGACCAATCCTCCTTGTCATCTATTCCGGCGAGTGTTTTGATTTCATAAAATCTATCCTTTTTCGTCAGCGCCGCCTCGAACCCAGCCGGATTTTATGCCGTTTGTCGTTCCATCTATTTACGGCGTCCGCCGAGTGGGTGACAGCTCTTTTTCACCATCCCCTCACATTTTTTCCTCACCGGGAAACACTTAATATTATACACCCTGTGATAATAATTATCAATAAATTTTTCAAAATTTTTGCAAGATTATGTATATACATTCCGAACGCAACGCGCGGCTTGCGAATCACAGGAATGCGAGCAAGTCCGCGAAAGTGTGGACGCAGTGATTCGTGGAAGGCGACGACGACAAAGCGTCGCGTAGAAACCCGCTTTGCGAAACTTTCACCTCTTTTATCAGAGCGTTCCTCGCCCCGAATCGTGAGGATATGAATATGCCTCTTGCCGGAATTTCGTGTGTATGATCCTGATCTTCATACGTCGCCGACCCGAGGGGTCGCGCCCGAAGGGTCGCAATAACCGGAACAGTATGCGGAATGACGCTCAATATTTTTGCAAAGCATTGACCTTGTTCCACTGTAAAATCTATTGACAAATATTAGATAGTAATATACATTCAAAACATTGATCGACACTTATAAGGAATTATGATGAAAAACTCAGAATTAATTTTAAAAAATAATGATGAGCGCGTTATAGTGGCTCGTGACGCTGAAGGACGGTTTTTTAACAATTATAATTTGAAACCAATAATGCATCATATATTATTAAAGCCGTTTAATATTCATATTCGTAGCGTCGAAATAGGCGCGGGAGAACCTGTCGTTATTATTCCTGGCAATACAGGAGATGGCTTTCCCTTTATTCCTCTCATATCTGAAATCAAAAATAAAAGAATAATCATCATCAATCGGCCTGGCGGAGGTTTAAGCGACGGCATGAATCATTCTAAAGTAAATATCAGAGAATTTGCTTGTCAAACTATTATAACTGTATTAGATTTCTTTAAAATAGGCAAAGCGTCAATAATCGCGCATTCAATAGGAGGGCACTGGGGACTATGGTTTGCCATGGATAAACCGGAGCGTGTTATTTCTCTTGCGTTGCTTGGCGTTCCCGGAAATATTCTTACCGCTTGTCCTCCATTCCTTCTACGGCTTGCCTCTGTTCCAATATTTAATCGTTTGCTTTTTCTATTCATAACTTCAAAAACCAAAACAAAATCACTAAAATCTTTGACATTCATGGGACATTCTGAAGAAACGTTAAAAAATCTGCCTGATAACCTTGCGGAATGTTATTTTTATTTTCAGAAATTGCCATATTACAGCGTTTCAAGTTTAAGCCTTATGGAAAAAATCAATTGTTTGTCAGGTTCAAAACCTGAAATTAGAATTAGTGAAAATGAGTTGAAAAATATTGGAAAGAGGGTTTTATTAATTTGGGGTTCGAATGATCCATTCGGAAAAGTTGAAACAGGGCGTAAAATCGCTCAATTATTGCCTATGGGCGAATTTCATGAAATATCAGGATGCGGACATTTGCCATGGCTTGATGAACCAAAGAAATGCGCGGAATTGATAGTATCTTTTCTATCTGACAGAAAACAGAAATAAAGAATCTCCGGGCAAAGTTGCGGGGTATTGAAGAATTTTCCTTGAAAAATATTCGCGTATGTTAGAGGATGCCCCCCCCCCCCCCCACACACAAGAAAACAGGCTTGAAGACTATTACGCCCTCAAGAAAAGCGAAATTTCCAATGAAAAAGCCGCCAAGCTGAAAAAAATGGCGGCGGAATTCCGCAAGCAGTTGACTATCGGGCTGCCAAACACATAAAGGCGAAGCGACATTTAAAAAACTTTGCCGGCAATTGGAAGCCAGGCAAGCAGCAGTAACACTTCACATGGCTTTTCCGCTGCACGCAAAATTTTACTTTATCGACAGTGAACTTGAACGAAGTTTTTATTGCCAGCAGAACATTATTGAAAACTGGAACGTCCGTGAATTAAGACGGCAAAAATATTCCGGTCTGTTTCTGCGAACTGCCGCCTCAAAAGACAAAAAAGGCGCTGAAACTTGCCATAAAAGTCCAAATAATCGAAAATCATGATGACATTGTAAAAGATATATTTGTCTTTGAATTTTTGAAAATCCCTGAATCCTATCTAGTTTCAGAAAATGAATTTAAGACCCGTTTGATTGATAATATTCAAATCTTATTTTTGGAACTTGGCAAGGGATTTGCCTTTATAGTCCGTCAATACCGGATAGTTCTTAACAATACAGCGTATCGGGTTGATCTTGTTTTTTATCACCGGATGCTATTTTGTTCTTATTGATTCAAAAATAAATGATGTAAAACATCAGAAAAAGATGAACTATTGGTAGAATACGCCGCCTACGGAACAAGCGGCCGGTCATTTGTTTCAAAACATCAGTTGTACTTGCCAAACAAAGAAAAACTGCGAGCCTTGCTCAATAATCAGTTGGAATATTTAAGCTTAAAGAAGATTAGAGACAAGAAAAAGTCTGCAAAACCAAGAAAGACAAACACCAAAAGTAGATGCATCGGAATTTGAGAGACGCTGTCTCGCAAATTTATCGGATTAAGAAAAGCCAATAATAAAACTGAAATCCTCTCATGCTTCAAATTCTTCAATTCCGCCGCTCCCCTCATCTTCGGAGCGGCGGCGTTTTGGCGGCCCGAACAAGGACTTTGCGCATCATTGTACCGAAGGTATGCGACCAGGACCGGCAAAAATATGGGTGGAGTGAACCCCGGAGGCGGCGTTTGTCGCCGCCGGAGCGAAAACAGTCCTGTCATGCGCCATAAAATCCGCTACAATGTTCTACTCCGTAGACTGCGCGGCAACTTTCTTCATTCTGAATCCATTACCTTTTTTTAAAGGATATTCCCGCTTTGACATAATTTGCATTAAACGACCAGCCTCCCTCTCCAAATATCCCAAATACTTCTCCAAAATAATACCGGACGCCTATATGTACCCCTACCTGTGGCACGAATAGTGGGAAAAAAAATGCATTCCATATACCAAGCGTTACGTTGGCATAAACGTCAAGGCCTTTGACGCCTAAATCAGGGTGGTACCCAACCCGCAGCGCATATTCGCCGACTAAAATTGGCGAAAATCCTAAACCCAGGGTCAACGGCAGTCCACCTAGACCCCATTCAAAATTTGCCCCTACATTGTTTAATGCAAAGCCGCCATATATATCGGCGGAAAAACTACGAGGACCTAATGTCGAATTGATTTTACCAAAATCAACCGCCGAAACGCCGTTTGCGACAATTGCCGCAAACATCATCGCTACAAATATTTTCTTTGCCATTATTTTCTCCTTATACTTGACAAAAAGTTAGGCATACATAGATTTTGCATGCCCAATCAAATTATAGAGGATTTCAAAGTTTATGTCAATATTATTTTACCTATTTTCAGCGGTATGAATTCTTTTTATCGTATAAATTCCAGATTTTATGGCGCATAACTACCAATATACACTCTGCCCTATATATCCGCTTCGCGTCCCACGACTCCATTCACCACATTTGGGCGGCGTGAAACCCTATGGATTTCTATAACGCCGCCTAAACGCGATATCCCTAACCGAAGGGTCGCATCGTTCCATGTGAGAGGCTCGCGTATAGCCCCGCTTGCGCCAAAGAAAAGAGTTAAACCCCCGCGTATTGCTATTGGAGAATGTTGAAATCATACCATCCATTCTCCAATATCCACTATTTTACTACGCCGTTTTCCACTACAACGGCTTCTGGATCCACCTTGTCGCCATACACCGGTTCAAGCGTCGCCTTATAAGCCTTGTGGAAGAAATCGGCTTCAAGAACGGTTGCTATCTCGTTATTGAGCCAATCAAGCAACGCCTTGTTTCCCTTCTGAACTGCGGGAGCGATTGTGTCAAGGCTACCGATGGAGTCAATGCCCACACTGAAACCCGGATTTTGGATCGCCCACGCGAACACAAAGGTGTTGTCATGCGCAAGCGCGTCTCCGCGCCCGTCTTTGAGCGCGTTCAAAGCCTCGGTGTTCTGGTCAAAAGCAAGCAATGTGATGTTGGGGTGATTTTTTGTGAAGTACAGCTCTGCGGTGGTGCCTTTGTCAACAATCAGCGTTTTTCCCTCAAGTTGGGAAATGTCGGTGATCGGCGCGGAATCCGGCGATACGATGCCAAGCGCGACCTTCATATAGGGCTTTGCGAAGTCAACGACCTGACTGCGTTCCGGCGTCACCGTGAAATTAGCGAGAATAATGTCAACCTTATTCGATTGCAGGTACTCAACGCGGCTTGCGGCTTCAACCGGCACGAGATCGACGGCGTTTTCATTTCCAAATAGATCCTTGGCGATGCGATGCGCAAAATACACATCGTAGCCCTGATACACGCCATTTTCGTCTACATAGCCGAATGGAGCTTTGTCGGTGAATACGCCGATGCGGATTTTACCCGCTTTTTTGAGCTTCTCCAAAGTCGACGCGTCATCATTATTCCCACGCGCAAAAGCGGAAACTGCCATTCCAAATGCCAGCAACAATAAAACCAGCTTTTTCATCTTGTCCCTCCTATGGACACACTATATATAAAATAGAGTTAAACTCTCTATTTACTATGTTTTACGGGTCGACAACCCTCGCTTCGGATGGTTCCCTTCCTTAATCAGCCAAACTCAAAAATATTCAGAAATTTTTTCGCCCGTTCCGTAGACGGCTGGGTAAAAAACTGGCGCGGTTCGTTTTCCTCAACGATTTCACCGGCGTCTATGAAAATGATCCGGTCCGCAACGGAACGCGCAAACTGTATCTCGTGCGTAACAATCACCATAGTCATGCCGCTCTTTGCAAGGTTGAGCATGACATCAAGCGCTTCGCGCACCATTTCCGGATCGAGCGCGGCGGTAACTTCGTCAAACAGCATGATTTCAGGCTGCATAACGAGAGCGCGCGCTATGGCGGCCCGCTGTTTCTGCCCGCCAGAAAGTTGCCTGGGATAGGCGTCCTTTTTCTCAAGCAAGCCCACACGCTCCAGCAATGCCTTCGCCGCTGTTCCAGCTTCTTTTTTGGAACGCCGCTGAACCTTGAGGGGCCCTAATGTGATGTTTTCCAGCACGGTCATGTGCGGGAAAAGCTCATAATTCTGAAACACCATGCCGACATTTTGCCTGATTTCACGCCAGTCCACACCCTCTTGGGTTATTACCCTGCCGTTCAGTTTGATTTCGCCCGACTGGATGCGCTCAAGTCCGTTCATACAACGCAGAAGCGTGCTTTTTCCGCAGCCAGAAGGTCCCAATATGACCAACACCTCCTGCTTATGCAACTTCAAAGACAGATCTTTGAGAACCGGCGCGTCCATGCTCTCAAATTTTTTATAAAGATGGTTTATCTCAAGCAGGATTTCTTCGTTGATTAGCTTTGCCATTTCCGCTCCAGCCGCTTTGAAAGATGCGATACGGGCATACAAAGCATGAAATAAAAGAAGAAAATAAGCGCATACACCCATAACGACGCGCTCGGACTTTTCAAAAAATTCGCCTCAATAATCTGTTGCCCGACCTTCAACACCTCGACAACGCCGATAAGCGTTACAAGCGATGTCGTCTTTATCATGCGGGTCGTCAGGTTGATTGCGCCGGGCGTCAGACGGCGCACGGCCTGCGGAATGACGACGTACCGGTAAAGCTGAACGTTCGTAAGTCCAAGCGCAAAGGCGCTTTCGTATTGATGATGAGAAATGCTGGTAATGGACCCGCGCACCAGGTCTCCCATTTCAGCGGTTCCCCACAGGGTAAACACAAGGATGGACGCCGCTTCGCCGCTCAGGTTGATGTGAAAGTTGCGGGCAAGCCCGAAGTAAAACAGGAAAAGCCATACCAAAACCGGAATGATCCGCACCGCTTCAAGATAAGCGCGGCACAGGAAGCGCATAATCTTATTCTTGTTTGTCATCAGAACGCCGAAAAAAACGCCCAATATGACGGAAAAAAACACCGACACAAGCGCGATTCGCGCCGTAACCCACAGCCCCAGAAGAAGACGCTGGAAATTGCTGCCTTCAATAAGAACGCTAACGCCCAAATCCCGCAAAGCGGACCCTCCTTTCAACGATATATAATAGAATGGAAACAGGCGACAACACGATAAGATATGCGACTACCAGCATAAGCAACGCCTCATTGGTCTTGTAATACAAGCCGATAAGGTCTTTCGCCACATACATCAAATCTGCGAGCGCGACGACGCTTACGACGCTGGTTTCTTTGAGCAGGAAGATGACGTTTGCGCCGAGGCTCGGAACGCTCACCGCAAGCGCCTGCGGCAGAATCACATAACGGACGAGCTGCGGATATGAAAGCCCTATGGAAAGCCCTGCTTCTATCTGCGCCTTGCCTATAGCCTCAAGCCCGCCCCTGAAGGATTCCGCCATATACGAGCCGCCAAGGAAGCTCAGCCCGATAACCGCGCATGTCCATGATTCAAACTTTACGCCGATACGGGACAGCCCAAAATACAAAAAGAAAAGCTGGATCATGAGCGGCGTGTTTCTGGAAAGCTCAATGTACGCAGCGGTGATATACTTTAGAATGGGCGCGTCGAAATAGCGGACGACCGCGCAAAACAACCCGATAATGAGGGAAAAGAACGATCCCCAGAAACATAATTTTAGTACAAGCCACAACGCTTTGCCATAGAGAGGCGAAAACTGTCCGATAAATGCTATATCCATAATAACCTATTAAATTAATGATAATTATAGGATATACTTTACCAAAAAGACTCTTTCTTGTCAAGAGAGAAATGTGAATTTGCGAATAGTTTTTCAATTTTAACAGACGCCCTGGCGCACCCGCCATCTTGTTCAAGAAAAATGCTGAAAGACTCGCTCTTACATTTCTTTATAAGAAGGCGGTATATTGACTTTATGCAGAATATAAAACGTTCCTTTGACAGTTTGTATCGGGCGTCCACTCTTTCGCTCTTGTTATGGCGTACGGAATCCAGAAACTCGCCCTTTAGACCGCCCCGCGCCGGGCGTTGCGCCGGATGCTCAGTCCAATCCCCGGTATACCGGGAACGGCGCCCCTCCTTGATAAGGCGTTGTCAGATATAGCGGCGGACTACAAAGAAAATCTGTCGGCAAACGCCAGAATCGCGCTCATCAAGTTCGAGTCGGAAACGCGGCAGATATTCGGTTATATGATGTTGCGTGTTTTAAGGGTCTCATGAAGTTCCACTATACAAAAGCGGACAGTTTTGACAGCAAACGTCCTTTACGAAAGGTCTGATTTTTGCTATATTTAAGACATGTACCGGAGGACGCCATGCCAGTAATGAAAACGTACATTAGAAAGACCGCAAAAGCCGCTATGAAGACCGCCCAAAAAACGGCTAAAAAGACGACGTTTGAAAACCGCTGGACGGCTGTAGAAAGAGGTTTTGTAGAGATTCAAAAAGCCCACAAGGAGACCGAAAAAACGCTTAATGCTCTTGGTATTAGCCACAAGGAGACCGAAAAAACGCTCAATAAAGCCATTGGCGGACTCAGTAACACGATGGGATCGCTGGTTGAGCATTTTATGACTGCCGGGCTGCCTCAGAAATTTAAACAATTCGGCTTTACTTTTAACAGGGTAGCCACCGTAAAATGGGCTGACGGCGAGAACAACATTTATACGGAAATCGACGGACTTCTGGAAAATGGCAGTCAAGCGATGGTTGTTGAGGTAAAAACAACCTTGCGGAATGAAGATGTGGACGACCATCTGGCTCGCATGGAAAAAGTCCGCAAATACGCCGACCTGCACGGCGACAAGCGGGATTTTCTGGGCGCAATAGCCGCCGCGATTGTCGATAAAAGTTCCAGAGAGTACGCCTTGAAAAAAGGATTTTATGTTATCGAACCTGCCGGCGAAGATGTAAAAATAACGAAACCTGTTTCTGAAAAAGTTTGGTAAGAAACAACCAGTATATGGCGGGCCGTTGCGCAACAGACAGTTTTTTTGTCATAGCGATTCCTCCGCTCGCAAGCGTTTTTTATGGGGAGCGTGGAATATTGACAAAGCGGCGAATTCTTACTAGAATAATATACAGCGAGCGAGGGTGGTGAAATTGGTAGACACGCCAGACTTAGGATCTGGAGCCGATGGCATAGGGGTTCGAGTCCCCTCCCTCGCAACGAGTTCTGGTGGTTTGCCGTACGATTGGCGCGAATCTGTGGACAGGTAAAAATCGTTCAATCCCACCGCCGCAACTGTGGACGGAAAGCAAAAAAAACGATATATTGTTGATCAATGACATTTAATCAAGAAGAAGCCTTATACGATTTTCTCAAAAACGCTGTAGAGCCGTTCACCTTGGAAGAAGTCGCCGCGTATGTACACGACGCGGATACAACGCGGAGCGGACGGCTCGCGGTGCAGATAGCCGCGTTGATCAACGTAAAGCGTCTTGCCTTTCCCACAGGATCGAAAAAGTGGGTCTCTCGCCGGGGCTGTTTTGAACAGGCTCGCTTTATCATCAAGCCGAGCCGCACGGAAATAATGAATGGCATTCTGATACCCGGACACCGATGCGTTCCGTTTGCGAACCCTCTGCTCCGTCCAAAAGAATACTCTTTTTTTTGGAAGAAAAAATCTATCCGTTGGACAGGCATAGAAGGCGAACCTGAAGAATTTTATCCATATTATACGATTTTTGGTGAAGAATATACGCCTCATTACATTGCCATGGAGAATGAGGATAATGAATACGCATACAGTGAAAGGGAAGAGCCTGCTGTTGTATCGGTCTCTACGCTTAATATGAGCGGCATTTACCGCGAAACGGGTTTTGTACCGGGAGACGGCTTTATCACGAAAACGCTTGATTGGAGAATCGGGTCTTTTTCGCTTGAAAAAATCTCCAAAGAGGTATGGAGCGAGTCTGATCTGACCGATTGGCTTTCCGTGGCCGAAGACGGCTTTAAAAAAGCGTTCAAAACGTTGGGTCCCGGAGTTTCCACCGAGGAACAAATAGCGCATGCCTATTTTTTTGGCGGGAAGCGCATGTGCGACATACCTGCGCATTCGCTTGAGGAATTCTTATATGAAAAAACGGATTGCATTGAGATCGTACCGTATGGCATAGAAACGCGCTTCTGGTTTGCGGGCAAGGAAATCCCCGATTCCAAAAGCCTGCTGGACGGGCAGCGTATACCAGACAGGACGCTCATTGAGGATATTCTTTACTCAAAACAGATTCCCGCATCCGAATTTGTAGTGCAGGCTTATGTTCGAGACGCGCTGTACCGCCGTGATACGTCGGTTGAGAACGTACTGTTGCGCCTCATTCCCAGCAACATCGTCCAAACGCTGAACTCGCGGGAATGGAACATCCTCTCTGATTACATAGCGGAAGTGTTCGCCGAAATTCAGCCGGGCTATTCCCTGTTTACCGATAAAGCTGCGGGACCGATACGGCAAAATCTTGCCGACCTGCACACTGCGGTCGTTGAATTCGCGGCGACGCTCCGCAAGGACTCGATGAATGAAGCGTACCTGCCGCAACAGGTGTTTATCATGCTTTCTCAAGTCCAGACACATGCGGCGAATTTGCTTGATGAATTGAGCGATGAGGAGGAGCCTTCGGAAATAGACATACTCGCCATGGACAACGCCTATCAGGGGATGCTCGACACGTATGACGAGGTGCGTTCTATGATTAGCGATTCTTTATCGGCTTTTCGCAAAAGCAATATTTATCTGGTGAAAAACGACGGGAAGCAGAAGGGCAGATTGCTACAGATTGGCGTCGGCGGTACGGACGTGTGGCGCAGGGTCATTGTGCCGGAAACCTACACGCTTGAAGACATTCACGCTGTCATTCAGAAGCTTTTTTCATGGGAAGACGATCTCCCGTACCGGTTTACCCGGGGCGGCGCTTCCGAACATGGGGAGATTGAAGGGTCCGCCATTGAGCGTGATGTAACCATTCGGGAGTTGAACGCGCAAAGGATGCTTGACGTGAATTACGAATATGGCGAATTGTGGAATGTAAAGATCATCATGCTCTCCCCTGAGGAAAGCGAGAAACTTGCGGTATGCGTGGCGGGAGAAAACGCCGCGCCGCCGGAAACGATCAACGGACCTGTACGATTTAGAAAAGATATTTTTGCCCTCGAAGCAGGAACTGCGGAAGAAAAACAAGTCGCGGAAAAAAAACTGGGCGCTGGCTTTGATCCCCACTTTTTTGATATTGACCAGTGCAACAGCGCGTTAGGAGAGATACGATGAACGACATGCCGTTAGTTGATTTAATTCAGAGAGGCGGAGCGTTGCGGGACATCGCGGGAAACACGCCGAAAGAAGTCTTGGACTGCTTTATTCAAAATATACACTTGCCCGCTTCCCTCACAGCGGATGTCCTGTTAGAGGCTGTTCTGGAGCGGGAAAGCCTTATGGCGACTTCCATTGGAGGCGGAATCGCCATCCCTCATCCCCGGAATCCGCTCCTATTAGAGGAAAACGAACAATTTATCGCCATCGCTTTTCTGAAGCGGACTGTGGAATGGCAGGCTCTGGATGGCGTTCCGGTGCAAAATGTGATTTTGCTTGTCTCTTCCTCAGCGCGCGCCCATCTCCATTCGCTCTCCCGCGTCCATTTTCTCTGTCAGGAAGAAGCGTTTCGCTCATTGCTTGCGGAGAAAGCGTCCAAAGAGGAGATTATCAAGGCTGTCGGCGTCATCGAAAAGGAGTGGAGAGAAAAGGCGGCGCCTTAATTCAGCGCGTCCCTATACTCCCGTATCAGGTCCATGAATACATCCTCGTACTTTTCCGTCAATTGTTCTTTTTGGCAAAGGGCGATAAAACCGAAAGACCCTCGCAAAGGGCTGTTCCATTCCTTACGGTCATCTCGCCATAGCGGATTACATACGTGAATGTCCCCTTTAATACACTGCCCTCCAGAACGGAGACGTTATTTCCTGAAACATGTACACTATAGTGCGCCGCCGCTCCTGAAATAGCTGTCATTCCCGCCGCTGTAATCTCAAAGTTCGGCGTTGATGGCGGGGTGGTTACGGCATACCATTTTCCAATGAGTTCAACCGGAACATTACCGCCTTGAGGGGTGGCGTCTGATTTGACAAACGGCGATGCGGATTGTATATCTTTAAAATCTCCCAGCCCAAGCGTCATGGTCAACTCGCCGTTTTTATCAATGGAATGATAGAATGATCCCATTACATAACCGTCGTAGCGGAAGTAAACGAAGTTTCCTGAAAGGGTTACGGTACAGTGGAGTTTCTTTGCCGCAATATACCCTTCCCCCGACTGGGTGATCTCGAAGGCTAACGCATAGTTTTTGTCATACCACTTTCCGGCGAGTTCAGGCATTACATCGCCGCTTTCTCCGGATCCGCCGCACCCCGTCGCAACTGCCATATATGAGAGCGCAAGGGAAACAAGCCGGAACAGACTTCTTGTACCTTTCATAAAAACCCCTTTGTGGCTTTAATGTTTCGCCGACAAAAGTATATGACAAATTTGTTATGGTATCAATGCCGTTTGAGCCAGGCGCTCTTTTTCAGGATAAAAACATCCACAAAAATGTGACTGACGCCATATGCGTTTCCACGGAAAAGATGCGTAAATACGCGGATTTGCCCGCCGCAGGCTTGCGGGATGCGCGCGCGCGCACCGCGCCCTTTCCGGCGGCTTTTCCAAAAGCCGGAAATGCGTTATAGTGTACGCCATGGGGGCGAATATGGAGACAACGCAAACGATGCCGGAGTGGAGAGCCGTCGCCGATGAGATTTGGGCGATAATCAGGGAAAACGCTCAAGGGCTTAAAGAACTGCGGGAAAGCCAGAAGGCGACCGACAAACAATTGGAAGCGACCGACAGGCAGTTGGAAGCGACCCATAAAGAATTGCGGGAAAGCCAGAAGGCGACCGACAAACAGTTGGAAGCGACCGGCAGGCAGCTTGGCAAATTGGGGAACCGTTTCGGCGAAATGATAGAATATATGGTCATCCCCAATCTGCTCGTGAAGTTTGAGGAGCTGGGCTTTGCCTTCACCAAAGCGAACCGCACCGAAATCAAGGACAAGGAGCATGGCATATTTACGGAGGTTGACGCGCTGCTTGAAAACGGCGGCAAGGTGATGGCGGTTGAGATTAAATCCAAGCCTGACATTGAGGATATAAAGGATCACCTTGAGCGCATGGAAAAATTGCGTACATACGCGGATTTGCACGGCGACAAGCGGGCGTATCTGGGAGCGGTTGCGGGGGTGGTTTTCAGTGACAATGAAAAAGTTTACGCCTTGAAAAAGGGATTGTATGTGATAGAGCCGTCTGGCGACACGTTTAACATAATTGAGCCGAAAGGCGACTGTCATCCGCATGAATGGTAGCTACGGATTCGCCCACTGCGGGGTTGCGGGAGGCGCGGGCATACGCCGCTCCGCGCATAGGGCAATTGGGAGCGGCGTGATGTAAGCTGGCGGTGGTTTCCGCTTTCCGGAGGGAATGTGCCGCAGGCAACTTTAACGCGGCGCGATTATTTCTTGATAAACGCCTTAACCAGTTGGTTTTTTGCCGTAACGCTGGCAGATAACGTCGCTGAAGTGTTCAAAATCCGGATAGAAAAAGCTCTCGTTGAAATCCATTTTGTCAAGTTCTTCAAGGGTTTGCCACGCATTGGCATTATTGGGATCAAGTTGTGAAACCTTCTCCCTCGCCGCGCTTGCTTAAAATATGCTCCCGCATACGCAGGGCGTTTGTTTTAGGCGCAGACATACGCCCCGCCTTCCATCCCTCCACCCCTCTTGCGTAAATTTGACGCCAGACGCCCATGCGTTCCCTGAATAACGCGAATCTATGACAGCGAGAATTGTTAACGATATTTTGGATGCGATCCACAACCTATGACGGGCGTTGCACGGAGCCGTACGTGGGTGAGGAGAGCCGTTCGCCAGCGTCGCGCCGCTTCGTAGGAAGACAAACGCTTACACACATGGCGGATAAAAGAACGCGGGGAACCCCCCGCGTTCTTTTATCCGGTGAGCGTCCGCTGTCCGCGTGTCAGATAAAGGCGGAAATCAGCAATGGCACCCCTGCGTTTATACCAGTAAGGGTGGTAACCGCTGGCTGGGGATATGCTCCCACTCCGCCGGTGAACCGCTGGTCCGCAGGACGGTAAGATCTCACAAGTTATGCGCCCAGTTGTCGAATTCCCCGTCGCTTCTCGGAATAATCTCATCTCTGTGTGCCATATATGTCTCCTTAACATGCTTCTTTTGACTGCGCTCGCTTTTATGCAAGGCTGTTTCAAAATGTGTGTTTGAAACGAGCGCCGTTGTACATTATTTTGAAAAAATAGGCAAGTCCTATGTTTCAAAAACGCGCTTTTTTTGATCCGCCGACTGGCTTTCAGCGGTTTTCGGAAAAGCGCCGCAAGTCCGCTTGTTTTTCTTTACGGATTGCCTTTAGAGACGGCGCGACTCCGCCTTCACGCTAGGAATGCCCTTCTTCGTCGGAAGAGAACAACCATACGCGCCGCTCATAATCTTCCTTGTTCAAACGCCACGCTACATAGGGCGTGGCGTTTGAACGGTTGTGTAGCCCGCATACAACTGTTTCTCATGCTATTTTACTGCTAAAAAAGGATGTAACGCCCGCAGGCTCCGCAAGCAAAGCGTGTAATTTTTTGCTCATACATCACACTTTTTCTTGACGTTTAAGTTCTGTTTCAGTATTTTTCAAATAGAACAACTACAGCAACGATCAAAAGAGCAAGATAAATAAAGGTACGATATGGAAAAGGAAGAACGCAAAGAAGAGCCTGTCGCAAACGCAAGTGAAACGCCTGTGGAACAGGCCGCGCCGGTAGAACGGGCGGATGCTCAGGCAGCGAAAATCACGGACGCGGAACAAGCGGAAGAGGCTTCCCTTGACAATGCCGCGAAAATAGAACAACTGGAGCGGCAGATCGAGGAATTGAAAGATCAGTATCTGCGTAAAGTCGCGGATTTTGAGAATTTCCGCAAACGCATGAACCGCGAAAAGCAGGAAGCCATTGAATATGCGAACACCGCTCTTCTGCTTGATATTATTCTGGTGATGGATGATTTTGAGCGAGCGCTCCGCGCGGCGTCTGTGACATCTGAAAATGCGGAGAATTGGACGGTTAAAGATTTTCAGACCTTCTATGAGGGCGTCAGCATGATAGAAAAGCGGCTTTCCTCTCAACTTGAGAACAAATGGGGGCTGAAACGCTTCGATTCTGCTGGAGAAGCCTTTGATCCGAACCGGCATGAGGCGCTTATGGTGGAAAAATCATCCGAAGTAAGCGAGGCGAAGGTCGCAGAAGACCTTGTTAAAGGGTATACCCTGAAAGATAGAGTAATCAGACCGGCAAAAGTCAAAGTAACGATGCCGGAGTGATGCAACATAAAGGAGGTTGTCATGGGAAAAATTATAGGAATTGACTTAGGCACGACCAATTCGTGCGTAGCTGTTTTGGAAGGCGGCGAACCTGTTGTCATTCAGAACTCGGAAGGCGGAAGAACCACCCCGTCTATTGTGGGTTTTACGAGCAAGGGCGAGCGCGTGGCGGGTCAGCCCGCGAAAAACCAAATGATTACAAACCCTGAAAATACGGTTTATTCGATTAAGCGGTTTATGGGCCGCAGGTATTCGGAGGTCGGGAGCGAAATGAAGCTCGTTCCCTATAACGTTGCGGAGCAGGGCAATGACGTCCGTGTTGATATTAACGGCAAGAAATACTCGCCGCAGGAAATTTCCGCTTTTATTTTGCAGAAAATGAAAAAGACAGCCGAAGATTACTTGGGCGAAACCGTTTCGGAAGCGGTCATCACGGTGCCTGCGTACTTCAACGACGCCCAGCGTCAGGCGACCAAGGACGCCGGCAAGATCGCGGGTCTTGAAGTGAAACGCATCATCAACGAGCCGACCGCCGCTTCTTTGGCGTTCGGTTTCAACAAAGATCAAAGGAAAGAAAAAACCATCGCGGTCTACGACTTGGGCGGCGGCACCTTTGACGTGTCCATTCTTGAACTCGGCGACGGCGTTTTCGAGGTGAAGTCCACCAACGGCGACACCCACTTGGGCGGCGACGATTTTGACCGCCGCATACAGGAATGGCTTATCCAGGAATTCAAGAGCGACACCGGCATTGACCTGGGCAAAGACAGAATGGCGTTGCAGCGTCTGCGCGAGGCTGCTGAAAAAGCGAAGATCGACCTTTCCAACCTGCAAACAACGGAAATCAACCTGCCGTTTATCACGGCGGATCAGAGCGGACCCAAGCACTTGCAGAAGACCCTCACTCGCGCCAAATTTGAGCAGATGGTTGACGACCTCTTTGAGCGGTCAAAGGAACCGTGCAAAAAGGCGCTTGCCGACGCGGGGCTCACGGCGGACAAAATTGACGAGGTTATCCTTGTCGGCGGCTCCACCCGCATTCCCAAAGTGCAGCAGATCGTTAAAGACCTGTTCAAGAAAGAGCCGAACCGCGGGGTGAACCCGGACGAAGCCGTCGCCATCGGCGCGGCGATTCAGGGCGGCATCTTGGGCGGCGATGTCCATGACGTGCTGTTGCTGGACGTTACTCCGCTCTCGCTTGGCATTGAAACATTGGGCGGCGTTATGACCAAACTCATTCCGCGCAACACTACGATTCCCACCCGCAAAAGCCAGACGTTCTCCACGGCGGCTGACGGGCAGACTGCGGTTACCATACACGTTCTGCAAGGCGAGCGGGAAATGGCAAACCAGAACCGGACATTGGGCAACTTCAACCTTGAAGGCATCCCGCCCGCTCCTCGTGGCATTCCGCAGATTGAGGTGACGTTCGATATTGACGCAAACGGCATCGTTCATGTGTCCGCTAAAGATTTGGGCACCGGCAAGGAGCAAAAGATCCGCATCGAAAGCTCTTCCGGCTTAAATGAGTCTGATATTGAGCGCATGGTCAAAGACGCTGAACTGCATGCCGAAGAAGACAGGCGTGAAAAAGAGATTGCCGAAGCCCGAAACGAAGCGGAAGCCTTGATCTATGGCATTGAGAAGAATGTCAAGGAATTGGGCGATAAGGTGAGCGCTTCCGACAAATCCAAAGTGGAAGAAGCCGTTGCGGGTCTGAAACACGCCCTTGAAAACGGCGACGTGCAGGCTATAAAGGATAAAACCGAGGCTTTGAAACAGGCGTCCTATAAAATCGCTGAAGAAGTGTACAAAAACCAGGGGGCGCAGCAAGGCGGCGCGGAGACCGGATCACAGCCGGGTTTTGACAGCAACGCCAATGACGGCGCCAGCGCTCAAGGCGGAAGGGGAGACAATACCAAGCCTGCCGAAGACGCGGACTATGAAGTGGTGGACGATAAATAGGAGGATGGGGAGCGGAACCAGGGTTTGAGGACCGAGTCGCGTTCAGCGAAAAATGTGAGGAACGCATGGAGTGTAAAATCCATTGTTGAGCGTTCTTAATATAATTGTGCGGGGCGTCCTGCGGGACGCCTCATCCCTCTCTCTGTGTTCCAATCGCCACTAAAAATGGCAAAACGGGATTACTATGAAGTTTTGGGCGTGCAGAAAAACGCATCCAAAGACGAGATAAAAAAAGCGTATCGAAAACTCGCTGTTCAACATCATCCTGATAAAAATCCGGGCGACAAAGAAGCCGAAGAAAAGTTCAAGGAAGCGACCGAAGCCTATGAAGCGCTGGGCGACGATGAAAAGAGGGCGGCCTACGATCAGTACGGTTTTGCTGGCGTTGACGGGATGAGCGGCGGACAGGACTTTTCTCACTTCTCTCAGACGTTCCGGGGGTTTGAAGATATTTTTGGCGGCGATTTTTCCAGTATTTTCGACATGTTCGGCATGGGCGGCGGTTCGCGGCATTCAAGCGCCGGCGGCATGCGCCAAGGCGCCAACCTCCGCTATGACATAGAACTCCCGTTCAAGGATGCGGTGTACGGCACCAAAGTCGAAATTCAATACACCCATAACGAACTCTGCGCCGCCTGCAAAGGCTCGGGGTCTTCAAGCGGAACCGGCAAGAAAACCTGTCCCACCTGCCACGGAAACGGACAAGTGCGGCGCAGCCAGGGCTTTTTCACCATGTCGACGACATGCCCGAACTGTAGAGGCGAAGGCGTCATCATAGAACATCCATGTTCAAGTTGCAACGGCTCCGGCGTTCAGAAAAAACGGCAAAAACTCTCGGTTACCATTCCCGCCGGTGTTGAAAACGGCAAGCGCGTTATTGTTCCAAAGCAAGGCGACGCCGGTCAGAACGGAGGCGCGGCGGGCGATCTGTACGTATTCATCAAGATAAAGCCCCACGAGTACTTCGAACGTTACGGCAACGATCTGTACTGCGCGATTCCCATTTCCATTACGCAGGCGGCTCTTGGCTCAGAGGTACGCGTCACGACGCTTGATGGAAAAACCATCAAGGTAAAAGTCCCTGCGGGCAGCCAGAATAATAAACTTTTGCGCGTACGGGATGAGGGGGTGCCGATGGGAAGCTATCACGGAGACCTTTACATTAAACTCATTGTCAAAGTGCCTGAAAAGCTTTCTAAGCGGAGCAGGGAGATGCTGGAAGAAATCTCCCGCATTGAAGGTGAAGAAGAAAGCCCGAAACCGATACCGTTGGCCGCCTTGCAAGATTAGTAAATGTGTGGTATAGTATCTATTAATGAATATGGACTATGTACAAACTGAATTCCATGTCGATCAGCAAGTTGTATATCCCAGTCAGGGTGTGGGAAAGATCAAGGCTATTGAAAATAGAAACTTTAAAGGCGCCCAAACCGCGTATTATGTCATTTATTTTGAAGTGTCCGATATGATCAGCATGATACCAGTGGAAAAAGCTTATGAATTGGGGCTTAGACCTATTGTATCACCGGAAGAAGCTGAAAAGGCGCTTGATTTTATCGGCGAGAAATATGATCCTATGCCTTCGGACTGGAAGCTCCGGTATCAACTTAACCTCGACCTCCTCAAAAAAGGGAGCATCATGGATATTGCCGCTATTGTACGCTCTTTGTACCATCGCAGTCAGATAAAAGAACTCCCCATCATGGAAAGAAAATTGTACGATTCCGCAAAAAAGCTCATGGAAGATGAGATTGCCTTTTCTCTGAACAAAAATCATGAAGATGTTGAACGTATGATATTCGAGCAACTGGAATGCACCGCTTCAGATGAAGAAACTGGCGAGTATGAACTGGAAGAGGATGTCGTTGGGCTGGATGATAGTCTTGACAATAAAGATAGCATAGAGCCGATTGAAGAATTGCCCAATGAATGACGGCCTTTCCATCGCGGCTGTTATTTGTGCGGCGGGATCTTCTTCCCGCATGGGCGGCGTAAAAAAAGAGTACCGGAAACTGGATGCGCTTGACGATGAAGGAAACTCCCTCACTGTGCTTGGAGCCGTAGTTTCCACATTCGCCGCCTCGCTCCGTATTGACACCATCGTGATAACCGTTCCGCTTGCGCCTGAAATTGGGGAATGCAAAGCGAGAGAAGCTCTGCCGACTCGGTTTTTGCAGACCGACGGAAAATCTAACGGTATTCCGCGTGTGCTTTTTGTTCCGGGCGGCAGTTCCAGACGTATGTCCGTTCATCACGCGCTTTCGTTGCTTGCCGCTTACTATCCCAATTATGTACTGATTCATGACGGGGCGCGTCCCTGGGTGGATGTTGACCTTATTGAGCGGACGATTGACGCGGCGCTGACGCATAAGGCGGTGGTACCGGTTGTACCGCTTGTCGAAACGCCTAAAGAAATCAGCGGCGCTGATGCGGTTCATGGGCTTCACAATGTAAAAATCGTAGCGCGGCACCTGAGGCGGGCGAATGTGGCGGCGGCGCAAACGCCTCAAGGCTTCGCGTTTCCCGACATCCTTTACGCTCACGAAAAAGCGGCGATGCGGGAATTGCGGGAAGGCGTCGACTACACCGATGACGCCGAGATATGGGGCGAATTTTGCGGCGCGGTCGCCGTTATTCAAGGTTCGCCCGCCAACAAAAAGATAACGTTTCCTCATGATTTGGAATAAAATGTTGCGATAAGCAATGAGCCTCCGCGCAACAATCATCCGCGAAGGCAAGGCTCTAAATGTTCAGCCGCTAGACCGACTCACAAAATATTATAAAAAAGTTTGACATTGCTTCAAATATATTCTAAATTGCTTGCTAATGAAAACAAATTGCCCAGTGTTAGCCGCCGGTGGAATGCCGCTCACGCCCCCTCTCCCCAAGTTGCCAATAGAGTCGCCGCGATATATCCGCCTGCGCAATTGTAGCGCAGTTTTTTCAACCGCCCGCATATTGTTTGTCTGCTCACCGGCTATGCTGGCGGTAAATGACTTGAACACGCTCCCGTCCATACAAAAAGCGCTGGCGCGGAAAATTACGCAGACGCATGAAAGTTTGTCCACCACCAGCGCCAAATATTTCGACCTGCGGCTTATCATCCGGGAGTATATGGATAACCGGCGCTTCTGGCGAAATAGCATTCTCTTCGCCGAAGATAATGCGGACAGAAGTCGACAGGTATTTCTTGGATTATAATATCAGCTACGCCAACGGCAATTCCGGTATTGCCAAGCTCACCGGCACGATGGATGAAGGGTTCTCATCCCGGTACGCAAGCGCGCGCAATACCGGCATATATGGGGTGTTGGATTTACAAGACCGGACTAATGGCGCTCTGCCCGTCATGAAAACCGCAACCGGCTTCGAGTCCGCAGGCAAGAAATGGACTGTGGCGCAATCAATTCCTCTCCATTGGGCGCGTAACGCCGAATATCCCTGCCCCGCCGCTGCCCTTGGCGACGATGCCGCAGGCTTCCAGCGGACACGCCGTTTGAGACGGGCGACGCGGACAAGGCGTTGTAGCTCTCCAAATCAATACCCGTCTGACATGGCGCGGTTCACATCCCGTTGGTAGAGATCTTGATAGGCGAAGCTACGGGTCTTGAGCTTTTCTTTAATGGGCTGAGCGAAAGGCACATAACGCCAGAAAACGCCGCGCAATTCCTTGTCGAGTTTCTGGGTGCCTTCGCTTTCCTTGGTTATCCACGTAATATAGTCGTCAATAAAAGCTTCCTTTACATCGCCTTTCATCTTTTTTTCGGTGAACCACTGGTAATAATAGCCGGTCAACCCTTCTTCCATCCAGTAATACGAAGCTTTCTCCTTGGCGACCTGCCAGCGCAGATCCGCTATGGCCGAAAGCACCGCGATCTGTAGATTCTTTGGATACATGGGAATAGCGATGCGCGCCCTGCTGGACGCGCGGTTGTAGCGGTCAAAGGGTTCCCAGCACACGCCCATATCGCCGTAATTCGGCAACAGCACTACATAGGGGATGATGCGGTTCAACTTGTTGCGGTACATACGGCAAAAGGCTTCCGGGTCTATGCTCTCTATCCACGCAAGCTGGGCGATCACGTTTTCACGGACGCCGATCTCGTTGACACCGCTATGGAAGTACTCTTTTGTCAGAATTGGAAAATGATTTCCCTGTCTGCCTACGGACATCTTGGACATCTGTCGTACTGTTTCAAACTCCGCATCAATGGCTTTCAGATCGGATCCCGCCACTTCTTTCTCGGCGACGACCTTTGCCCGCAATCCGTCGCTTTCATATTGAACTTGTGAAAGCTCCTTATACAAGGACACCATCTCGCGATCAACTTTAAGAAGATACATCACCGCGTCATGCAGTATGTTGAAGTACCCTTTTTGTTTCACACTGTAACATTCGCTTGCATCCGGCGCCTTTCTGGAAGGTTGATGCTGTATAATCACTTCAAGCGCCTCAGTCAGGGTGTGTTCCTTCCTCTTCCGTTCCACGGTCTTATTCTTGAGCTGGCTTTTTATTCCTTCAATTTTACCATGAGCTTTTTCCAGCAACTGCTTCTGGTGCTCGTTCGTAGCGGATTTGGCGATCTTAACCTCATCGGAAGCCGAATTGCGAATCGCGCCGCCGCCCACAGCTTTGAACCATTCGTCCAGGTAATAAACCGGCAAATCGTATTCATTCTCTATAATAATCTTGGAGAACACTTCCCGCTGCTCCACACTAATCAGTTGGGGATGCAATATCCCATACCGAAGCAAAAATTTTTTTGGTTCCGGGACGGCGCCGCCGGTTTGCCGCGCCACAGAGTGGAGAATCTCCCAGAACAAAGGAATGAACTGCTGGCGGAAGACGCTCCTGTCTTTAGGGTCTTTCGCCGCAATATATTTTTGCATGATATTGTGCAAGCGTGTACCGCTTTCCCCCGCATTGGAAATAGATTCCTTGTAATATGCCAGCGGTTCATCAAACGCCTTGAGCGGCTTATCGGCGAAACGTTTTGTAATTTGGGGAAAACTGTCTGCATCTACCTTAATTTCCGCCGCATCCCCGCCCTCGCTCTCGTCTTCTTGACCAATTCCTAAAATCGCATCCACATCAGTGGAGGTCTCATTTTGCAACAGCGTGGAATTGTCTAACAAAGCGGCGAGTTCGAGGTCTAATTCATCATTAACAGCCATACCGTCCTTCTTCCTACATAAAAGTTTCTTAATAATTATTATAGAGAAGATTGGACAGATGTCAAGTTGTTAGCGTGATTGAAGCCTGAAAATTTTGCGCCTTGCATTTGCTATACGTTTGCTGTACGCTTGCTGTACGCTTCTTGAATGGCGAAATGTTACTTGGAGCGTCCAGCGATGTGGAAATTGTGAGTTTTAGCCGCCGTTTGGCCGCCAGCCGGCCGTTGAACGGCTCATTCGCAGTTGGAACTCGCGTTGTGCGCCACTGGCGCGTCGTACGCGCCGCGTGATGATGAAACAGATCGCTCTATAGACCCGATAGGTTGATTTTTTATGCATCACTTGCTATATTTATATAAGCAGTTTCAAAACGTCAAATTAAGGGAGAAGACGATATGGATGACCAAACGGCTTATGCTTACAGACGCTTTAAGCGGCAGGGCTTTCTCCCGTTTACTACAGAACAGTTTCCCCTATACAAGCGGTTTGAAGGGGACAGCAGGATAAACGACTTGTCCGCCACTATTTTGTGCGCGTGGTCGTTCGCCTATAACATTCATTACAAGATCATTCATGGCTGCCTGTGCAGCGTGTATTCATTTGGAGATGAGCCTGTTTTTTTTACGGTTCACAAGCCGCCTGACATGGAATCTGTACATTTACAGCGGGTCATAGACGCCCTCTATGCGCTGGCGCTGGACGCGGAGTTGCCTTCCTTGCGCGTCGCCGCGATAGAGGAGCGATTCCTTGTTGATTACACGGCGATTGAAGGATACCGGATAAAAAGCGAATATGACGACGACCACAGCGAGTATGCGTATCGCGTCAGCGATGTGGTTGAATTGCCGGGGGAAAGCAATTATTACAAACGCAGGCGCGTTAAAAAGTTTCTTGACGACAAGCGCGTTTCATTCCAGATTATGAAAAAGAAAGATATGCATCTGTGTTCAGAAATCGAGAGCCTATGGTGCCGCGGACGGGATTGTTCTTATTGCATGTCCTTCACCGGTTGCGAAAAGAAGGCGATGGACGCGGCGGCGGCTATTTTCGATGAGAATATTCATACAGGTTTATTCTGTCATTATGACGGCGAGCCTGCGGGATACGCTGTGTGTGAAAAGAGAAGCGAAGAGGTTTCTTTTTTATATTTTGGCAAAGCGACCATGCCGGATTTGTTTGTGTATATTATTTATATGGCCGCGAAGACGCTGTTGTCAGACGCGACGTACATGAATTTCCATGAAGACATGGGAAACAGGGGATTGCGCCAATTTAAAGCGTCTCTCAGCGCCCATGAACTGTGGCGCAAGTATGTATGCGCGTATACAAAAAAGTGAAGGAACCGGAATGAATGAACAGGAAAGCCGGGCTTTTAGTTTTTTTCTTAAAAACGGTTTTATAAAAGCGGACAAAGAAAGTTTTCCGGTGTTTAGAAAATATGAATCTTGCAGCGTATTGGAAGAAATGAGCGCAACCATTGTCGCCGCGTGGTCTTTTGCGTATAATGGACTATATAAGCTAATACACGGCTGGCTTTGCAGTGTGTATTTTTATGAAGGGAAGCCTGTTTATTTTGCGATTCACCGCCCTTTGAGCCTTTCCGAATATTCCTTGCAACGTATTGTCGATATTTTGTATGATTTGTGTATGGAAGCGGGGCTTCCGTTTTTGCAGGTCAAATTTATTGAGGAACGCCGCCTTTGCGAATTCGAAGCGATCAAAGGCTATGAGATAAAGACGGAATTCTTTGACAGCGATACGGAATACGCCTATCGCCCATCTGATTTTCTAAACTTGTCTGGAAACGTCAACATGTCGAAGCGACATCGTATAAAGAAGTGTTCCCTTATAGAAAAAATGACGTTGTTTCCCGTAACAAACGACAATATCCATCTGTGTTCAGTCATTCAAACAGAATGGTGCGGCGCGAAGGAGTGTTCCTTCTGCGAATCCTTCAGCGGTTGCGAGAAAGAAGCGTTGAATATAATGATGGACATTTTTGACGACCGTATTTATAACGGATTGTACCTGTATTACGAAAACAAGGCGATAGGATACGCTATAGGCGAGCGGCGCGACCAGAACATTTCCTTTCTGTATTTTGGAAAGACGACAATACAGAATTACTTTGTTTATCTTATTTATAAGATGGTTGAATTGTATTTTTCAGACGCCGTTTATTTTAACATGAGCGAGGACATGGGGAATGCGGGGCTTCGATTGTTTAAGACGCATCTTGGAAAATACATCGCATGGCGGAAATATATCTGTACTTTTATCAAAAAACGCCTCTAAAAAATCCGCCGTATTTTTAGAAGGCGCCTGAACGGGGGGAATAGGATGAAACAAAATAATCTACAGAAAATCATTTGTATTGGCGCGGGCGCGTTTGTTTTATGCTCGTGTCTGCTATGGATAAATAGAGATAAAATAACTTTATCGCCTTTCAAAACCTCCGGTGTAATAAAGTTGCCTACGTATGCGGTCGAAAGCGGCGGAAGAGTGGCAATTATTGAGGATTCTGAAAAATCCATCTTGGCGCTGGATTCTGACGGAACGTTGCTCTATCAACTGAAAGCGCAAAAGAACGCCGGCGACTCGTTTTCCTCGGCGAAATTTATCGCGCTTGATGAAACGTATAATCTTTATGCGCTGGACGCGCGTTTTGGCGGAGCCTTTGAGCGTAATGTCGAGCGCGTTTTGAAATACTCCGATGAAGGGAAATTTTTAGCGGAAATTTATAGATATGAGTATGTTAACGAGGATTTCATTACAACTAAGGGCAGAATCGCCGGCATGGTTTATTCTGACGGCGCCGTGCATCTTGTCCGCATGGATAATGAGGGGTTTTATGTTGACCGGGTAGACGTTGCGGGGCGAATGGACGGTGTTGAGAGCGTTTTTTTTCCTTACCCCAATGCGTTTCGGGATTTGGTGTTTTTTAATTTAAACATTGAGCGTAAAAAAATTGCGGTGACAACCAAATCGGGCGGCGTCAAACAATACGACTTTTCGGGGAAATTGCTCTATGAGGCGGCGGCGGAAAGCACTCGCCTGCCGTGGACAGTGGCGTCCGATGAAAATGACAACCTTATTTACACGGATATTTTGAACAATGAAATCGTCTTTATAAATGTTTCGACCTATGAACAGAGAACACTGTTCACCGCGCCTTCCGGCGAAAGCCCTTATTACCGAATCGCTCATGGAGAGAGTGGAGGAAATAGTTTTTTAGCGGCGTCCTATGACAATATAGTTATAATGAATGAGACGGGAAAAACGGAGATAATAAATTCATATTCGTTTTCTTCAACGGACAGACGCCTCTTTGTATTGTTGTTTCTCCACTTGACGCTGGATATTCTTGCCTTTGTCGTCTCCGCTGTTTCAGCGGCGGTTTTGTTATTTAAAAAGAACAAGGACAGTACTTTTAAAAGGATTATTTGGGCGGCGTTCTGCATTACATTTGGCGCCGTTCTGGCGTCAATTCTTATCATAAATGAGATGAATGTCCGTTATTATGAAAGGATATACAGCAATCTCGAAAATATATCGCGCTTGACGGCGATAAATCTAGACACGGATATAGTAACCTCCCTTTCCCAGCCGTCAGATTACGAGAATGAAGCGTACGCCGCGCTTAAAAATTCTCTTAAAGAAAATTTTTCTCATTTGTCATTTGCGGGACAAAATGTATATCAAACTATTTGGATGGAACGTGACGGCGTTGTGTATATGATGTGGGATTTGGAAAGCTCCGTAGGCGTCTTTTATCCGTTTGAAGAATATGAAGGCAGCACCTACCAACAAACCTGTGATTCCAGGCAATATGTTTATAGTACGACGACAACCTCCGAAGGAAGCTGGCTGTTCGTTGACGGACCCATATTTGACAAAGAGGGAAATATCGTCGCCGTCATTGAGACCGGCTACGATTTGAGTACGGTTGAGGCGCAGACGAAATCAATGGTGATTCAGACCGTGCTGATTGTCATAGCGTCCGCCGTGGCTTTTTTATTGCTTATGATAGAGTTCATTCTGATAATGAACGCCTATAAAAAAAATAAAGTTGCGATAAAAGAAAATGAGCGGCTTCCATTCCGTGCGGAACTGCCTCGCGCGGTGATCTTTTTTCTGTTTGCCACCATTAATCTGCCGTCAGCGATATTGCCTGTTTATGCGTCAAATCTGTATAAACCCCTGTTCAACCTGCCGCGGGAGCTTGTCGTCACCTTTCCGTTCATTGCGGATATGGGCGCGACATCCATCGCTTTGCTGGTTATACCCAATGTACTTGGAAAGATTGGCTTGAAACAGATAAGCCTCTTGGCGGCGATATTTGTCGCTGGCGGGTATACCTTGTGTTTTCTCGCGCCAGACACCTTGTATCTGACTGTCGCCTATGCGTTCACCGGATTTTCAGGGGGAGCCTTGCTGTTGGCGCTTAACGCGGTTATCGGCGCGCAAAAAGATGTAAAGGATGTAAACAACGGATTCGCCCATTTCAACGCCTCGTTTCTTGCCGGCATGAATGTGGGCGTGGTGTTCGGCTCTATTCTCGCGCAATTCTTCTCTTACAGAATAGTGTACCTCTTTTCATCCGCAGTGGCGCTGATCTTGCTTGTGACACTTGCGTTCTCCATGCGGTCAAAAGCGGCGAGCTATCTGTACGAGATAGAGCTTGCAAAGGAAGAGAAGAGCGAAAAATTCGCCCTGGTCAAATTTATTTTCAAACCGGTCGTTTTCATATCCTTGCTGTTCCTTTTGCTGCCCTATGTCGTATCAATGAGTTTTACCAGTTACTTTATGCCCGCGTATGGGCTGGAACAGGGCTTGCGGGAATCAAACATCGGACAGTTGATGCTTTTAAGCGGACTGTTCGCCATCCTTTTTGGCACGAGCCTGTGCGATTATGTTTCCCAAAAATTCCCGCTCAAGGTGATTATAGTGGCTTCGCTTTTGTTGAACGCCGGCGGCGTCTATCTGTTCTCCCTGAATGTTTCGATTTTTATGCTTATTGTCGTCATTGTGATTCTCGCCATCGCCAATATTTTTGTTCTTACCAATATCCAGACCTACTATGCCACGTTGTATCAGGGGGAAACCGTCTCGTCCATGAAGGCGTTGAGCGTTTACTCTGCTGTTGAAAATTTGTCCATGGCAATCGGTCCGGTGATTTTCAGTTATATGCTGGACAATGTTGCGGTGGGCATGAAGCTGCTTGCGGGCGCTCTGGCGGCATGTATAGCGGTTTTTGTTATAGCGTCCGGCGTTTCATTCAAAACCGGCGCGAGGCGTTCCGGGGACTGATCCTAAAATAATATGAAACAGAACTTGAGATTTTGAAACAGCCTCATGTTAAACATCAATGATGAAATGTCGAAACTGGCGTATAATCTTGTATTGCGATACAATAAAAGCCATAATCTATTTATAATGGAGAGCCGAGCACCCGCGCATGGTTTTACGGGAAATTAGTACTGGCGGACCTTTGTGAGACGTGGGTCAACCAAGGGCGTTTTTCCCCCTGTGAGGGAAGCGGCGCCCGATAAAACGTGGTCATTATGGCGCGAACAACGGCTCACGCTGGTCATGGCAAAGCATATGCTCCTTGAGACTATTTCCTTTACGAATCTGGTTGAAAACATTCACCGCCTTGCGTCCCTCTGCGCCAATTCCAAAAGGAAACGGATCCCGCTGCTTTATAGACTGCTCGTCCCTAAGTAAACGCATATGGGTGTAATACTCCCACCCTTCAGAGCGGGGAGGTTCATTAAAATAAAATATAATTCTAATAAAGATTTGAAAAACAGCCTGAACGTTATATGCCATCTTTAAAAAAATTCTTGCAAAAACCCTTTGACAATTAATAACATAAATGATATGACAATCATGGAGGAGGATCATAAAGAAACATATAGTATTCATTTTGTTAATGAGTGTCAAGATATTAATTTTTGCTATTGATTTCTCTGTGTCTTATTATGATGCGATTGACATAACAGACGATAAATTATTTTATCATGGCTTTGATGGGCGTGAAGAGGAATATGATATAACATGGGAAAATATAGGCAAAAATGAATATATAACATTTAATTATACTAGAGAATATTACTTATAGCGCTAAAAATTTATTAGAAATCCGTAAACTGCAACCATGTGTTGAAGCGTCAGGCGGATCAGGAATTGGATAAAAAATAGATTTTGAATATAGTGAAACATTAAATCATGGATGGAAAATTTTGGGGAATATTAATTTCAAATGGATTTGGTGATTATAATAGGACATATTTATATGAATACAACAATCATCTAAAAAAGACAAGAGTTCATTTTAATAATCAAAACGATTTTATGGATATTGACGTGGAAGATGCGCCCCCAGTTACAATATTTTAGATTTAATAAATTACCAAGCAATATTCAAATAGAAATATTAGATGTTTATAAAGGCGATAGATGGGATGATACATGCATAAATAATATATTCCCATATGGATGGTATTATTCCTTAATGATAGAAAATGCAAAAACGGCATACAACTAACTGCCTGTTTACGCTTCGCCGCCATTCCCGCAATGCTTAAGGCCGTGGCTTTAAGCATTGCGGGAATGGTGGGAAACCTTACAGGGACGGCCGCAACCATTGCGGGAAATAGCCGTAAGGTTTCCAGCCGAGGCGGCACGCCCTGCGGAAATGGCGGCAAATGTTACAGGAAGGACTGTAAGGCGCGCGGAAGCGTCTGACACACCCACAAACGGCGGGTGCGCCATGTATTATTTAACATCCATTCTGGTTAATTTAACAAAAATTTTTAGCGCCGTTTTAAACCAGAACGGTTCCAATCTTTTTACAACGTCTCTTAATGATTTTGTTATGAGAATATGCTGCGGACATTTCTTTTCACATTTTCCACATTCCTTACAGTTACTTGCGGCATAATTTTTTCTGGGATCGGTCGCCCCGGTACTTGTCATATATTGCTGAATACCTGAAAGCATTCCAATAGTATGCGATACATTATAAGCCGCAAAACATGCCGGAATATTTACATTCTGAGGACACGGCATACAATAATTACATCCCGTGCAAGGTATTTTGTACGTGTC
>JAISCC010000048.1 GCA_031265845.1 Treponema sp.
CATGAGGGCCATCTGGCGCGCGCGTTTGATCTCCACGGTGAGTCTGCGCTGGTGGCGGGAACAGGCGCCGGTGATGCGGCGGGCGATGATCTTGCCGCGTTCGTTGATAAAATCCCGCAGTATATCCGGACGTTTATAGTCTATGGGCAAATCCTTGTCCGCGCAGAAGCGGCAGAATTTGCGGCGGGGAGCGAATTTTTTCCTGAACGCCGTCATGCCGCGTCCTCCTCGTTGCCGGCGGGAGCGCCGGTGTCATCCAGTTTCACGGTCAGAAATTTGAAAACATCTTCGCTTATGCGGATATTGCGTTCAAATTCGGCTATGGCAGTCGGGGGAGCGAGGTATTCCAAGCGGGTATACCAGCCGCGCATCTGTTTTTTGACGGGGTAGGCGAGGTCGCGCATGCCCCAGTTGTCCTCGGTCGTGAGCGTTCCCCCTTCGCGGGCGATGATATCTTTGAAGCCGGTCAGTGCCGCGTTGCGGGACTCCGAGGACAGTTCAGGGGAAAAGAGCAGAAGCGTTTCGAATCGTCTCATGCATACTCCTTACGGGCGTTGCGAAGCGGGCAATGGAGTCCGCTTCGAGGCCCGCGCGGCGGTCGCGCGGGCAAGGATGCGCCGGGCTTTGCCCGGAGCGGACCGGGCATGCCGCAGGGCGCGGCTCCCGGCGTGTGTTCCGGGGAAACGAGAAAACTATACGGAATATCCGGAGAGGTCAATCGTCAATTTGCTTTGGTTGGAATTTTTTCGGCTTCGGGGAAAGGAACGGTATCGCCGGGGCGGATGTCCGCTCGGGACAGCCGATCAACGACCAACATCGCGCGTTTCGCATTGCAAACGTCGTCGAAGAAGCAAAAAATGAAACGACTTTCCGCAAGCCGCACGGGCGCAATAATCCGAACTAAACTCTTGAAGGCGATGTCCGCATGGTATAAAATCACAAACATAACGGCGGGAAAAATATCCCGCAAATCCTGGAACCTCGGCGTTTCGGCTTCGCTTTCGAGAGAATACACCCGCGACAGCCAACTCCGTTGCACGGAACAGCGGCCGACACCGGCAAAATTGCCGACTGCCGCGGAGAACAGATGATGGATGCATTGAGCAATATAAACGAGGTTCCGGCCGCAGACGGGAGCAACTCAGGAATAGAAGAAGAAGCCTACACGCCGTATCCTTTTGAAGCGGAAAAAATATCCATATCCAATAAAAAGATTTCTCTTTCCAACGTCATCAGAAGGTTGGAGAGAAATTTGATTCATGCCGCCGTACTCCAGAGACGCGCGGATCTATGGGATACCGGTAGAAAAAGTCGCTTGATTGAATCGTTAATGCTGAGAATCCCCTTACCTCTTTTTTATGCTGCTGAAACAAAAGACGATACATTGTTTGTTGTCGACGGACTTCAGCGGTTAAGCGCCATCAAAGGATATGTAACAGATAAAAATTTTAAACTTGAATCTCTTGAATTTCTTAAAGAATTTGAAGGAAAAATCTTTGACGAAATCAATGAACGTATGCAAATTAGAATTAATGAAACAGAATTGGATTTCGCTATCATCGGTTCCGACTCGCCACCCGAAGTACAACGAAATATATTCAAGCGTTTAAATACAGGCGGCCTTCCTCTGACAGAGCAGGAAATACGCCATGCTCTGTATTTCGGTCCGGTATCCGTGCTTTTAGAAAAACTTGTAGGTACAGATGAATTTCAAAAAGCAGTCGACGAGCGTGTTGATGATTCGCGCATGGCTGCGCAAGAACTCGTCTTACGCTATTTGGCATTTTCTATAATGCGTATTGATGAATATAAAAAAGATTATGAAATGGATTCATTTCTTTCCGATACCATGCAGATTATTAATGTATTAAAAAGCGACAAGCGCAATGATAATGTTGTTAATAAATTTTTAGGAAGAAATATCGTCAATAAAAATATATATGAAATTGAGCAAAAATTTATCCTGGCAATGCAGCGTGCTGTGGAGCTATTTGACAACTGTGCATTTCGAATAACAACCCCTGCAAAATTTTCTCAAAGGAAATTTCCTCGCGCACCTATCAATAAATCACTGTTTGAAACATGGTCTGTTTTATTGTCAAACATGACCGAGCAGGATTTTACACTATTGCAGCGGAATAAAGAAGTTCTCTATAAAAAAATTGATACTGAGTTTGACGACAGTAAATCATTATTGAGGAACTATATTAGTAAAGACAGTACAAAGGTTACAGGGATAAGAGGGCGGTATGAAATAATCAAAAAAATCATCAACTGCGTTGCCGAGGAAGTGAGAGAGTGATAACTGAACTTTCGCTTGAAAATTTCAAAGCTTTTGAAAAAGAGACGTTTGCGTTCGGCCGATTAAATGTTTTGACCGGTCTTAACAGTTCCGGAAAAAGCTCTGTAATTCAGGCTGTCCGCCTAGTACATGAACAAAAACCGCTCGACGGACTCGGACCGCTGCAAGAGTATGTTCGCAGCGACTGCGGCGGCTTGTCCGTGCAGTGTGCCATGCATGATAAAAGTATTTTGGAATTTTCTTATGCAAAAGGAGAAGAGCACCCACAATGCGGCACGCCTCTTTCCGGAATCGTTTCGTATATCTCCGCGGATCGCTTCGGCCCGAAAAATTCTCTACCGTTGCATATCGACGGCTATATTCAAACTGTCGGGGCAAGAGGGGAAAACATTGTGGATTTCCTTTCCCGCCTTGACGGGGATTGGGACGTTTTGCGTGTACCGCCGGTTCTTGTGGCCAAAGAAGGGGTCGGGATAAAAGAAAATATCAAGGAATGGCTGCGTACCTTGTCTCCAGGTGTAGATTTCCATTATGAAGTCTATCCTCATACGGATACTGGAAGAACGGAATTTGATAAACACCGCCCTGTCCATGTCGGCTTCGGATTATCTTATACATTGCCGATTATTGCCGGTGTTCTCGTTCATGCAGGGCAGTTGGCAGTGAACAGGGAAACTCCCATTCTTCTCTTGCTCGAAAATCCTGAAGCGCACCTGCACCCTTCCGGCCAGACAAAAATGGGAGAACTACTGTCGCTTGCGGCTTCTTGCGGAATACAGGTCATTGTAGAAACGCACTCCGACCATCTTGTGAACGGTATACGAATAGCTGTCAAAGAAGGGAAGCTGTCGCCGGATGATGTAAAGTTTTATTTCTTTAAATCTGATAACAGTGGCGATTCGGCAAGTGTTGAGACTATCAGTATAGACAGATATGGGATGATGGATCATTGGCCTGACGGTTTCTTCGATGAGACGGAAAAAAATCTCATGCGGTTGATTTAGCGGGCCGGCAACAATGGATATATTTTTTAATCCTTATCCCGGTGCAGCCAAAAGTGAAGAGGAAGGGAGAAACATCGCCGTTCGCGCAGCGGATGCGCTGTTTCGGTTACGAAAAGAATGTCGCGGCGTATCGTTGTCCGGTTGTGTATCCGGAATAAGCGGTGACTTGCCGTCGGAATTTGTCCTTATCAGAAAAGACGGCGTGAGCAGCGGAATCAGCGATATTTTGTACAAGACGCAAAACGCCGAACGTGAAAAATTACGCTTATTGTTGGTTATGTTTTCAGAAGGACGGGTCATCGGCGAAGAAAATTTTCATGATACTGAAGATTGGATTGTATCCGGCATCGGTACAGCCGCTCCCGTTTTGGAGATTGCTGTGAAGCGGAATGCGCTCGCGCTGACTATATCCGCAGAGGAGGAATGGCGAGTTGATTTGCTCTGCTTTGATAATCGAGATAAGAAACTTCATAATATTTGGGGCCAAGATGATATATCTGCAATAACGGCACACTGCATTGATTCATTGACGAATGTTCCTGAACGTTTTACTGTCCGATTTAAAGCAAAATTTTGTGAAGGTGCATTACATTCTGCTGCGGATTTTCAATTATGGGAAAAGAACGGCTATTTTCAAAACATGGAGCGGGCAAAAAGCCGCGACTATGCTGTTGATGGAAATCTGATCAAAAGTGTCGGTCATACAAACCATGGTACATTACTTGAGCTTCGTTGTTATGGTGCAGGACAACGTATTTTTTTTGTATATAGAAGAGGTTCGGCACCTGAGGTCGTGATTGGCGGCTTTTATCAAAAAGGCATCGGCAAGGAAACAACGGCTCAAGATAAAGCTATACTGGATGCAACCAACCGTATCAATTCCTATAGAGAGTAAATAAAAATTTCTTTTTATTCACCAAAAATTCCTTTATGGTCTGAAGTCTCTCCCTTCAGGGAGATTCCCACTTGACGCCCGACAAAGCCGGGCATACCTTCCCGGTAGCCCCTTCCTTCAGGGAGGGGACAATCCACTCGGCGGATAGAAGCCGGGACGGATTCAGTCGGCGGATGGAACCGGCTGTGGATTGAAACACTATAGACAAGCTCAAACAGCTTTTTCACCAGGCACGGCAGCGGATTTTTTCCCTACAGCGTCAACGGCGGAGCGCCAAAGCGGTCGGCTTTTGCACGGACCCTCCGGAATAGCCGTTGCTTTTCGCCTTGTTTTGCGGCAAGGCATGCGGATGCCGAAACTGCGCATCATCGAAGTGGTCAACGTCCGCTGGTTCAACGCGGCGGCCTGGTACGGCCTCAACCTCTCACGCCTGCTGCGCAAGGCCGGGCACGACGTGCTGGTCATCTGCCCGCCCGGCGCCGATTCTTTCGCCGCCGCACGCGACATGAAGCTTGATCCTTTTCCCTTGAACTTGACCTGTCTGCACCCGGCCGCCCTGGCCCGCGCCGCGATTCGCATCGCCGCCCTGCTGCGCGAATTCAAACCCCACATCGTCAACTGCCACCGCGGCGAAAACCTCATCCTCTGGGGGTTGCTGAAAAAACACGCTTCCTTCCGGCTGATCCGCACCCGCGGCGACCAACGCCCGCCCAGAGGCGGCATCGTCAACCGTCTGCTCCATACCCGCCTGGTCGACGCCGTGACAGCTTCCAATTCCCGCAGCGCCGCGCAATGCCGCGCCGTCCTCGGCGTACACGACGACTGTCTGTACGTCATACCGGGAGGCGTGGATACCGCCCGCTTCGCCTTTGACCCGGCAGGCCGCGAACGCGTGCGCCGCGCCTTCGGCTTCACGGACGACGATTTTGTGGTCGGCCTGCTCGGTCGTTTCGACCCAATCAAAGGCCATGCGGAACTCCTCGACGCGGCGCAACGCTCTGTAGCGGAGTTTCAACATCCGCGCCTGCGCCTTCTGTTCATCGGTTTCCC
>JAISCC010000009.1 GCA_031265845.1 Treponema sp.
CGGCTAGGTCATTCCGCTACGCTCCATTCCCACGCCGTTGCTCCGGCACATTTTGTCCGCCCTGCAAATGCTACGCATTTGCTTATCCGGGCCGCCAAAACGTCGTAAACAGCCGGAACGTTATACGAAATGCCCCCTAAATTGGTTGGAATATTTAAAAAATAGATATTTACAAAAAATTAAAAATAAAGTAATATAAATAATCATGAAAATGAATGAAAACAAAATAATTACATTCCCCAATGTTTTATCAGTATCAAGAATTATATTGTCGCCAATAATTTTTTTCACAAAAGACAATAGATTCCTTCTCTTTTCTGTTTTAATAATTATTGGATTAACTGACGTACTGGATGGATATATTGCCAGAAAATATAAAAAACAAACAATTATCGGATCGCGGCTTGATTCAATAGCGGATTTTGTGTTTTATGCATTGTTGGTTATATATACAATAATATTTGGATTTAATATAATTATTAAAATAAAATATTGCATCATAATAATTATCGGATTAAAAAATACAATAGCCGTAGAAATCGGATTATATATTTCAATAATAAGTTCATTGGAAGAATTGATAATAACAATAATTGGAGAAAAATATGAAGAAAACATTAAAGGAATATGGGAAATAAAGAAAATAAAAGTACGGGGGCACTTCGCATGACAGGACTGTTTACGCTTCGAGGTGCTCCGAGGTTCCGGAGAGCCTAGTCCGGCTACGCCTCCCACAGCTCACTCTACCTACATTTTTGCGATTGCCGGAATGCTCCGCATTCCTTTATCGCAACCGCAAAAACGTCGCCGTCCGAAGGGGCGCAACAGTCGGAATGAAATGTTCGCCGTCTCTTTCAAAACAGCCTCGTTCCAGCCCCTTCACAAGCGCTCCGCTATTGTGATAAGATGCATTTATCATGAAGAAATTGACGGGCGTGCCCGTATCGAAAGGGATCGCCATAGGGAAGGCTCTTTTGTTTCTGGACGCTGATTTTCCAGAGATCCCCCGGTTTCGTATTGAGAGCAACCAGATCGATGAAGAATGGGCGCGTTTTCTTGCCGCAGTGAATGAAGTGAAAGAGAATGTTAAGTCGTTGCGGGGCGTGCAAGAGTCCGGCGCAGGCGAACGGGATGACATACTCAACGCGCATCTTTTGATGTTGGAAGACGTGGAGTTTCACGCGCAGATAAAAAAACAGCTTGAGGACAATCTCGAAAACATCGAAGGCGCTGTATGGGGCGTTGGGCATGAATTTTACCAGATGCTCATGGCGTCGCCGGTGTCGTACCTGAGAGAGCGGGCTGTTGACATCGCGGATGTTACCAAACAGATTCTGAATATTCTGCTTAACATTAAGAAATATTCTCTTGCGGATTTGACCGAAGACGTGATCGTAGTAACCCGTGAGCTTCCGCCTTCCGAAGCCGTCGCCATGAACAAACGGCATGTCAAGGCGCTGGTTATGGGCGCAGGTTCCCAGACGAGCCACACCGCTATTTTGGCAAAGGCGTTTGAAATTCCGGCGGTCTTTGGCATTTCAGCCATTGTCGAAGAGGTTGCCCAGGACGACACGCTCATCGTAGACGGCGATGTCGGCGAAGTCATCATCAAGCCGACCGCAAAAAAAATTGAGAAATACCGTGAGATAATCGCACAAGCGAGCGAAAAAAAACATGGACAGGAGGCGTTGCGTGATCTGCCGGCGGAGACAATGGATGGCTATCGCGTCATCCTCAACGCAAATATAGAATTTCCTGACGAAGTGGAGCAGGCGTTGCGTTACGGAGCCGAGGGCATCGGGCTGTACCGGTCTGAATTTCTTTTTCTGAACACAGGACATGTCGGCGAAGAGGAGCAATTTCAAGCGTATGCGAGCGTTCTCAAGGCAATGGAGGGCAAGCCCGTCACCATACGGACGATTGATGTGGGCGGAGATAAAATTCCATTGAATTTCCGTACTATTGAAGAAAAAAATCCGTTGCTCGGCTTGCGCGCCATACGGTTTTCTCTCGCCCATCCCGAACTCTTCAAGGCGCAGTTGCGGGCGATTTTGCGGGCGAGCGTTTTCGGCGTCGTGAAGATCATGTTCCCCATGATTTCCGGTCTTACGGAACTGGAGGAGGCGCTGTCCATGCTTGAGGAAGCGAAGAAGGAATGCCGGAAAAAAAGACAGGCGTTTTCCAATAATATTGACGTGGGATGCATGATAGAAATACCGGCGGCAGCGGTGATTGCGGATATTCTCGCCGAAAAATCCAAATTTTTCTCGCTTGGTGCCAATGATCTTGTACAGTATTCGCTTGCCGTTGACCGCAACAACGAACAAGTCGGCAACCTGTCCCAGCCGTTTCATCCGGCTATTCTCCGGCTCATCAAGAAGACAATTGACGATGCGCACAGCGCGGGTATAAAGGTCGCTATGTGCGGCGAGCTTGCCGGCGATCCTGCGGCGGCGCCTGTCCTTCTTGGGCTGGGACTCGATGAATTCAGCATGAGCGCTTCGCAGATTCCGCTGGTGAAACAGATCATCAGGAAAGCGAATAGCGAAAAATGCCGCGCTCTGGCGAAAAAAATACTGACGCGCAAGAGCGCGAAGGAAGTGGAGATACTGATGAAAGAAGAGGACAGCCAATCGTGACATTCGATACAGAAAAAAAATACGGCAATGCGCCGGCGGTCGTTCTTGTGGGCAGACCTAATGTAGGAAAATCCACGCTATTCAACCGCCTTTTGAGGACGCGGCGCGCTATAACCGACCCGACTCCGGGCGTTACCCGGGATCCGGTCGCTAAAGACGCCTTTATTCAGGAAAAACCGCTTCGGCTTGTTGATACGGGCGGATTCAAGCTCGACAACGACCGCAACGGTGAAGAAGGCGCGTTGGATGTTTTGGTGGTTGAGAAAACGCTGGAAACCATCAAAACCGCTGACTTGATCGTGTTGTTGCTTGAAGCCGGCGCGTTTACTGCGGAAGACGAGGAGTTCATCGCGCTCTTGCGCCCTTATCAGAAGAAACTCATCGTCGCGGTGAACAAAACCGAGGGCGGCAGACGGGAGCAGGAATCGTTTAACCTGTTATCCTTCGGTTTTGAGCGCCTCCATTTCATTTCCGCTGAACACGGAGACGGGATTGCGGCGCTGGAGGAAGCTATCATCGGCAAGCTGGATTTCTCCAATGTCGCCGAGTCGTCTCCTTCTGACAAGGAGCCTATCCACATAGCGATTTTGGGAAAGCCGAACACCGGCAAGTCCACCCTGTCGAACCGGTTTGTCGCGTCCGAAAGCTCTCTGGTAAGCGATGTGCCGGGGACTACACGCGATGTTGTCGAGGGCGCGTTCACCTACAAAAACCGCGATTTTGTCATCTTGGACACCGCCGGCATCAGGCGGAAATCCAAGGTTACTGAAAATATTGAGTACTATTCCGTGAACCGCGCCATAAAAGCCATTGACGAGGCTGATGTTGTGTTTCTCCTGATCGACGCTCAGGAAGGGCTGTCGGATCAGGACAAAAAAATCGCGGCTCTTGCGTCCGAGAAAGGGCGCGGCGTTGTTATGGCGCTGAACAAGTGGGATGTCATGCCTGCGGTAAAGAACACCTTTGAGGCCATGCGCGACCGTATTCATTTCTTCTTCGGCAAGATGGAATACGCGCCTATAGCGCCGGTAAGTGCCAAAATCGGTCTGGGCGTGGACAAGTTGCTTGATACGGCGATCCGGCTTTACGGGCAGCTCACCACACAGATCGACACGGGACGCTTAAATCAGGCATTGGAACGCTGGCTTGAAGAGTGTCCGCCGCCGCAGGGTCCGCAGACCCGTTTCAAGGTGAAATACGCGGTGCAGGTTTCCAGCCGCCCCGTAAAATTCGTCTTTTTCGTGTCCCGCATTCACGCCGTAACCGAGTCGTACATTTCATACCTTCGCAACAAAATAAGAAAAGACTTGGGATTCAAGGAAATACCCGTTGAAATAGAAATCAGATCGTCACGCGCTCCTAAAAAAACTCTCCGTGAACATGGCGGGAGAGGGTAATGACAGCGCGGACCATAGGGGAAGTGGAAGAAATTATCGGCGTAAAGGCGCATGTCTTGCGGTATTGGGAACAGGAGTTTCCTATGCTCCAGCCCAAGCGGGACAAGGCGGGCAGGCACATGTTCTCTGAGCGGGACATTCACATCTTATTCCGTCTGAAACATCTGCTTTACGAGAGGCGGTATACCATTGAGGGCGCGAGGCGTCAGATGTTTGCGGAATTAGCCGGTGTAAATCAGAGCGTTCATGCGCAAATCGCCCTGTTGCGCTCGGAATTGCTCGCTTTGTACCATAATATTCAAGCGCTGGGCAGAAATTAGGCAAGAAAAAATGCTATCCGTATCTATCTATACACTCGGTTGCAAACTGAATCAGCTTGAAAGCGAAGCAATCGCGAGCGCGTTTCGGGACGCGGGATTTCCCGTAATCCCCTTAAACGAAGACGAGCCTGCGGATGTGGTTGTCGTCAACACCTGTACCGTAACCTCCAAAGCCGAGCAAAAAGCGCGGCGAATTATCAGAAAGCTGGCGGCTGACAATGTATGCGTCATCGTGAGCGGTTGCTACGCGCAGATGGACGCTCAAGCCATCGCCGCCATTGACCGGCGGATTTTCGTCCTTGCGGGAGACCGCAAGAGCGCCTTGCTTGATCTGCCCGCAACGCTTGCGGCGGTGGAGGGGTCTGTCTGTGAACATCATGCATTCTCTTTGCCGGACAGCATCTCCGAGTTGTTGCGTTCGCCGGTTCCCGGCAATGCGCGGTTGGAACAATTTCGCTATATCCCGAATACGTTTTCCTTTCATTCCAGGGCGTTTCTCAAGATTCAGGACGGTTGCAATGGGCGGTGCGCGTACTGCCGCGTCCGTCTTGCGCGGGGGCCGAGCGTGAGCCTTGAGCCGGAGCGGGCGCTCAGTCAGTTGCGCGTTTTTGAAGCGAAGGGTTACCGTGAAGCCGCGCTTACCGGCGTCAACATCAATCAATACGACTCGGGCATGGATTTAGCAGGGCTTGTGGCGTATCTGCTCAAAGGCACAACACGAATACGGTTGCGGCTTTCTTCCATTGAACCGGAAGGCGTCACGGAGGCGTTCTGCGCCGCCATAGCCGACACGCGAGTCTGCCCCCATTTTCACCTTTCGGTGCAGGCGGGCAACGACGCGGCGCTTGCGAAGATGAGGCGTCCGTATACACGGGAAGTTGTGGAAAAGAGCGCCGCCCTGCTCCGTTCCGTAAAAGACGACCCTTTTTTGGGTTGCGATATTATCGCCGGTTTTCCCACGGAAACAGCCGCCGATTTTGAGAAGACGCTTGACTTGTGCAGGCGCGTCGGGTTTTCGTGGATACACGCCTTCCCGTATTCGCCGCGACCGGGAACCGAAGCGTTCTGTTTCAAAGAAAAAACGCCGAATCGGGAGATTTCCCGCCGCATTGACGCGCTCTTGACGCTGGCGCATGAAGGGCGGCGTTCATATATCAATCGGCAAATCGGCAAAAAAGCGGAAGTCGTCATTGAAGCGGCTGACAACGCGCCCGCAGGGTTCGTCGTAGGCACGACGGAAACCTATCTCAAGGCGCTGTTGCAAGCGCCGGAAGGCGGCAAAACCCCTCGGGCAGGCGATGCGGTGTCCTGCACCTTAACGGACGCCGAGTATACGCCTGTGCGCCGCGCCTATGACATGCGGGGAACAATACCATGAAAACAGGATCGCGATCCACATGACGCCGGTTTCCGCCGACATCCCAATGCGCGGCTATTTCACCGCCGCTATATCCAACACCCGTTGGAACGCCGAATTCGGCTTCTTGAGTTCGCGGGATCCCCTTGTAATTTTACAGAGGGAAAGCCCCAAGTCCTGCGCTATCTCACGCTGAGTTTTCTTTTCTTTCAGCGCTTTGACCAAAGCCCAGCGAGCCGCAATGTCCGCCGTTTCAGAGGGAGTGAGAAGACAATGCAAAAAAGACTCGATAAGTTCGGGGTCGTCTATTTTTGCAAGAGTTGCGGAGAGTCCGCTCAGGTTTTCCGCGACACGTGGATCGTTTATATTCATAGTATCTCCAAGAGATCCGAAGGCTTGTCAATGATGCGCTCCGCGCCCGCTTTTGCCAGGGTTTCAGCGCCCCGAAATCCCCATCCCGCGCCTACCGCATGGCATCCCGATGCAAGCGCAGTCTCTATATCAATTTCCGAATCTCCTAAAAACACCGTCCCTCTCGGACTTGAATCAATGTCTACAAGGATATCCCACACCGGCTCCGGCGCGGGCTTGCGCGGTTTTCCCGCTATTTCGCCACGGACAACATCAAACGATCCCTGCGGGAACATGGCGTTTGCCACGATATTCGCCATTGCGTCAGGCTTATTGCTGAGAACCGCAGTCTTGAATTTTCTCCGTTTGACCTCTGCAAGCAGTTCTTGTATGCCGGCGTACGGTTTAGTCTTGATGATGGGCGTCTCTCCGTAAAAACGGGTGGCGTCTGCGGCGAGTTCGGCGGAAAGCGCATCGGAGTCCGTAGATTCCTGTATTTCAGGAGGCAACACGTTAAAGGCAAGCCGCTTCATGCCCCAGCCAACAAGTTTGTTGTACGCTTCTTCTGGAACAAGGGGCAGATGATGCGCCTTCAGCGCCTTGTTCATAAAGAAGGCGATGTCCGCAATGGTGTCAACGAGCGTGCCGTCCAGATCAAAAATGACGCTTTTGAAGTTATTTTTCATCGTTACCCCGCTACAACGTGTCCGGCGTATCAAGATACGCGGGCAACCGCATGGATGTCTCCATATATCCCAAACGGCGCTTCTTCACATTAATATCCATAAATACGTACCCTTCTTTTTCCACCACCGAGAACCCGCGTATAGTTATGGGATCGTCTTTAGACAAACCGGCGTCATCGGCGATGGAACCGCGTATCACTTTTTTGACTGTATATGCAGTTGTTTTTCCCAGAGACGAAGCCAAAATAAACCCGAACAATGGGCCGGTCATGCGTTCCCTGCTGTCCTTTTTCGCGGCTTCGGACAGGGGAAGCGCGGGACGCGTATGAGACATGATGAGGCGCCGCTCGCCGTCCGTTGTTTCCAATGACACCAGCTCGCCCGGCCGGGTGGAAAAAAGCGCGTCCTGCAACGCGGGTATAAGCTCGCCCTGGGATGCGCTCACCTTTTCTCCATTTAAATAGGCTATGACGTCGCCTTCTTTAACATTCATTTCCGCAGCGGGGGTGAAAGGCGCGACATAGATGATTTCCGCGCCTTCGGCGGTTTCCGCAAGGACAAGCCCCAGCCAGGGGCGTTCCGCTTTCCCGCCTTTGATAAGGGCGGGAAGCGCGGCGACAAGCCGTTCCGCTGGAATAGCGAAATTCAAACCTTGATACTGATTCGCGCCTGCGAAAACAACGCCGGCAAGTCTGCCGTTCCTGTCAAGAACGGGACCTCCCGAATTGCCTTGATTGACAGCGGCGTCTATCTGGAGGACATCGCCCATTTGCAGAAGCCGCCTTCCCGTGGCGGACACTATGCCCTGCGTAACTGTTTTTTCAAGACCAACAGGCGATCCTATTGCAATGATGGGATCGCCTACAGCGGGAGCCGCCCAGTCCGCAATAGAAAAAACATATTCAGGCTTAATGGTTGTTTTGATAAGCGCAAGATCCATCGCCTTGTCATACCCAACCACCTGGGCAGGCGTACGCGGACTTGTCGCGTCCCCCATGCGGATATACATGCGGGAATACCCTTCATACGCGGGATCAACCTCGCTCTGAATCACATGGTAGTTGGTGATGAGAAGACCGGACGCGTCCACAAAAAACGCGGATCCCAGCGTCATCGCCGGATACGCCCGCCCTTTTTCAATATGCGTCCCTTGATCGACAAGCACGGTCACGACGCCCTTGATCATATCCCGCGGCTGGTCATTCCCTTCCGCATAGGCGCGTACACCAGACGGTATTCCGGCGCGTTTATCAGCATAAGCGGTTGCTGCGGCATCCGCCGCAACGAGAAAATAGGATGCAGTCCTGCGCTGTTTCACTGCTACGGCGCGATTCAGAAAGATCAGAGCGTCGTCAAAAGCAAGCGGTTTAAGCGCATGAGCGTGAACCGCAGTTATAAACGCGGACAGATCGTCGCCCTTTTCCAGCTTGTCTTTGGCGTCGGCGAGCAAAATATCCGGCTCCATACCGGCGCTTTCAACCATAACATCCAGATTCGCCAGGGAACGCGCCATGGACAACGCGTCGTCAAAACGCTTTTCTTCAAGGGCTTTCGCCTGATTTGTTTTCAGGGCGCCTATCGCCGCGTCCCATACATCAGCGAGTTTGTCGCCGGTTTCATCGTCGTACGGATAATGGGCGCGGTACACGCCGATAAGATGCAGGGCTTGCGCCGGATTTTCAAAGACGGCTTTCTCAATATCGGCAAGCCTGATTTCACGCGCCGGTTTTGGCGGCGTGAGACGGTTTGCCATCGCGCTGGAAGAAAGGCACGCAAACAGACACAGAGAGCCTGCGTACAAGAAAAAAAACGCCGCAGCGTGGTACACTTTCATAGTATCTAAACCTCACCAAAACAGGTATGGTTACAGCCGCTCCTTCGTTAAAGATGGCGTGAAACGGCATGAAGCGCGACGCCTTGCGCGGCGCCATACGCATCCAGTTGTTTGTTCCATTTTCTTTTAACGCTTTTATATATGCTACTACGGCGTGAGGAAAGTTGTCAAGGGGGCGGTTTTGCAAGACAATAGGCTCATGTGAGGAGAGTTTTCAGCGAAAAAACCCGCCGGAGCGTGTCAAACCACTATTTTAGGAGTCTTTCATTTTGAAATACCCGGATGGACGGTTTATGGGGCAGAAAAATGTAGTCCGGAAATGCCGCCAGCAGGCTGACCATGAAATTGACAGGGTTGTGGCGGTGTTCCATTTGGCAGATGTTTTTCAGAAAGTCATTTGCCGCCTCTATCACGGTCCGTTTCCGTAACAACAGCTTGTCAGTCATGCCCATCAAGCTGTATATACCAGGTTATAGCATACTTCAAAGGGGTGGAGTCGATAAACCTGACTCTGCGGATTTTCCCCGCCTGAAATCCTGGGTATATATGGGCAGGGGAAGCGCAGCCGGACAGTTCCACGAACCGGTTGCGGCTGACCGGAAACCACAGGATTTTTTTTGCATCCAGCAGACAATGGGCTTTGCAACAGCGTTCAAGAGCCTCGCGCAAATCATCGACATCGCAGTATATCCTTGTTATAATATCTTCGTTCACAGAAACTCCTCTTGTTTCCCGTATGATGGGTGTTTTGGTCTATACATTATGCCAGATTCGGGTGGAGCTTTCTTTAGTCTGTCAAATTCACGTTATTTAAGTCTTTAAAGGTTTGCTATAAGGTCTTATTTTAGCAGTTTGCAAGATATAACTATTCATTTCATATTAGAGCGGAGACCTTGATATTCGTCGAACTCACGTTAGTTATACTATTTTTTGTATGAAGCGCGACAAACTGCTGGGGTGAGCCGGAATCTTGGTCATGCCTAACCGGGCGAAGCAGGCGGCTTTTAAGGTTCGATTTTATTCTGTATTACGGACTCGTTTTCAGGCGCGGGAGCCTCTTTCTTTGAAAAAGCGGCAAAAATCATGGACACAAAGACAACCACAATTACTCCATATAAAGTAGAAAGCAAACGGAACAGCGCATAACTTATCCGATCCGGCCCGGTTTTGGTCAATACGACCAAAATAAAAGTAACGCCTCCTATTCGAGCGTTAAAAGACGGAACCCGGGCAACCTTGCAGCCGAACAGTGTAACCAGTACGCCCAGCACGATCATGACAATAAATATCCACTGGTTGCCGATTCTATTATCCGCCAGAACCACGAGGATGGCAATCAAACCGCCGATGGCGGTTATGATGATCCGAATCAAACCGGACTTCCCACTTTCTTTTACCCCATTCTGAACACAGAGCAATGTGGCGATACAGGCTGTCATGATCTGGAATTCGGGGATTGCTGTTGCTATCAATAAGCACCCGCCCATCGCAAGAGATATTTTTATATCTATATGCCAATCAAAGCGTGTCATTTCTTTTTTGTTCATTGCTTATCCTCTCATATCAGTTTGAATGACTTAAAATCCAGACTGCCGACGCCCTGATAGGTAAAATATAGCGCCTGCTTTCCGTAAAGAGGCGGCAACGACACGGATAGTTCGCGCCATTTGACGCAAGACGTTATTGGTATCCGCGCTATCGGAGAAGCATCCATTTCTGTGGAGAGGACAAAAAAACCATCCGCAACGCCGCGGATGGTTACACTTATTTCTTCCGCACCGTCCATGGCAAAATACTTGAATCCCGCAACGCTTCCATTTCTTATACTGGCGATATATTGACCGGCGGTCTCCCCGTCATCGGGAATATCCTGGGTAAAGTAGGGGTGTTTAGTGTTTTCCGGTTTTACCATACCATAGGCAAGAACGCCGTTTTTTGAACGCAGGTTGCAGGCAATCCGGGACTCGTAAACGCCGCGTCCGGCAAGGGGGACTCTGTTAAGACCACAGCTTGTTAATTCTGCCTGCGGGATGGAACCGTCGGGCATTATATCTATTTGTTCCGCGCATGTCTGCCGCGAAAACTGATTCAGGTTCGTTTGGCGGTGGTAAAATACATACCATTGATCGTTTACACACTCAATGCTGCCATGAGTATTACCCAGATAGTTAAGCGCGTCTTCCCTGCTTCTTCCATCAAGGAACACGTCGCCAATGCTGACAAGCGTACCGCCATAGCGGAAATCGCCATCCGGTTTATCACCTATGGCATAGCATAACTCATGGCTGTTTTCTGATGAGTAGATAAAATAATACCTGCCATTTATCTTGCGCATGGAACTGGCTTCAAAGAACGTATGGCCTTCAAATTCACTGCCCCTTGCTCCTTCACCGTTTTTAAATAAACGTTTAGGCTCTGACTTTATAGTAAGCATGTCGCGTTCCAATTCAACGACATAACCGCCGTCTGCGGTACGGTTCAGCGCGTTTATTTTTTTGCGAAGCCCCCCTATGTCAGGCGGCGCTATGCCGGTATACAAAAAAATACGTTTGTCATCGTCGATAAATATACCGGGGTCAAAATTCAAAAGCTCGCCCTCTTTTAAACCCAAAATATTTCCGCCCGGATAACGCACCGCTCCATAGTATTCATATTTTCCGGCGGGCTCACCGCATACGGCCACCGACATAGCGCCGACAGCCCCTGTCAAATCCAAGGTGTAATACAGATAATAGCAGCCATCGTGGCCTCGCGCCACATCCGGGGCGAACATAAGGCGCGTACCATTAGGATTAAGAGGGTCCTGGTTCTTTTTATAAATGACGCCTTCGTAGCGCCAACCGGAGAGATCGTCAACCGGCGCCGACCAGCAGACATAATCGTTCACGCAATAGGCCGCTCCGTCAAAGGCGTCATGGGAGCCGAAGATATAAAGCCGATCTCCGAAAACACGGGCTTCGGCATCGGGGACATATTCCCAAGCGGGGAGACAGGGATTAAAGACTTGTGACTTCATAGGTTCTTCGTCTCAGCGGCAGCCTTGACGATCTTTTTTATCCACATAAAAAGATCATCAAGATCGTAGTCTCCCTGGTGTCCTCTGTTCCAGGTTAGGCGGAAGTCAACGTCATAGCCAAAGTTGTTAAGCTTTGTATACAAATTGATGGGTATTTGAAACGCCGTGTCCCTGTCAACCGAACCGTGCCGCAGATACCAGTTTTTGGCAACCCTGCTCACGCCGTCGCCGATAAAATTCATCGGGTTCATCAGGTCAACTCTTGATTGAAGTGCCTCGTCAATAACGGAAGAATTTGATTTTTCCGCGCTATAGGTTGTAAAATTCGCCGAATCACCCTTTTCACCGCCGAACAAGCGATTTTCCGCCGAAGGCCCTTGATTGAGAACGCCGAATTGATCAAAAGCGGGAGGCGTTTTAAGCGGAGTACGGACGACAACATAGTTAAGATATTTGTCCATATCAATATCCAGAACCAGTTCTCCCGGAGTGCCCTGAAAATTCTTGTTGAGTATAACGCCTGTTTCTCCAGGAATATCAAAGTCCGCGTTCCTCGCCGTTTGGGCTGAATTCAAAAGGAAAGCCTTAAGATAGGTCATATAATTTGCGCTTGAAACGGCTGTTCCATCGGACATCCTGAGTCCCAGGCTGTCAAGGTATGCCGGATAGAGCGCGGCAAGCTCGTTGGAAACGGCTGTTTCCCCGGGCTGCAAAGATCGGGCTTGGGCATTGGTTCCCCGGTAGAGCCATTCGTAGGCCATATCGGCATGTTCCAGGTCGATGATGGGACAATAACAAATGGCGGCAAAAATATCGTCCCGTTCCTCCGCCGCTCCCAGCGCCCGCAGATAGGGTTCATAAGCGGGATTGTTGCCTGACGCTCCAAGCAGTGCCGACAACGCGCCTCCGGCGCTGGTACCGTCGCTGATAATCCGTTCCGCGCTGCCGGGCATAACCGCGTCATTGTGGCGCAGGAACCGGACAGCCGCTTTCAGGTCAACAATGGCGGCAGGGGCTCTGCCGGTGTATACGGCGCCCTCAGGCGCGGGACTTCCCAGTGGAACGGCAACCGGTTCTCCCGCTTGATCAACCATCGAATTCCAGCCCCGGACACCGGGAATCACGACAATAAATCCTTCCCTTAAAGCTCTCCCGGCAACATCGGCAACCGTCGGCTCCTGATATCTGCTTGCCATATAACCTCCTACGGTGTTCCATAGGAAAATGGACGTTTCACCATTACCGGTATAGGCGGATTCAGGGATATACATATTTAAATAGTGATACGCGGGATCCGCCACATTCTTTACATAATAGATTTTCTCGTAAGCGCGGTAGTTAACCACAGCGCCGTCATAAAACACAAGAGTTTTTTCTACGGATGTCATTTTATCCATATCCAATGACAATTCGTCAAAAACCAACGGACCGTTATCCCCGCCCTTGTCTGTGCCGGCGCATGAAAATAATACCACCCATACCGCAAACAACGTTAAAAATTTTTTCACACCAAACTCCTTGTATCGTTTATATTTTTGCCATAATCGACTTTTTTGCTTTTGCTTCGGCAATTCTTGCATTTATAGCATGACGTTTTTTTAATACGGTCTCATTCGCCCGGAATATCAGGAACAAGAGGAACGCAATCATCGTAAACACCTGCTGACCAGTAGCGGATATTTTTAAAACCGAGAGTCCTGTCTGAAAGAGCCTGACGGTCATGGTGGAAAAAAGTATTCCAACAGCGTCGCTCGACCAGCGGGACATAAATTTACCGAGAAACATGGGAAAGCAGTTGGTCATAACCGCCGAATTGCTGGCAAAGCCAAGCTCCGCATCCATACCGCCCTTAAAGGCGGCGTCAAACACGCCGGAAAATGACACCAGCCCGCCAGCAATAGTATAACAACCTATGGCGTGGCCAAAAATATTTATACCGCAGTTATGGGCTATCCGCTGGGAACCGCTGATAGCCCTAGAGTAAAAACCGAATTTTGTATAACGGTCAATAACCATCACGAAGATCACAACCGCCAGTACAACGCAAATGGTCAGGTACATATTCGACAGAGTCGCAACCTTCTCGACGCCAAACAACTGAAGCCCCTGTGATTTTGAACCGGCAAAGGCGATACATTCATACACCAGCGCCATGCCAACGCCGAGTACCATGGCCGGTATCCGGGTCACAACAAACATGATACCCACAATGCCGCCCGCTATAAAGCCGAAGGCAAGGGCGAAGAGTATTACCCCCGGCGTACCCATGCCGAGCCGTATTGCGACATTTCCGCCTAAAATGGCCACAACCATCCTCTGGGCGCCCAGAGACAAATCAAAACGTCCGTTGCCGAGATTATAGGAAAGAGCCAACGCGGTACACGCCGAAATACCCACGCTGCGCACATAATTCTGTACATCAAGCGCCGTGTTAAATATATGGCGCCCTGTTTTAATAACGCAGATAATCTCCAACACAACCCAAACGGCAAACGGGAAGGCAATAGTTATGAGCGCGTTTTTCAATCCTGTTTTCATGACAACAGACATGTGAAGCTTCCTTTAAAAAAAACTGCCGGTTAAAGCCCTCTGGCTTGTAGAATATATTCCGATGTTACGCCCTCAAGCTGTCGGTAAATGCTCGTGGAATCGGCTGCGGGGTTAAAAACAACAAGCAGTTGTTTTAATTCGTCAAGGGTAACTTCCCATTTGTCATCGGAGGTATTAATCCGCTCAATACGGCTATATTCCGCAACATCGCCGCATTTCCATTTTGGCGAATCAAAGAGCGAGCCTGAGCCGTTTATCCGTACTCTGTCGGCGTAACCGGTAATCCCGTTATACACCAGCGAAAACAATCCCACCGCCGTTGAGACGCTGGGCATAACCAACGCGGAGTTCAGGCTGCTGTTGCCGGAAGAATCAAGCGTTGTAAACGCCGTTCGCGTCTGATCGTTTATTGATGTAATAGCCGAAACGCGGATATCCTTACCGTAAGCCTTTTCCACTTCATCAATGGCTACGGAAAAACGCGCATAGGCCGCATTGCAGGCAAGAACAGTGTCATAGTCGCCGGTTTGCAGCAGTACCGACATGCCGGTCACATAGGTATCGCCGGTGGGGAATCCGGGGTAAATAACGATCTTGATCCCCTTGTCGTTCGCCACAACAGTTTCAGCCCGGGATACGGCCAATTCCTCCACTGTTTTCGTGTATTTCAATCCATACACATCTTCCAGCGTATGCAGGATAGCCTTGGCGGCTTCATAATGTTCGGGATTGCCAAAACCTGCCCCTGCCGAGACAATGATGATATTGTGCTGCCGGCCGTCGTTGACCAGAACCCTGACCAGATCGCCGAATGATTTCGCTACACCCACAGGATCGGCGGCCACAAAACCTGTATTATAAAGGGCGTCGCTGTTTTCCGCCTCAATCGTAGTATTGGTTGCAATGTACATGCCAAGTTCATTGGCTTTCGCTATCGCCTGCTCAATTGAACTGTTCTGATAATTCATGATCCCCTGACAACCCGCCGCATAAGCGTTCTCCATAAATGTCATAAGACTGTCCGCGTCGGCAACGGCCTCGGAAAACATGAAACTGACATTGAGGGCAGGGCTTACGTATTCCTGTAGATATTTCTGCACCAGAAGCGCGTTGGCATCTATCTGCCAGAATGCGACGGCGATCTTAACCGGCTGTAGTTCGGTTCCGGCTGACCTGTCCGTACCGCTAACGGCGGCAGGATTTTCTTTTTTTTCACATCCGATAAATATCGCAACCGCCACGAATACCACCAGAACCCAAAATGCTTTTTTTGTTGCCTTTTTGACAAACATTTTTCCACTCTCCTTCTCAAATATATATTTGTTATCCTTCACGGGCAGGCAGCAGAGCGGCCCGCTTGTTGCCCATGAAAAGTAACGCCAAGAAAATAATGCCCCGCAGTCCCTGCACGAGGCTTGCATTGACACCCGCCATCAAAAGGCCGTTGTTAAGCGCCGTGACCGTAACCGCACCGATGACCGGCGCAAAGGCACGGGATTTACTGCCGCCGAATATCGGCATGCCACCGAGAACGATAGCGAGCATCACATCGGTGTTAATGGAGCCGCCGGTGGTATTGGTGATGGAACCAGTACGGAAAACAATCAGCAATGCCGCCAGTCCCGCGCCAAGGCCGGCCATGACAAACGCGGCGGTCAGCGCTCCAGCGCGGGTAAGACCCGTCAGTTCCGCAGAAGTTTCATTCGCTCCGATCATTTTTATATGCCGCCCTACGGGGGTCAGATGAAATACAATTATCGAAAAGATTACAAAACCCACGAATATAATATACGGCACATGGGCTTTGTTGATCGCGCTCGTCATGGCGTAGGGCAAAGAAATGTTGCTTCCCCCCAGAATCTCTCCTTGGATGGCCGTAAGGAGCGCCATCATAACAATGGTTACATGGATAACCATAACCTTGAGCATGGTGGAAAGCAGTACGCAGATAATCATGATGGCCACACCCAGGAAAACCGCCGCCACAAACATGGCGGACAGGGATTTTGTCGCCATATAGGTCATGGCGGCAAGGGTCGATACTAGCGCCGTACAGGAACCCATGGCGATGTTTACGTTCCCCGTGGCAAATATGAAGCACGCGCCTGTGGAAACCGTCGCCACAATCATCGCCTGCTGAGTGATCACGTTGATATTCCGGGGGTTCAGAAAATTCCCTCTGGTTATCACAAAAAAGATCAGAGCGATAAAGAGGAGCATTAAGACCGGCAGCAAAATCTGCGTAAAGCGATTTTCTTTTATTTTCATTAAAAAGTTACCCATTTTTCATGCCCCCTAAAGCATATATTCAACCAGTGCGCTTTCGGCGGGGTTTTCCATCCTGCGCATTTCGCAGGATATTTCCCCGTTCCTCATGATAAGGATACGGTCGCTCATGCCGATAAGCTCCGGCAGTTCCTCGCTGATGAGGACAATGGACTTGCCAGTTTTTTTCATTTCATAAATCAGCTTGTACATGGCGGTTTTGACGCCTATGTCGATGCCCCGGGTGGGACAGTCGAGGATCAGAATATTCGCGTCACATGCCAACCATTTCCCGATGGCTGTTTTTTGTTTGTTTCCTCCCGAAAGGGTGTTCACAGAGTGGTATTGGGACGCACATTTAAGACTCAGGGTGTGGATTTGCTCGTCCACGTAATTCTTTTCTTTTCTAAAAGAGACAAAGGGTCCAAACAAGCGGTTCAGGCGGTAACCGGTACTGGCGATGTTGTCGCGGATGGACGCGCCTAGACTCAAAGACTCGGTATCCCGATCTTTGGAAACATACCCCATGCGGCACTTTATAGCGGTTTTAGGATTGTTAATGACGCAACCGCTTCCGGGGACAACAACTCTGCCGTCTACTATCCTTTCCGCGCCAAAGAGCGCCTTCCCCAAAGTGTGCATGCCGCAATGGGACAATCCGCCGATACCGAGGATTTCCCCTTTGTGAAGTTCCACCGAGAAACACAGAAGATCTTTCATAGTAGTGATGCACTCGGCTTTCAGCACTACTTCGTCACCGAAGCCTTCCGTATCGTTCCGGTAATAATTGCCCTTTATCTCCCGGCCCACCATCATCTGCTTTATGCGTCCGCTGTCAAATTCATCCTTTACAAGATTTCCCACGATAACGCCGTCCCGAAGTACGGTGAGGCTGTCACATTGTTCCATAAGTTCGTCGAGTTCATGGGAAATGAACAGTACCGATCCACCGCCATTCGCCAGTTCCTTCATCCTTTTATACAACAGTATGCGGCCGGTATGGGAAAGAGCGGTCGTAGTTTCATCCACGATAAAGAGTTTTGGTTTCCAATACAGGGACTTCGCCACTTCTATCAGTTTCCGGCTTGCCATATCAATGTCGCCGGTGATACGGGTGGCCTCGATGTTTGTTTCCTGATCCTCAAGAAGTTTCCGTGCGGCGGCGGTCATTTTCCTGCGATTGATAAAAAAGCCTTTTGAAAACATCTTCTCATGCCCGAGAAAGATATTTTCCGCCACCGTTATGTTCGGAATAGTACCCGCCTCCTGTACTATCATTGCGATACCGACCTGCTGGGCGTGAAGCGCCGAAGAGGGCTTCCATTCCCGGCCTTCCAGAAACATTTTTCCCGAATCGGCGTTCTGCATTCCGGCGATAATTGATGAAACGGTAGATTTTCCGCTGCCGTTTTCCCCAATAAGCCCCCGTATTTCGCCCCGGCGCACCGCAAAGGAAACATGATTCAGCGCCACGGTTACGCCGAAATTTTTGCAGAGGTCTTTTATTTCCAGTAAAATTTCATTATCCTGAACCATGTAATCTCCTTAATTCCCTTCAAAAAGATAGTTGACTTATCAAGCGTTTGGGACATTAAAGCCGCAAAGGAAACATGATTCAGTAAAATTTCATTATCCTGAACCATATAATCCCTTAATTCCCTTCAAAAAGATAGTTGACTTATCAAGCGTTTGGGACATTAATACCAAAAAAGGATTTTTGTAATTCACCCTGATGGCTAGGACAGCCGACCTGCAACATCCTTCCTACGCCACACTCCACCCATAGTCTGCCAGCCCCAAGGCTGGCAAAACACCATAAACAGCAGAACATTAAGCGATACTGTTGTACACATTACAAACCATCTGTCATAAATCCCTTATCTATTTATAGTAAATCATACCTTAAAAAATATGTCAAGCGTTTTTTAAAAAATTTTTTCGAGGGGGAATCTTTTACTGTTCCAATTCCGTTGTCCCAAAAAGCCCTCCAAAATCAAATCTCCCACACGCCACATCTTGTTTACGTCCACACAATAGACTGGTTATATCCTTTTGCGGAGAATATATACTCGTCGGTTTGTATTTTCTTCTCTTGTATACTTTCAGTTTCTCCAAAGCTATGCAACAGCACGAGCCACTTTTCTCCCTTTTCATTTCCGTCTTTTTACACTTCTGCCTCCGGGGAGAACAGATCCTGACCAGTAGCCTGCTCAGCCATTTCTTTTAAACATGAACAGAGAATCTCCATTTTTTTCAGAGAGAGCTTCTTGCTCATCTGCTCCCACCATTCTTCGTAACTTTTAAGAAGTTTTGGAATAACGGCTTTCGCCTTATTGGTAAGATAGAGTTCATAAGACCGGGCGTCAGTCTCCGATCTCTTGCGGATGATAAAGCCCTTTTTTTCTAGAGTTCCCATAGTGCGAGTCGCCACCGCTTCATTGATAAAAAGGATGGAACAAAGCTCCCGCTGGGTAATGCCTTCCCGGTCTTTCAGGTAACTGAGAAAACCGTAACTGGGAGATCGCAGACCGTAAGCTCCCATCATAGCGGCGACATTTTTTTGCTTCTGATAATGTAATATGGAAATTGATTTGCCGATAATGGCAAACATTTTCTTATCCAAGAATATTTCTCCTTTGCTGGTTGCAAAAACACTTGATACGGCAAACATTTTACCACAATAATATAACCAATTATCTGATTAGTCAAGTTTTATTTTACGGCAATTCCAAATTCAAAGCTTAAATGTCATATTTAGCGCACTTTTTGTGACTACTCCACAAAAACTCATACGTCCAAAACCCGATGTGCGCTCCCTGGGGGAAACAGCGGGCAGAGGAAAGGTGTAAGAAGCGAAGGGCGTCCGGTGGGGCGCTTAACCTTTCAAGATTTGAGGTGTTCCGAAAGGGATCGGACGTATATCATGGTCTCAGTTTGTAAGGAGAGTGGGAACGATATGAACAAGAGAGAAGTGAATACCGAATGACATCTGGTTCGAGGATTGCGAACTTGGATGAACCGAAACGATTCATTAATAAAATTCGGGCTTGAATTACAAAAGCGATGGTCAAAGGGAAAAAAACGAGACCAAAACCGGCAGTCATCCGGTAGATGACTGTTTATCTGGGGCTTGAGCCGTATGAAGAGAAATCTTCACGTACGGTTCTTAAGCAGGAAAAGCGGAGCAATCCGTTCGACCCAGCCACCGGCATATAATCGATATGTGACGCCCGTTACGTCGATAACCCGCGCGGCCCCTGAATTGACGCTAGACTTGTACCGCCAACGGTGGCGGATAGAGATGGCGTTCAAACGGGTAAAGTCATTATTCAAATGCCATGAGACACCGGTACATGTTGAACAGAGCGCCCACGCATGGTTTTACGGGAAATTATTATTGACGGCCATTTGTGAGTCGTGGGTAAACAAAGGGCGTGTTTCCCCCTCTGCGGAAAAGTGTTCCCCGATAAAGAGTGGTCGTTATGGCGTGAACAACGGCTTATGCTGGTCATGGTAAAGTATATGCTTCTGGAGACAGTCTCTTTCACGAAACTGTTTGAAAACATGCGTCAAATTGCGGCCATTTGCGCTAATTCTAAAAGGAAACGGCTCCCGGCGCTTATAGGCTGCTTGTCCCTAAGTAAACGCATATGGGTATTGGACATCCATCGAATCAAAGAAAGAAAATGAAGAAAAACCAAGTGAAAGGACAAAACGGCGCATACTGCTTGCGCTTCGGGATTAAAGCCCCTGCTGGCAGCCGTCCTCATTTCGCCGCCCGCGCTCTCACATCATCCGGTGACATCATCAAACCGCGATCTTTCGCCCCAGCCGTCCAGTTTCCGGTGCAGAGTCTTTCTGCCGATGCCAAGAATTTCGGCGGTTTTGCTTTTGTTCCCTTGATGCGCCGCAAGGGTGTCCCGAATCACGATCTTCTCGGCTTCCTCAAGCGTCGAGCCGAGTGGAATATGTATCCAGCCCTCGTCAATTTTGCCCTGCAATGAACGCAAGGTAGGCGGCAGGTCGTCTACGGTTATGAGTTTTCCCCGCGCCATGACGACCGCGCTCTCTATGCAGTTCTGCAATTCCCGCACATTGCCTGTCCAATCATAGGTGAAGAGGATGGAACGGGCGCGCTCGTCAATGCCTTCAATGGATTTTGCGTTGTCTGTTGCGAATTTTTTCAAAAACACCGAAATAAGCAACGGCAGATCGTCTTTGCGCTCGCGCAACGGCGGCACTTCGATGTTCACCACGTTGAGCCGGAAATACAGGTCTTCACGGAATGTTCCCTTATCAATTTCCGCTTTGAGATCGCGGTTCGTCGCCGCAACGACGCGGACATCAGTTTCTATAGTCTCATCCCCTCCCACACGCTCGAACTCCCGCTCTTGCAACACCCGCAACAGCTTAATCTGAATATTTTGGTTTATCTCGCCGATTTCGTCAAGAAAGAGCGTGCCTTCGTTGGCGCGTTCAAAGATGCCGCGCCGCCGCCCTACCGCTCCGGTGAAAGCCCCTTTTTCATGCCCGAAAAGCTCGCTCTCAAGCAGGGTTTCCGTGAAAGCGGCGCAATGCACCTTTATGCAGGGCTTGTCTTTGCGCGGTGAAAGCTCGTGTATGGCGTTTGCGACCAATTCCTTGCCCACACCGGACTCGCCTGTGATAAGCACGGATGCCTTTGACGGGGCGACTCTGCTTATGGTGTCAAACACCTTGCGCATAGCCCCGCTCGTACCGATGATGGTTTTGAACTGTTTGTCGCGTTCGGATTCTTCTTTCCAGCGGCGGTATTCAATTTCGTCTTCGCGGTTTTTAAGCGCCCGTTTGACCAAGTGGGAAAGATGATCAAGGTTTGGCGGTTTGGTGAGAAAATCGTACGCGCCGTTCTGTATTGCGGCGACCGCGTTTTCAATGGTGCCGTGTCCGGTAAGCACAATGACCGGCGTTCCAGGGCTTTCCGCCAGAATCTTCTTGAGCAACTCTTCGCCGGTCAAGCCGGGCATACGCAAATCCGTGATAACGAGGTCTATGTCGCCCTTTTGAAAGCGTTTGAGCGCCTCGTCTCCGGATGCCGCGGCGACCACATCGTAGCCGTCCATTTTGAGTGAAGCCGCGAGACCTTCGCGAATGTTTTTCTCATCGTCAGCCGCCAAAAGCCTGAATTTCATGGTTTTACATTCCCTTCCATTCCACGATAGGTTCGTCTCCGCATCCCGCGTCGCGGGCCGCTTTTCGTGGATCCGGCAGGCTTCGCAGGTCTTTCTGCACTATGGGCAGACTGATGATGAAGCTGGCGCCTTTTCCAGGTTTTGATTTCACCATGATCTCGCCCTTATGCTCGTGGATGATTTTATACACCAGCGTCAGCCCCAATCCTGAACCGGACGCCTTGGTGGTGAAATACGGCTCAAAAATCTTGGGTAAATTTTCTTCGGAAATGCCTGTTCCCGTATCCGCAACCGTGATGAGCGCATCCGAGTCTTTTGCGGCGGTTTTTATGGAAAGCGCGCCGCCTTCCGGCATGGCGGCGATGGCGTTCTTTATCAGATTGAGCAACGCCTGTTTCATGTACCGCTCGTCAAAGCGCACCAACGGCAAATCTTCCTGAAAATTAACATTCCATTCAATATTGTTTTCTTCCAACTCAAAGGAGACAAAATCCAGCATCTCCTTCAAAAAAGCGTTGACATCGCCTTCCACCGGCTCCATGTCCATGGGGCGCACCGCAAAGAGAAAGTCCACCACAATATGGTTAAGCCGGTCGATTTCCTCGTTTATAATCCCCAGGTAATTCTCGAACGTGTCATACAGCGCCGCATGTTCGGGGAGCTGTTCCTTATGCGCGTTTAAGGCTTTCTGAATAAGCTGTACATGGATGGAAAGAGAGCCGAGCGGGTTCTTAATCTCATGGGCCACGCCCGCCGCCATGTTGGTAAGGCTTGCAAGACTCTCCATACGCCGCATCCGGGCTTCCCGACGCCGCTTTTCAGTAATATCTTCTATGTGGATGAGTGAACCGGAAACGTGTCCGTCCCGCACGAGCGGCAGTACGCTCAGGCTCAAAAGCCGCAGTTGATTCGTATGCTCGACGTAGAATTCCCTGTCTAAAACCTTGTCTCCGCTTTCAAGAACGTGTTTGAGAAACGGCGGCACTTTCTCATCGCGGATCATGTTCCAGACGGGCGGCTTGTTTTTTTCGCTTTTTTCATCATCCCCGGAAATGGGCAAATACCGTTTGGCGCGCCGGTTCGCCATGATGAGGCAATGCTCCCCGTCGCATACCAGAACGCCCTCTCTAAGCGAATCAATCACGGTCTCCAGCCGGTCGATTTCATCGGCGGCTGAAACAAGCAGTTCTCCCACCTGCTCGGACCTCAGTTTATTTAATTTCTGCAAGGCTCTCTTTATAAATTGCCGCATAGCGTTACCGGTTTGCGGAGAAATTGCCGTGGATATTATGTCTCTTTTTCCAGCAACGCTTCGTCTTCTTCATCCTCTTCTCCCTTTTTCTTCTTACGCGCCTTTTTTACCTTCTCTTTTTTGACTTTGACCTTTTGTTTGACTTTCGGTTTGGCTTCAGGGTTGAAATTGGTGACATAATTTACCAACGCAATGTACAACACTACGACTACAGCCGCGACAATCACTTGCCATGAAGTCAACAATGCTATCAGAAAGGTTTTGAATTCATTTGAAATCATTTTTTCCACTTTTCCCGCTATAAAGGGGGCGCTATTTGCGCAAAGCGCACAATAACGCCCTCTCAAAAGTCTACCGCTTAAACTTGGGAGATTCCAGCGTAGCTTCACCGCGTATGAAGGAGAACCACAACTCTTTGCCCGTGTCTTCCCGAAGTACTTTGTAGAAACTCGTCAGGTCATTCACTTGTTTGTCATTTACGGCTAAAATCCGGTCGCCGCGCTGCAAGCCGATGACTGACGCAGGCGTCTGGGTATACACTTGGGCGACGTACAGCCCTCGCGCGTTTCTATCAAGTTTAAGCGCATCGCGGAGTTCAGTGGTAATCGGCAGCACGTACACGCCGGGCCACAGCTTTTTGTTGTCGGACGCCACGTCATTGGTGCGTTCCTCTATGCTAACGGTGAGATTCTGCGCCGCTCCATCACGGAACAAGGCGAATTCAGCTTTGTCCCCGGGTTTTAAGTCGCCTACCATAAGGGTAAGGTGGTTCATATCTCTCACATCTCTGCCGTTTACCGCAGTGATAAAGTCTCCCGCCCGTATGCCGCCCTTGTCCGCCGGAGAATCGAGGAACACCTGGGAAGCGAACGCGCCGCGCTGCCCTTCAGGAACGCCAAGCGCTTTCAACAGATCCTTGTCCGCGTTGACGAGCGATACGCCGAGCCAGCCATAGCTGATGGCGCCTTTCGAGATGAATTCGTCAATGGAACGTTTCACATTATTAATCGGAATGGCAAAACCAAGCCCCATGGACCCGGAGCCGTTGTTGGTGGCAATCCACGTATTGACGCCGATTACCTCGCCGCGTATATTCACCAGAGCGCCGCCCGAATTTCCCTGATTGATGGAAGCGTCGGTTTGGATGAAGTCGTTGATATTGTTCGCCGGACCTCCGCTGCGCCCGACCGCGCTCACAATGCCCATCGTAACGGACGACATATAGCCGAGCGGGTTGCCCACCGCGATTGCCCAGTCTCCGACTTTCACCGCGTCCGAATCGCCCAACACGGCGATGGGCCATGAATCGGTTGTCTTAAAGGAAATCATCGCAATATCTTTGCGGTCGTCTTTCCCGACAAGGACAGCCGGATGCTCCTTGCCGGCGCTCATAACAACGAAAATCTCGGTTGCGCCGTCAATCACGTGGTTGTTGGTGAGTACATAATACGTATCTTTGTCCTGGCGAACTATGATGCCGGACCCGAGTCCCTGCGAGCGGTATTCCCGCTCTTCAGACGAATCGCCGTTGTCGTTTTCGGGGCCAAAGAAAAAATCCCACGGAATGCCGTTGAAACGAGGCGTTTGCCGTTTCGTTACTGAGACCGTGTTGATCTCCACCACGCTCGGCAGCACCTTGTCCGATACGGAACGGAAGGCGTTCTGCAAGCCTTCCGCAACGGAAAGCGCGTCCGCCGGAATGACAACCGCCCGGCTTTCTTCCGCCTGAGCCGTTATGTTCATGTTCGGCTTCCAGTACGGGAAAGAGAAGAACGCCAATAAAAATCCAAAAACAACGCCTATTAGCACGAAGCTAAACACAAAAATATTTTTTGAAGACAATTTTTTCATTAGTTTCATCAGTTCCATAATAAACGCTCCTGTTTGCTGGTATGGTTGAGAGAGCTATAAGAACATCCGCCGTCATTTCGCGTTTTTAGAGTTCTCTCTTTTATATAAACTATAATACTGATTTTTACAAATGGTTACAATGGGAAGTTCAAAACCAACTGCGTTTTTTGTCTTCATTTTCCATAAATATGCTCAAATTCGTGGAGCACCTCCAGCGCCTTGTTTTTGCATCCCCCGCATACGGTACCGATTTTGGTCGCTTCCTGCAACTGCGCCCATGAACGCGCCCCTTTGTGGAAGGCGTTTTCTATGTCCTTGTCCGTAACGCCGAGGCAATGGCAGATTTCGGCCGCCGCCTCTTTAAGCGCACCTGCCCTGCTGGTCTTCGCAAGATAGTCGTCGATGGCGGCGCGAAGCGCCTTGTCACCCAGTACGGAACAATGTATCTTGTGTTCGGGCAGTCCGCCCAGTTTTTCAACCAGTTGCTCCGGTTTAATAGTGTACGCCTGGGCAATGTTCATGCCCTTTATCAGTTCCGAAAGCATGCTGGTAGACGCGATTGCGCTTGCGCAGCCATACGTCTTCCAGCGCACGTCGACAATCACATCGTCTTTTATTTTAAGCAGCATGAGCATCTGATCCCCGCACTTGATGTTGCCGGTAAGCCCGCGTCCGTCAGCGGGAAACGCCGCTTCATCGCCAAACAACACGTTTCGGGGATTTGTGAAATGCTCTTTCACCGTATCTGAATACAGCCACTCCATAGAGACCTCCAATTTATGACTAATAATATAATATATTCGCCTGAGATATACAAGTATTAACGCCGTGGCGTTCCAATGCAAGCGCACGATAGATTTACGCCCCTTTTTAATTGAAAAAAGTTTTTTTGTATAAAAAATATTCATAACCGCTTGACTCTTTTGCGGCGCGTATGTATTATATATGCTATACCATATCGCAGGGTAGAGCAGTTGGAAGCTTGTCGGGCTCATAACCCGAAGGTCGTAGGTTCGAGTCCTACCCCTGCTAGAGAGGCGCGTTCAACCGGACGCGCCTTTTTTTTGGAGACACGAACCACACGAACAAAGGGGCGTTGCGGTTGTTGGCCGCGATTATGACAGGAGCATCGCCCGCCTTGACGCGAATCACACGAAGTATCGCTTCGACAGCGTTGAGTAGGTCATGTTCCGTTCGTGTTTTAAAAACGTATAGACACCACGACCCCGGTTCCCGCAATAGATATAGACACGTTATTATCGGCGCGTTGTTTTTTGTGCAGCAGGGGTATAGCCCACCCGTATAATGAGCCGATTGCCGCTCCCGCGAGAACGTCTGTAAAAAAATGGCTGCCTGAGAAGATGCGGCACGCCGCGACTCCAACGGCCAAGGCATATGCCCCGGCGATAATTGGCGCGTTCAAGGGAGAATCCGGATGTTCCGCTGAAAAGGTGGCGCTTAAAAAGCTCGCCGATAGAAACGCGAGGGATGTTGAACCGGACGGAAAGCTATTGTAATAATCATCTTCCAATCCTGCGGGAACGCCGCCGGCATACGTGTACGGACGGCAGCGAATTATGGCGTTTTTCAGCAATTCTTTTGTGCCAAAGGTGAGGAGAACGGCTTCGGCATACATGATGGAGTAGGTCAGCAGCGCGTCTTTGTCGGTGAAATTGCCGGCGAGAGACAAAGCGGGCAGCGCAAGAAGCCCGTATACGCCGAAATCGCTTATGAGATCCAGCGGTTTGTTGTAGGGGAACATCAGGGATCGGTCGAACGCATTGACGCGGTTTTTGTCCAGTGCGGTTGGCGCCTGTTCTGGTACGTTGCTCACAAAGAAGGGGCTGACAAACACGCCCAGCGCCAACGAGCCGATGGCGATGTCTTTGGTCATGTCATAGGTGAACGCGCTTTCCGCATACCCGTAAAAAGCGACTGTCAGCAGGCAAAAAAAAAGCGACAGTTTTTTCATATTTTTCTCCTTGCGGCGCGGCGCCAGCATTAAACACGCTTTTCAAAACCCGCGGTTCAATGATAATATCAATACTATGCAACTCTACTATAATAGACGCTCAACTTCAACCCCACCCACACCGGTGCGCGGGACGTTGCTTTTTAGAAGTGATGAAACAAGGATGAAAACTCATTATGCAGAGAAATAAATTATTGATGAGGCTTTCCCAAAACGCGCCGAGCGATAGTTTTTGGGAAAGCAGATTGGGAAAGGCTCTGTATGACAAAAGTAGTGAAAACGGATATTTGGATAGCAAAGCATGGGACGCTTGTACATTCGGGCGCGGATACCTTCGGCTTCTGTCCAATCATCATCTTGAGGAGCGTTTCGAGAAAACTAGTCTTGCCCGCCTTGCTCTGACCGTAGAGCAGGGCGAACACCGGATAAGGCAGAAGATTGCGGTTGTTAGAGACCGCCGTGTAACGAAGCCGCGCCATGAAGGGAGACGCAAAGAACCAGTTAGCAAGCTCGAAGTAACGCGCCTTCACCGAGTCTTTTTCCCCGTGAAATGAGTCAAAGCCTGCCATATAGTCAAGAAAAAGCGCGGCATCTCGCTTGACTTCGCCTTTTTCGGGCGAAAGGTCGAGCGGATTCCCATTTAGCGAAGCGCTTTGCGTTTCAATATCAATGACAAGCTCCGGATATTCTCCTTTCAACTCTTTTTCGCGGGAAACATTCTCGGAAAATCGCCGCTGAATCCGTTTCAAAGTATCTGGCTCAACTAAAATTTTGCCGCTCTTGTCGGGCTTCGGCGTAATCTCGGCGACTTGTTTGGAGAAGTTCTTTACGTCCAGCACAAAGCGCGTTTCTTCGTCCAAGATCGGTACGCTTTCAACGACAAGCGCCTTTTGCACGTGTACGGTTTCCGCGATTGGCAGGGTGTCAACGCGGATATTGTCAGACACGGCGGCAAGGAAGGCTTTTTCCGTAATTCTGTCGGTACTGCCCACTTTGAGTCGCTCGAATTGCGCCGAATAATAATCAAAAGCCGCGTCCCCATCAAAATAACAGATATTTTCCCGTTGTATGCCTGAAAATGCGGAGTTTGAGAGGTTTGCTGAACCGGTTATGACGCGTCTACGCCCATCTTTTGCCTCCAGAAGATAGATTTTTTCGTGAGAAAGTTGTTTATGCGCGACAAAAAGCCGCAATGTATCGGAATCTATGCGTTCCGCAAGGTTAATTTCGTTCTTTTTCGCGTTTTCCCTGAAACTTTTCAGTAATTCGGCGTTTGTCATCTGATATGCGATAATTTCCTGCATATTATACGACAAAACCGCGGGACATCCGAAGATAATTTCCGCAAAATCGAAGTTTTTAAGGATTTTGCAGACAAAACTCATGCTTGTAGAATACGTGATTGCCCGCAAAACGCCAAACCCGCCGAATAATTCTTCCCAGAAAAGCGTTTCAGCCGTGATAAAATCCGCCTTGACAACGGAAAGCCTGCCTGATTCTTCGTCAAAAAGTGTCATGATTGTTCCCAACATATAAGTGTATCATAAATACAAGGAAGCAATAAAGAGGGGGCGCGCGCCCAAAAGCCGCCCGCAGAGCCTTGATGTCTGACGCCTCTAACACTAACCACTTTCCCCCGCCGCCCATAGCGCCGTCAGAAGCGCTCAAACCACATTGTTTGAAGTGTCTTAACCGAGCGGGACTCGCCTGCCCGCCCAGTATGGCGTCCGGTGTCAGACACTTTGACTCGCCTCTGTACGATGCTCATAAAAAAAGACGAGGTTTAGACCGCTCCTTCAACTTGCCTCAAGACCTATTCCCAGCCGCCCGCCGAGCCTTCGGCATCCGCCTTACTCAACCGCCCCGCAGAACCTTGATGTCTGACACCGCGCCTCTGACACTCCGCACCGTTCAGTGCAGGCGCTCTGCACCGCCCAGTGCAAACACTTTGCACCGCCTTTAACAAGGCGGTTAAAGCGTCGCCGCACACTGACACCGACCCGCCATCTCGCGCCTGACGCCACTAACCACTTTCCTCACTCCCAGCCCCCGGCGGAACCGGATTTAGTATTGTCAAGATTAATCCCTGGACCCGCCGTGGCATTGCGGCGCTTGCTCTTCCTCCCATCTTCTACATACACCGCCTTCCCGCGACTTGCTCCGTTGGCATCGTCAATAACGCTGTTACCGCTTTTGGTGAATGTCGCGCCTCCCTTCCACTTATTCACAAACACGCCGCCGCCGTCATTGGAAACAGTATTCCCGCTTATACTACCGCCAGTCATCTTAAAAGTATTGCGCTGGTCCTGAAGATACACACCACCGCCATAAGCGGCGGTATTCTTGCTTATAGCGCCACCAGTCATCCTAAAAGTGTTGTTCCTACCCCCAACGATTACGCCTCCGCCGCCACCATTAGGAACGGTATTCCCGCTTATACTACCGCCTGACATCGTGAAGGCGCTATTATCACTCGCCATATACACGCCTCCGCCAACTTTGGAAGCGGTATTATTACGTATTTCTCCGCTCTCCATCATGAATGTAGCGGCATTGACAAACACGCCTCCGCCGCCTGAGAAAGCAGTATTCCCAGTAATAGCGCCACTAGTCATCCTAAAGGTACTGTTGTCGCTCAGAACATACACGCCGCCACCGTCATGGGCGGCGTTATCGCTTATACTACCGCCTGACATCGTGAAGGTACTGTTGCCAGACACAAACACGCCGCCGCCAAAGGTGGCAGTATTATCGCTTATACTGCCGCCGCTCATCCTAAAGGCGCTGTCCCACACATGTACGCCGCCGCCACCGCCAGTATTGTCGCGTATACTGCCACCTGACATCGTGAAAGCGCTGTTGCCAGACACATATACGCCGCCGCCGTCGGAGTAGGAGCCGGAGCCTGACGCGGTATTGCCGCGTATAACGCCGCCACTCATCGTGAAAGCGCTGTTCCACACAAACACGCCGCCGCCGAAGACGTTGAAGGAAGAAGAGGAAACAACATTGCCGCTTATGACGCCGCCGCTCATTATAAAAGTACCGCTATTCACATGTACACCGCCGCCGTGGGTATCCCCATAGGAGGAAGATGCTTTATTATCGCGTATCTCTCCGCCTTCCAGAGTGAACGCGCCTTCCTCTACCACATAGACGCCGCCGTCTTGAGAGCCGCATATCGTTGATCCATCTTTCATAATAAGAATGCCGCCCTTTACAAACACAACTCTCGCTTCTTTGCTATTGCCGTTCAGCGTAAGGTTGCTGTCCAAGACTAACGTTATACCCGAAGGCACGGTAAACAGGGCATCGCCCCCGTTGTTCGATATGGCGCGGACGCTTGCGTCTCCTTTCAGGGTAATGGTCTTGGCGGCGTTGCCGACAAATCTAACCGGATCGCTTGAGAAACTCCCTCTCAGTGTAATGATATAGGCGCCGACATTGGTATCGGCGTTGAGCGCCGCGACCGCCTGGGCAAAACCCGCCGCGTCAGAGACGGTCCACGCTCTTCTCTCTCCTCCCAGGGCAAATGCCAGTTCCTCCATCGCCGTTACGCCGTCCTCAAGGCTCTCGTAGCTCGCCGTCTGCCCCGCCTCCTGCACGCCGGTAACCATGTTTATCACCGCCGCGTTGAACATGTTCCTGCTCCCCAGTTTCCGGGCGGTCACCGACAACACCCGATTAGGGTTCGTCCCCCTGCCCATGTCCGACAGGCGTTCGTCCGCAGTGTCCCCGCTCAACTGGTTGGCGTACTCCTCCTGCAACCGGTCAAGGCTTTCCGTGCGGGGGTACACCGCGTACTTCCCGCCCCGGATGATGTGCGCCGCTAAAATCTGCGCCAGCGCGTCCGCGTCCCTCTTGTCCGCGCCGCCAGACAGTTCCACCGGCGGCAACGCTAGCTTCGGGAGCTTCGATGCGTCCACCCTGGCCGCCGCCGCTATGTTCCGCGCTATGCCGGGGAGCTTGTCCTGTATGTCCTCGATCCTGTCGTAGGTCTGCACGTCCCCGGCGATCTGCCGCATGTCGTCCACCTTGAGAATAGCGATGACAAGGAGTTTCCGTCCTCCCAGGGCGGTGATGCTCCCGGACACCACGTACTGCGCCCCGAGATGCTTTCCCAGAGCGGCCGCAGTGTTCGGGTCGGTCATGCCGTTCTCCAGTTGGAAGCGCTGTTCGTTCCGTATGGCGCGGTTGATGCTCGTCCTCGGCACGGGGTTAAAGGATTCGATCAGCGCGGGCTCAAAGGAAAAGAGTTCCGCGATGGTTTCTCCCTCCGCCTCAACACCCCCGGAAAAGGGCAGTATCGCCAGGTTGTCCTTGGCGAAGGCCCGACCCGCCGGCAATGCCGCGTACAGAGCCGCGCCCAAAAGCGCCGCCGCGAGCGCCGTCCCCTGTTTTTTCCTGGTTATGTTCATAGTTTTTTCTCCTTCCTTGTCGTGTGCGGGTCAGGCGTAACGGCGCGGTCTCCGCGTCGCAAAACCAGAGCGCGCCTGCGGTTCGTCAACACGCTTGTTTTGAAACGCGCGCTGAACGCCGCATACACAATACCATAACGCCGTCAGAAGCGCTCAAACCGCACTGTTTGAAGTGTCTTAACCGAGCGGGCGTCGCCTGCCCACACAGTATCGGTGTCCGGCGTCAGACACCTAAAACATCCCGAAGCGCACAAAACCGGCGGTGTCAGACACTTTTGACTCGCCTTTGTGCGATGCTCATAGCCGCCCGCAGAGCCTTGATCTCTGACGCCGACACGTCTGACACTAACCACTTTCCTCACTCCCAGCCGCCCGCTGAACCGCTTATCCTGCCGTTCAGCATAACGCCGGAACCCGCCGTACTGTTGCGGCTCTTGTTCGGCGAACCCTCGACGTAGATAAAGACCGCGTGCCCGTAACGGTTGCCCCTCGTCGCGGTGTTCTTCAACGTACCGCTTGCATTTGACCCGTAAATGATCCCACCCGCCTGCTTGATAAACACCCCGCTATAGCCCATACCCACCCCACCGCCCTCGGACGCGGAATTGCCACTGATCGTCCCGTCATTCAGTATAAACACGCCATCTATATATACTCCACCGCCGCTGGTCTTGGCGGAATTGCCGCTGACAACCCCGCCGTTCATCGTGAACGTACCGTAAGCGTGAATACCCACCCCGCCGCCAACGTACTGGGAGGCGGAATTGCCACTGATTGCTCCACCGTTCATCGTAAATGTACCAGCCACAAACGCCCCGCTACTATGAATGGCGGAATTGCCGCTGATCTCCCCGCCGTTCATCGTCCATATACCACCTTCGTATACACGTACCCCGCTACCATAGTTGGCGGAATTGCCGCTGATCCCCCCGCCGTTCTGCATAAACCTACCGCCACTGCCCACAAATACCCCACCACCACTGGCGTTGTCGGCGGTATTACTATTCCCGCTGATCTTCGAGCCGCTTTCCATCACCAGCGTCCCCCCGCCGTTCACCCATACCAGCGAAGTCGTATTACCACTCCGCCCCCGCAAGGACACGTTGTTTCCCAGCGTCAAGGTTACGCCGTTCCCTATGGTAAAGAGCGAGCCGTTTGCGCTCAAGCTAAGCCTCCGCTCCACGGTCCCGCCGTCAAGGGTTATACTCACCTTCTTTCCATTATACGAAAGCGACTGGGGCGCGAGGGTCTCGTTGTTCTTCAAGGTAACGGCGTAGTTCCCGCCTTCTACCGCGTTATTTGCGATCCACGCCAACGACTCGGCAAGCGATAAAGCGGAAGGGACGTTCATACTTACCCCGGTCAATTCTTGCGCCAGAAGCCGCATCACTCTTACGCCGTCGTCTAGCGTTTGGTAATCCACAGACCGCCCTATTATCTGCTCCCCAGACTCCAGGTTGATAATGGATGCGTTGAACATATTCTGCTCGTCCAAACGCCGCGCCGCCACCGATAGCACAAAACGCGGGTTCTCCCCCTTGCCTATGCCGACCACATTTTCGTCCGCAGTCATCCCATCCGTCTGATTGTCATATTCCGCCTGTACCTGTTCCAAAGTCGCGGTTCGCGGGTACACCGCATATTTCCCTCCCCTGATAAGATTGATAGACAAGACCTGAGCCAGCGTGTCCGCAACCCGCGCGTCCACGTCCCCGCGCAACTGCACCGGCGTTACTGCCAGCTTGTCCAACCGAGAAGCGTCAACCCCAGCCGCCGCGACTATGTTCCGCGCCATGTCCGGCAGTTTGCCCCGTATATCCCCGATTCTCGCGTACGTCTGAATGTCTCCCGCCACCTGCCGCAGGTCGTCAATCTTCAATATCGAAATAACCAACAGATTAAGCGCGCCCAGCTTCGCTATGTTCCCCGCGACTATGTATTGAGCGTCGAGTTGCTTCCCGATAGCCATGATGGTATCCGGGGCAGTCATGCCCGTGTCTGTTTGGAACTTCCACTCACTCCCGATAGCCCGCGTGATGCTCGTGCGAGGGATGAGCGTCCACGCCGCTTTTAATTCGTCGCTATATGAGAACATCTCCGCTATAGTCTCGCCCTCCTCAGCCGTGCCGCCGGTGAACGGCAGGATAGCGAGGCTATCCTTGGCAAAAGCCGCGCCCGCAACCGCCAAGAATACAATCGCTAATCCTTTTCCAGCAATCATAAATAACCTCCATTATGAGAAACCGTCCGTTAGGGAACAATCGCGCTCACGACCGCGCGCTGGGAACTTTCTCTCCTTTATTATTTTCGCGGCGCGGACAGAAATGCGCTCGCCGCCTCCGATTATCCCCGATAAACGCAAAAACGCGCGGGTTCCGCGTCGCAAAATCAGAGCGCGCCTGCGGTTCGTCAATGCGCTTGTTTTGAAACCCGACATGGATGCGCTCATAACAATACCATAGCGCATGGCGCGGCGTGTGTCAACACGCGGCGGCGGCCGGTGTACGCCGCAGTATACGCCGCCGGTTATGAACGGGGCGCGTGGATGGAAATCCCATGCGCGTTCCATTTTATGCTAGTCTTTTACAAACCGTTTCAGTATTATATATTATGAGAAATTCGAGGAAATGAGGAAGACATGGCGCAAATGCAAGCCGCTGACAAACTCGGAACGGAACCGGTCGGCAAGTTATTACTGAAATTTTCCATACCTGCCATTGTCGGCATGATGGTAAACGCGCTCTACAATGTGGTTGATCGCATCTTTGTTGGGCAGGGCGTTGACGAAGTGGCGCTTGGCGGGCTTGCTCTCGTCTTGCCGCTTATGACTATATTCATGGCGTTCGCCATGCTGTTCGGCATTGGCGCGGCGAATATGATATCCATGCGGCTTGGGCAGGGGAGGAAAGAGGACGCCGAAAACGCTCTGAACCACTGCTTCTGGCTGTTGTTGGGTGTGGGCGTCATCATCATGATTCTGGGGCTTGTCTTTATGGAACCCATCCTCTCCATGCTCGGCGCCCAGGAAGGAAGCGCCTCGCTCGGTTATGCGCGGGATTACTTCCGCATCATCCTGTACGGCGCGGTTTTTTCCATGCTGGGCTTCGGGTTTTCCCACTGTACGCGGGCGCAGGGATTCCCCGCCGTTACTATGGTAAGCATGTTCATTGGCGCGGGACTCAACATGATCCTGGATCCCATCTTCATCTTCCGCTTCAAATGGGGCGTTGAAGGCGCGGCGTGGGCGACCATCATTTCTCAGCTCGCCGCTACGATTTGGATACTGGCGTTCAGCTTCAGCAAGAAAGCCGTCATCAGGCTGGAATTCAAAACATTCAAGCCCTCGCTCGCCATGACCGGAGAGATAATGATGTTCGGTTCAGCCCAGTTTCTCCTGCAATTCGTCATGTCGGGCGTACAATTGCTCTACAACGCAAGCATGGGCTGGTACGGCGCCGAAGCGCTTGGCGTCGCCAATGGCGGGGATATCGCCCTTTCCGGCATGAGCATCGCCGGCTCCATTGTCATGATGATCCTCATGCCCATCTTCGGCATCAATCAAGGCGTTCAACCTATACTCGGCTACAATTACGGGGCGAAGAGATACCGCCGCGTGCTCCGCGCCTACACGCTTGCGGTTGTCGCGGCGACCGCTATCTGCGTTGTGGGCTTTGTTCTGACGCAAGCCTTCCCCCATGAACTTATCAGGCTGTTCGCGCCGGATGGAAGCGACGCCTTGTTCAAGTTCGCTCCTTGGGCCTTGCGCGCCATGACCGCCCTGCTCCTCGTGGACGGCTTTCAAATCGTGTCTTCCAATCTCTTTGTGGTAACCGGCCGCCCCAAAACATCCATTCTGCTCTCCATGTTGCGCCAATTCATAGCCCTTATCCCGTGCATGCTTATTTTTGGCAGGATTTGGGGCTTGTGGGGCGTGGCGGCTTCGGGGCCTGTGGCAGACGGCTTTTCATTTGTCATAACCGTCGTTTTCATCGCCTTTGAATTGAAGAAGTTGAAGGCTGCGGACGAAGACGCGCCATAAGAAAGTCGCGCCGCTCTTTCAGGCGCCGCCTGTCTTAGGCGCCGTCAGACAGGACGCTTTCTTTTTCCCACTCATGCAGGAATTGAAGCGCGTACTGTTGAATTCCATTGAAATACACGTCGATAAAACGCGCCAGGGGGACGCCTACGTACCGGTAATGCCAGCTTTCCCACCGGTAGCCCGTAACGGACTCGTATCCGTCAGGAAAAGACAATGACCAGCCAAACTCGCTTGCGCGCGCGAGCAGCCATTTGCCGGCTTTGGTTTCCGCAAACGCGTCGTCTATGGACCCGAAATCCACTACCAGACCGGTTTGGTGCTGGCTGCATCCCGGAGGCGCGGATTCCCTGTCTGCGGCTTCTTTTCCCATCTCTCGTACGTTCCGGTTGTACACCGTTGTCTGATAGTCGTATGAGCGGTAGCTTGACGAGGCGAGGAGGGTAACGTCGTCTGCTTTTGCGGCTTGCGCCATTTTTTCAAGGCTTGTCTCGACAAAACCCCGAAGGCGAAGGTCATATCTTCCGATGCGGTAGGTCTTCCCCTGGACAAGCGGAACAAGATCGTCCGGCTCGTAGCTGTGGGGAAGCGGATGCTGTTTATCCACCAGAAAATGAAGATACGGATCGCCTTCCAGCGCCGCACTGAGATCGTCAGTAAATGTATCCCCGGTATGCGCCTTCTCTACAATAGTTCCGGCAATATCAGATGGAATCCCCGCCTTTTGCGCTATCCGCTCTACTTTTAACAGCATCTTGTCCGTCTCTCTCGTCGGCGCTTCCCGCGTTTCCAGGACGGTCTTTTGCCGTCCGTCCTCGGAGTCTGTCTTATGCGAAGAATTCGCTTTTATACATGAAAACAACGATAAAAGGCAAAACAGCGACGCCATCTTTTTCAGCATTTTTTCTCCAGTTTTCTTATACGCTTTCACCGCGTTCTTTTATGAGCGCCTCGCACGCTATTTTAGCCGCTTCCTGCTCCGCCGCTTTCTTATTCTTACCCATACACGGTCCGAAAGCCGTTGCGCCGATAACGGCTTCCACCCAAAATGACCGGTCGTGATCCGGTCCCGAATATTTCACCACCTTGTAAACCGGACACGATTTGAATTCGCGTTGGCAGAATTCCTGCAAAAGGCTCTTGTAGTTTTGATAGCGCCGCTTGTCGACTACGTTGGTGATCTCCTTGTCGACGTACCGGCTCACAAAGGCGAAGGCTTGAGTGTATCCGCAGTCGAGATAGACCGCGCCGATAAGAGCTTCAAAGGCGTCGGCTAGAATGGCGTTTTTGTTTCTGCCGCCGGTGCTTTCTTCGCCCCGCCCCAAAAGGAGCATGGCGTCAAGCTGCAGTTCACGCGCTATGCCGGACAGAATCGCCTCAGACACTACGACGGACTTTATTTTAGCAAGTTCTCCCTCAGGCTTTTCCGCAAAACGCTCATATAAAATATCCGCAGTGACAAGCCCCAGAATGCTGTCTCCCAAAAATTCCAACCGCTCGTTGTTATGACGATTCTGCGCTTCATTGGAAACAGAACAATGCGTCAACGCCAAGTTGAGTAATGTGATATTCTTGAATTTTATAGAAATGCTTTTCTGAAAAGAGAGCAGTCTTTTTTTTCTTTCTATACCGACCGCCGGAAGTCCAGCGGGAACATCTATACCATGCCCACCTGCAACGGATACGCCCGCGTCTGCCTTTGACGCAACCACAGACGCATCCTCGCCTTTTTTTGATGACAGATTGGCAAATTTTGCGATTTCAAACAAACGCACGCTTATTGTTGCTGGGATTTTATGTAATTGTACGCGTCGCTGACCGTTTCAAACTCATTCGCTTTTTCATCGGGTATCTCAACGCCCATTGTTTCCTCAATGGCGTATACCAATTCATACGTATCAAGGCTGTCCGCGCCGAGATCCTGCCGAAAAGAAGCCTCCATAGTGATCTTCTCTTCATCAATCTCCAGTTTTTCAGCGATAAGTTTCTTCATTTTCTCAAATAAATCATCCATAATTTCCTCCTTACACCTTTGAATTCGGTATGATTACCTGTTTTCCACGATAAAAACCACATTTTGGACAGACACGGTGTAATTTAATTAAATTTCCACACGTTCCGCATTCAACCAAATTTGGGGCGTCCAGCCTCATGTTAAGCGACTGCCGCCGTCTTGTTCTCGCTTTCGATGTCTTAAATCTGGGTACCGCCATGTAAACCTCTCTTATATGTGATAAAACCTATGATTTTTTATCATAACACAACATGCGGTTTGTGTCAAGCGAACATCTGAAGGTTTTTCAAAATCATCCGCTTCGCTTGATTTCAGGCTTTCGATTCCGCGCGAAATCGCCACGAAAGCGCCGCGTTCACGGGCGTTGACGCCTTGTACGGGCGGCTTGCAAGAAATGTACGTCCCATGTATACTACCGGTATGGAAGTTCAACCGATACTTGATTCGTGCAGAAAAACTCTTGCAAACCGTGTCATTGGGCAGGAGGAAATGATTGACGGTCTCCTTATGGCGTTGATTGCTGGAGGACATATTCTCCTTGAGGGGGTGCCGGGTCTTGCGAAGACGTTGGCGGTGAAAAGCCTCGCTGACATTACGGGGCTTGCGTTCAAGCGGATTCAGTTTACGCCGGATCTGCTCCCCGCTGATTTGACCGGGACCATGGTGTGGGAGCAGTCCACCGGCACGTTTTCCGTGCGGCGGGGCCCTCTTTTCGCCAATGTGATCCTTGCCGATGAGATCAACCGCGCTCCGGCCAAAGTGCAGTCCGCCTTGCTTGAGTCCATGGAAGAATCTCAGGTTACCATCGGCGAGACGACCTATTCCCTGCCGCATCCGTTTTTCGTGCTTGCAACCCAGAACCCTATTGAACACGAAGGCACCTACACCCTGCCCGAAGCCGAATTGGATCGCTTCCTGCTTAAATTGCTTGTAAAATATCCCCGTTCCGAACAGGAAGTTGCGATGCTCTCTTTTGTCGCGGGGAAAAAGACCACATCCCCTCTTCCGCAGGTGTTGAATATCAGCATGTTAAAATATCTTCAGGCGGCCGCAGACGCCGTTCATGTTGATGAGCGGCTTGCCGCATATATCGTTTCCATTGTCGGCGCGACACGACCCGCGCTGGCAATAGGCGGCCAGCGGGAAAAAAGTGAAAGAAACGAAAAGGAAGGCATATACCGATACATCAATTTCGGCGCGTCTCCCCGCGCCTCCATCGCTCTGTACCGATGCGCCAGAATACACGCGCTTTTTGAGAGGCGCTCATTTGTCACTCCTGATGACGTTAAAGCCGTCGCGCTGCCGACGCTCCGGCACCGCATCGTGTTGTCGTATGAAGCCGAAGCTGACGGGCTTGATCCGGACGCGATCATTTCCCGCATCCTGAGTTTGGCGCCGGTGCCATGAATCGGGTCCATCCGCGCTTCGGCGCCTCTGTCACGGGCGGCGCCGGTTAATTCTGAATTTTTAAAGCCTTTCTCAAACCAACGCGAACTATGGCCGCCGAAGTATAGTTCGCGTTTTGAGAAAGGCTCGAACGTTACAGGTTGTCCACAGCTTCTTGCGTGATTTTATGTATTTGGTTAGTCCAATTTATAGAAAGGACCATTTGCAAATAGCCTTTTGCCTTCTGGTTGTGGGTGTTGCCGAGACCCGCAATCAGAGCGCGGATGCGGCGTTCGTCCTGTACGGCAAGCGAGCCGCGAGCTTTCTTATCGTTAATCTCGGTGGTATAGGCGCCTAGATACTGAACCGCTTCGTCGCTCGCCAATTTTGAAAAGGCGCTGACAGCGGTAAGTTGCTCTTCATCATCAAACGCATGCCGGTATGACCAGTTCAGATAGTTGAGGATGGACGCCTCATCCTCGCCCGCGCCATAGGCGCTTATCATGTGAAGAGCCGTTTTCCGTATCTGCGCCTGTTTGTACCGCACATCAGGAGACGCGGACGATCCGGCCCAGCCGATGATAAGACCGGTTGTCGCCGCTTTAATTTTATTTTCATCGGATGTGTCAGACTGATTAATGGTTCTCAGCGCAAGCGACTTCTGATCGTAGGTGTACGCGGCGTCTTGAATGACCGCTGTCAACTGCTCCGCAGGATCCTCCGCGAGAAGGGGGAGCGTCTCGTTCGCGGCTTTTTTAACCCAGCTCTGGTACCAGCCATTTGCCGCAAAGAAGACCGGTATATAGCCCGATGGATCCTTGTAGTTTGCAAGAGCCGTTATGGCGCCATAGGCGATGCGCTCTCCGGACGTGCGGTTTGCCGGTCCCCGTGTGGTGGCGTCGACCAATGCCTGCGACACATGAGGGAGGAAGTCGGTGGCGTTCATTCGCCCCAAGGCAATGAGCGCCTCGGATTTTACCAGCGCGTTGGAAAATGTTTTGATCACTCTCCACACGTTCTGCCCGGCTTCGACGTACCCGTCTTTTCCGAGTTCCTGAACAAGAAGGATCGCCATATCATCGGCGGCTTGCCTTTCCTGCGCCGATTTTACGTTGGGATATCTGGCAAGCAGCCTGCTCAACGCCGTTGCGTAAAAGCTGTCCGCCTCGGCGATATCCTGATTAACTACGGTTTTCACAACGCCAAGTTGTCCAAGAACCGTACCCGCATTGTTGAACTGTTCCGTGTAGAAGTCCGCCTCTTCATCGGCAAAAAGCGCCGGAACGCTAAAACTCAAAAGAGCAATTATTACTAAACGTTTCATAGGGAAAGTATATAATGTACGGAAATAAATTGCAACTATAGAATGAAACAAATTTGACGACTCCCCACGTCCAATCTGGCAGATATGGCAAAGCTGGCGAAGCCTTTAACTACGCTTTTCCCGCTTTCCCAGCAATTCCACTTTTGCGTTTACATAATCAAGCCGGTCGCTGTTCAATACGGAACGCCGGTACTGCGTATCGTTAAACGCCTCAACTTTATACCAGCCGCGGTTTATAAATTTCATCTGTTTTCCTTCAATAAACCAATACACCAGCGTGATATTTTCGCTATCCAGCTCTATGGCGTAAATTCCATGCTTCCCTATCGCGCAGCCTGAATTAAACACGCAGGGTACCGGCGCTTCATCGCCATAGAGACTGTCCCTCAGGATGTGGCGTTTTTCCGCCCGCTTCAGCTTGCCCAACTCAACCCGCAGATGTGCGATTTCAGACGCGATGCGTTCCCGCTCTGGTCCGGTTGCCGAGGGGTAATCCCTGCACAGCCTTTCAATCTCGTACTTGATGTACTCAAACCTGCCCAGCGATTCAAAAAGCACGCGGTGCGTATGTCCTATAATTGAAATGCAGTTGCTCTTCAGAGAAAAATTGTACGCCTCTCGTTCCACATAAAACCTCCGGCGCGGGCTTCGTCCGGATACGTTGCGGATGCCCAGCGGCTTGAGCAGGTAACGTATGCTCAACTCAAGAAGATTGTTGTAATTGGCGTACATTCTTGAGGACTGATGTCCATGAAATATATATATAGGTATGAAACCCGTATTGACTTTTATCGCGTTGTAAAGGGGGTAGGGATAATCTTTTTCAAAGAGGAGGCTTTCGTCATGGTTTCCAAGTGTTTTGTAAAGACGGTTCTCGTCATGAAAAAGGTTGAACACATGATACAGATTTGGCCATTGCTCGCGGATGTCCGCGAGAGAATACCGTTGCAATTCTTCAATGTCTCCGTTCAGCGCCAGCGTCCAGCCTTTTTTGAAATAGTACTCCTCAAGGATATCCGCGAGGAATGTTCCATTGTAAACGAGATCGTCCCGCGCTCCCGCGCCCATGTGAAAATCGCTTATGATGAGTATGTTCCCGTTTTGCCGTATGTCCAGGTTGGCGGTAAGATCGTAATGAGGGTTAAGCATGTCCGTAAAAAAAGATGAAGTCATAATCAGAGAAAGTATACCATAAATATAAAATAAAAGCCAGCGTCCGCGACGCCGCAGATGCCGTTGTCCGTCAAAAGAAAGCTGGAGGAAGTCCGCGTTTCATAAATTCAGAGGGGTTTTCAAAACAAGGGTTTTGAAAAAAGTCCATTCCTGTTATTTTTCAAGTCCATAAACGCCGCCATCTGCCGATTATATAATGAGGCTTTTTCAAACCTAACCCGGGCTTTGAAAAAAAACGCTCATGTGAACATCTGCATAGAATTCTATATGTTTAACGGAGGTTCTTATGGATCAAGAATTTATTGAACGAATGCGGGAAAAACTGCTGGATATTAAAAAGGAACTTGTATCGAATCTTGCCGCCGGCAACGCTGATTTTAAACAAATTATGGAAGGACTTGACCCAAAAGACCTTGTAGACAGCGCGTCCGATGATATTGATCGCAAGATGCTTGAAGCGCTTGGCGCTCAGGACATGAAGCGGCTTAAACTGATCGATTCGGCTTTGACCCGCATCCAGCAGGGCAAATACGGGTTGTGCATGCGGTGCGGCAAACGCATCCCGCAGGACAGGCTTGAAGCGATTCCCTACGCGCTGATGTGCATTGACTGCAAGTCGCTGGAAGAAAGAAGAACCCGATAAATAGCGGACATGAGAGCGACGCAAGCCATCATCCGCATAGACAATCTCAAGCGAAACATACGGGTGATACGGGAGAGGGTAGGGAAGGGGCGGCTTATCTGTGCGCCGGTAAAGGCGGACGCCTACGGACATGGCGCGGCGCCGGTCGCAAAGGCGTGCCTTGAGGCGGGCGTACAGCGTCTTGCCGTGGCGACTGTAGACGAAGGCGCGGAATTGCGCGCCGCTGGCATTGACGCGCCCATTCTCCTCTTGTCGTTTCCCATGCCCGATGAATATGAGGCGGTGGTCTCGTATGAGCTTGCGCCGCTTGTTGGAGATAGAGAATTAGCCGCCGGTCTGGAGCGGGTGGCGGCGGCGCTGAACGCCGCTGGCGGCATCGCCGTTCACCTCAAGGTGGACACGGGCATGGGGCGAATCGGTTGCCCGCCGGAAGAAGCGGCGAAACTCGCCCGTTTTATCGCGTCGCTTCCCCATGTGCGGCTTGAGGGCGTCGCAACGCATTTAGCCGTCTCGGATTCGCTAAAGCCCGAAAACATACAGTACACCCATGAACAAATCCGCAGGTTTGTCTGTGCCGTTGACGCCATAAAAAAGGCTGGCGTTGATCCCGGCGTCGTACATGCCGCCGCTTCGGGCGGCGTTCTGCTTCACGAGCGGGCGTGGTTCGACATGGCGCGTCCCGGCGTCATGCTGTACGGCTATGCGCCGGATCCCGCGCTTGCGGGGCTGTTGCCGCTTGAGCCTGTCATGGAACTGGTTTCCCACATCGTGTACATCAAACAGGTGAGGAAGGGGGAGAGCGTTTCTTACGGCAGGACATGGACAGCCCCATGCGACACAACCATAGCCACCATCCCAATCGGATATGGAGACGGCTTGAACCGCCTCCTTTCAAATAATTACTCCGTACTTGTCAAAGGCAAACAGCGTCCGGTTGTCGGAAGAATATGTATGGATCAATGTTTGGTTGATCTGGGAAAAGACGGCGCGGCGTGTGAAAAATTTGAAAAAGTCACCATTTTCGGAGCGAAACCCGCATTCACCGCCGCAGACATGGCGGAAATCCTGCACACCATCCCCTATGAAATCACCTGCAACATCAACAAGCGGGTTCCGAGGGTCTTTGAAGAAGCTATGTAAAAAAGCGGCGATGTACGGCAATAATCCAAAATAATCCAATTCCGCCCAAGTCCGGCGCTTCGTCCTTTTTGCGCCGAATCTTGCGTTGCATTAAAATTTCTTGTCAAAGAATCGGAAGCCTCTTGTTATTTTTAAAATATGCGCTATAATAAAGAGTAATACTTGTGAATACAGCGCAAAGGAGATTTTTCGACATGCTGTGGCAGAAAATCGGGCTTTATAACCATAGCGACTATTCCACGCTGAGCGTTTTTGCGATCCGCGCTCTGCGGCTTTGGCGGGGATTTTTCTTTGCGTCCAGCGCTATATTTCCTTATATAGCAGGCATCCCCGCGAAGTCTGCTAGATTGGCCCCCCCCCCCCCAAATAGAATTAAAAATTATTTAAAAAGAAGAAGGAGGGGCTGGCGTGTTGGTAATAAAATTTTTGA
>JAISCC010000067.1 GCA_031265845.1 Treponema sp.
ATGTCGCCGACTTTCGCGGCCGCCGCTATTGTGGCGTTTATGAATAACTGGAACAGCTATCTGTGGCCTCTCATCATCATGCAAAGTCAGGACAGCAAGACTATGCCCCTGCTGATCACTTCGCTGACATCGGGCTATACCACGGACTACGGTATTCTGATGCTTGCGGTGAGTATCTGCACCTTGCCCACCGTGATTATATTCTTCACCCAGCAACGGCGCTTTGTCGCGGGTGTTCTAGGTTCGGTAAAATAGAGTTCCTCCTTTCCGCCGCAGAACGATAACAAGCCGTTCCGCGGCTTCTTTTTCATTGGATTGGTGTCAGACACCGGCTTGCCAAAAATGCTGAAAATGTTTTGGTGTCTGGCACCGTGTTGGATGGCCGCGCTGTTGTACGCTTAAACCGCTCAAGATTGTCTCGCGCCGTCGAGTTATTGGGGTCAAGCTCCAATCCGTGCGTATGCGGTTGCCAGACTATGGTGCCAGGCGCCCCTCTGCGTTCTCTTAAGAGCGTATAGAAAAAAGCCGCCCTTGATGGGGCGGCTCGGAGACTTGTTTTTTTAAGAAAACTCCTGCGATTATTTGTTATCAAACAAATGTACTAAAAAAATATGCTACAGGATCGCAGTGGCATAGATAGATGGCGGGCTTAACTTATCGTTAAAGCCCGCTGCAATGCTATCTTTCAATCAATCCTACCAACTTTGGCATATCCAGTATCTTTAAAACAATAGGTTAATACAAAAATCGATTTTCTTTGCCGGTTTTTCGGTCTTCCCAGCCCTGGGAGAATCCGGCTTTATAAGCGGACTTGGTTTCTTCCGGCTGTTTTCTAGTAAAGTCATTACTGATCTTACTCTTGAATGAGTTGGTCGCCCCATTTGCAGATGTATAACCCTGTATATACCCCTGCTTGTAGGCGAAGTTATACTCCTCCTCAGTAAGCGCAAAAGTGGTCCCAACCGCAAGAAGCGCTAAAAGCGCCAAAGCAATGCCAACTGTTTTTTTGTTCATACAAACCTTCTTTCGTAGTTTACCCTCATTGCGGAGCATTTTTTATGCTTATGGCAAATTATTAACAATAATTTTAGAACGCCATTTCGCATATCACGCTCTATAACCATAAGTCCGAATGCCAGCGCAACGCCAAGCATTCTCCTCATAAAAGGTTCTTTTTCATAACTGCCCTCCTAAAACAAGAAGACTAAACGCATTGAAATCCGCCATATAGTCGCATATAATGACAATGCGTTTAGCGCACCCCAAAGCCGACGTATTCCGGCAAGAAGCAAACCGGTTTTGGGGTTCCTCTTTTTTATTATATCAACCGCAACGCGGTTCAACCGCCCATACGGGCAAGTTTCCCATTGTTATGCGGAACCGCCTCTCGCGGCTCCGCCCGTGGCGTGTCAGGGGATAATCGCGCTGAAAATGTCGCTGTCAGACCCCTTCTTCACCGTTCCGTTCTCCCACTTAATTTTTATGGATGCGCCTTTATTTCAAAAATCATATTTCCATCTTCTTTTTCATAAATGGTAAAAATCGCATTGGCGCCATCTGATAGTATCTCCGCATAATATCTTCTGCTAATTCTCTTTGACTCCCGCGTACTGCTTTCATAAACATCATAATATACCCTGCGAGACGTTATCAATAAACCATCTACTTCGGTGTCATGAAAATAGAAAGACACAATCTTTGAAATCATATTATTTGAACCATTATTAAATGTCACCTTCAACATCCCTCCACCGTCAGGTCTATATACCCACATTGCGTCTTGAAATATACTTGGCGTAATAGTCGTTATCCCAGAAGGATCCATATAATACAGTTCTGAACAATGCCCGAACGAAAGAGCCTGCATATTCTGTTGAGCCTCTATAGAGGCTGATACCAGCGCCAACATTGCCCAAAACATCTTTTTCTTTGCCATTTTTTGCTCCTTTACTTTGTTGGCAACAAAGTTTCACGGCGCATAACGCTATGTTTCACCGCGCAAGCGGATAAAACCATTTAATACTTAACGTGAGCAACTCACGTTAAGTATCTTTTTGTGTCTCCTCACCCTTCACTTATTCGTAAAAGTAAACGAAGTGCTGCCAGTTTTCGTTACATTTACTGTGTTTGACGGCGTATAATATACCTCGTTGATAGAAATTTCAGCATTGAAGTTTCCTGTACAAGAATCGCCAGCAGAAAGATAGTAATCGCCAGTATCATCCCACAAATGAACCGTATAGGAAGAAGAATTGTAGAAAGCATACGTCTTCATGTAATCCAACGGACGGTTTCCATTTTCATCCTGTGTGGTTAATGCTGTAGCTAAATCATCGCACCCCGCCAAAACCAGACCAAATGCCAGTACCATTGCCAGCATTCCCATCATAAACAGTTTCTTTTTCATAACTGTCCTCCTAACACAAGAGGGCTAAATGTATTGAAATCCGCTATGTATTCACATATAATGACAATACGTTTAGCGCACCCCTAAAGCCGGCGTATTCCAGCAAGAAGCGAACCGGTTTTGGGGGATCCTCTTTTTTATATTAACCGCCCATACGGGCAAGTTTCCCATTATTGCGCGGAACCGCCTCGCGGCTCCACACACGGCGCGTCAGGGGATGATCGCGCTGAAAATGTCGCTGTCAGGGCCCTTCTTCACCGTCCCGTTCTCCCACCTCGCCGCAAAATACACCTTCTTCCCCCGATCCTCCTCCTCAAACGCCAGTTCCAGTGGACTTTTCGTGGCGAACGCCGAATGGGGAAAGTCCTTCACTTTCGCCGGCGGCGCGTCCATAATCCCCCACAGGCATTCGAGCCCGTGAATCCCTTCCGGTTTCCCGCTCCGCTTCGCGCCCGCCCGCCGGAACTTCAAGCGCAGCGTCCTCGGCAGCGGCGTCGAAACGTCCACTTCCGGCACATCTTCCGGCTTGGGCGCTGGCGTGGGCGTGACATCGTGGATTGGGATTCTCAACGCCCGCCGCAACTCGTCCGTCATCGCGTCGTTGTTTTGCAGGTTGTTCCGCACGAACACCTCCTCAAGCTGAATGAGCCGCGTCTTCTTTTCCTTTTTCGCCTGCATGTCCACTTTGGTATAGGACGCTGTCTGGCACAATTCATGGAGCGCCTTCACCTCAACGTGCAGGGCTTGAATCTCATTGAGCTTGGCCTCCGGCAAGCTCAATTCCGTTTTGTGGGACAGGGACACGGCGATGAGATTTCCGCTCCATTCCACAAATTCCGCTTCTTTGGCAGGTATATATCCCATAAAAACCTCCTCTTTTAATAGGCGTACGCCACCGACTCTCTTCGGGACGGCGGTCTTATCCGACAGTTTTAGAGTCTTATCCGATAGCTTTAGAGTCTTATCCGGCAGTTTTAGACGCTTATCCGGCAGAATAACGTCTTTATCCGATGAGATAGCGACGTTACGCGGCGACGGACATGCTATGCCGGTTTTGTGCGCATTTTTGTATTTTTTGTATAGAGAACGATTATAAGCCTTTGTAGTATGAGAACTTAGAGCAAGACAGTCTGGGGGGGGGGGGGGGAATCATCGATATAGACATCTCGCATAACGCTTATGGCGCAGTTAATCGAATACATCACATCATCCGGCTTCTTCATGTTTTATGTAGCGCTCCTTCTATAAAATATAACGTTTTGAAATGAGTATATATACTATGCCGGTTTCTGTCAACACTTTTTTTTATTTTTAACGCAAACAACCCGTATATACTGCGCAAAAACTCAAAACAGTGAACCCGCAATGCGCCTGTTCTCAAGCTAAAGCCACAAGCTGAAACCCATCCGGCGCGTTGGAACTCCTTGTGGCTATGAGGAGGACTGCTACGGATACTTCCGCCGGATATATCCGTCCGCGACAGTCCGCTATTGCAACGCGGCGGCTATGTCCGGCCGTTTCCAGCGTATCGCAGACTCGGCGGGCGTCTCACCGGATATATTTTGGGCGTATTTGTCCGCGCCAAGACCGATAAGCTGGTCGATTTCTTCAAGCGTTCCGGATTGAGCCGCATAGTGCAGAATCGTATTGCCGGATCTATCCTTCATAGAGATGGCGCCACCCGAAAAAAGCGCGTCCACCGCCTCTTTGCCTTTGGCAAGGGCGATAGTCGCGGGACTCTTGCCATCTCCCGCTTCGGAGAACACATCGGAGCCGGCTTCGGTTAGAAGTTTTGCAAGCGCCCAGTTGTCCGCGTCCGCCGCAAGCCGCAGAGGGATCCTGCCGGCAGAATCAACGGCGGTGAGTCGCGCCTTTTGATCAATGATCGCCTGGATCATGAGAAGCGGCGCCTTGTCACGGATGGCGATATGCAGGGGCGACAGCCCATCGTCATCGGCGAGAATCACGCGGTTGTTCGCCAGAATCAGACTGACCATAGCTGATGAGGTGACAAGGGCGATGCGGAATGGCGTTTGCCCGTGGGAATTCCGCGCGTGGATAGAGGCGCCTGACTGCAAAAGAGTCGCCGCTAAATCAGCGTTGTTCATCTTGACGGCAAGGTGAAGCGGCGTATCGCCCGCCGCATTTCTGGCGCTCACATCCGCGCCCAATGCCGCAAGACGCTTTGCGGGAGGCGAGAAACCGCCCGCAATGGCTTCCATAAGCGGGGTGTTGCCTTCCGCATCGCGCGCGTTAATGTCCGCGCCGTTTTTGGTGAGAAGCAGTTCCATCTCCATTTTGCCGGTACGCACCGCATCGTGCAGGGCTGTTTTCCCGTTCAGCGCATGGGCGTTCACGTCAATTCCCAACGCAATGAGGCTGGCTCCCGCATTGGACGCATCCCAGCGTACCGCCGCATGAAGCGCCGTATTGCCGAGCTTGTCCCGCGCGTTAATGGAAGCGCCGGCTGTAGTCGTAAGGGCGCGTATGGTCGAAGGCGCGTCGTATCTGACCGCCGTAAACAGAGGCGTCTCTCCGGTGGCGTTCCGCGCCTCAACGTCGGATCCGAGCGTCGCCATGAGCGGAATGTACCCGTCGAGTTTCCACTGGGCCGCGTAATGCAACGCGGTGTTGTCAAGCCCATCCCGCGCGGCAAGCGTCTGCGAGGTGAGCATCCATTGCCGGAGCTTCTTGTCCGGTGGGAAGAAAGCCGAGTAAAGCGGACTTTCCCCCTTGGAGTTAGCCGCAAATATGTCGGCGTTTTTGGAAAGAAGGAGCGCGCCGACAGGCTCATCGTTCTGTCTGACCGCTATATTGAGGCTCGTATCCCCCTCTTTATTGCGGGCGTCAACCTGCGCTCCATTGTCAAGTATGACGTTGACAATATCAACTTTGGAGCGGTGGGCGACGGCGATATGCAAAATGGTGTTGCCCGCGCCGTCGCTATGCAGAACGGTTTCCGGTGTGATGAACAAAGGCAACAGAGCGGTGTTTTCAGTGAGAACCTTTTCAAAAGGCGTCAAGCCCTTGTTATCCGCCGCAAAAATATCCGCATTATAGGAAAGAAGCAGGGGAATATAATCCGGCTTGTTCTCTTCAACCGCAAGATAGAGCGGCGTTTTTCCATCAATGTTGCGGACAGACGCATTCGCGCCGCCTTCAAGCAGGGTTTTGACCATTACGCCGTCCCGGTTCAGGGTGATAAGGATGTGGAGCGGGGAATCGCCGTGTTCATCGCGGAGGTTGGGATTTGCGTTGCTTTTAAGCAGAAGGCTCAAAGCCTCTTGATGCGATCCAGTGGGTATGGCGATATGCATCACCGAATTGCCTTTCGCGTCCTGGGCGTTCACATCCGCGCCTTTGGCAATGAGCATTTCCATATTTGTGATGTTTCCGGTCATGGCGGCTTCATGCAAAGGCGTTGAGCCTGCGGCTGTTTTCACATTGACATCCACGTCCCGCTCAAGCAGATACTCAATAAGTCCCGTATATTCCTGACGCGCCGCATAGTGCAGGGGCGTAATGCCGTCTCCAATGCGCAGGTTGAAATTCAAGCTTCGCACCGCAGGCGCTAAATAAGAAAAAAGCGGCGCCGATGAATAGGCTCCGGCCCTGATAAGTATTTCCGCAGCTTCCATGTGGATTTTTGAGTCGGGTCGATCCAGCGCAAGATCGATCAGGGTCTTTCCTTCCGCATTCTCGGTGGATATAATGGAAGTCGTCTCCACCATCGCGTTCAAGACGTTTGGCTTGGTCAGCGCGACCGCGCCAGGCGTGGTGTTTCCGGGCATCGGCGTGAAGATTTTGGACTTGCCCTCAATAAGCGCATGGGTTGTCCGCGCCTGCTTGTCCTGCTCGCCGGAATTTGACACATTTATCGCAAGCGGCGTACGCCCCTGGCTATCCAGCGCGTCAACATCCGCGCCCATAAAAATAAAGTACGCGGCCAGTTGATGATCGTTGTTGCTCGCGGCGTAGTGGAGCGGCGTCATCCCGTTTTCGGGATTGACTGCGTGAACGTCGACCTCTCCGGTAAAGTAGGCTTTCGCCCGCTCACTGTTTCCGCTCCGCAATGCAACCCAGACATCGCCTGTGGATTGCGGCGCGCCAGCATCCCGCTTTGTCTCCTCCTGCTCCGGGTCAGGAGACGGATTTGCAGCAGGCGTTGACCCGCATGAACCGGAAACAAAAGCAGCCAGTATAGCGCTTATAATTATAAGCCGCTTTGCGCGCTTTGTGGTATAGCCCTTGAGAAAATTTAAAAAAGATGAATGTAGTGAAGACTTGATATAATTCATATTTTAATTATCGGCGTATAGGGCGCTCCGCATAAATTTTTGGCAAAAACCGCAAAGTCCACGGGCGCCACAAACAGCGGACACATGCGATTTTTTGTTCAACATCACACTTTTTCTTGACATTTATTGTTCCGGCTGTTTGCGCTCTTTCAGTCCAGCGACATTGTGGATTAAAGACACTATGATGATTTGAATTATTGGGAAGACATGGCGCTTTGGACAGACGGACCTAGATTCCGTGCAAACAAGTTTGCCTGGAAGACTGTTTCGGGCTAGAAGGGAATGGGTGATTTGAAGCTCGAATTAAAGATTGGCTTGCAGCCAGCCGTCTTAAAACAAAATGCGGCGCCCGTCTGACAGGCGGGCCGCGAATAGGAGCGCGGCTCGCCAGAAATCGCGGAATTTTTTTTGAAGTGTGAATTTCATGGCGAGAAAACTTCGCAAGGAGTCAGGCGGACTAAACCCTTCGAGGCCGATTATTGATTTTATCAACGATATTGCCCAGTTGTTTTTGGGCAAGGGCGTCAAAGGGTGTTTTCTTAGGCGGACGCCGTCTTGTCAGCCCATTGGCATGTTCGTTAAGACCCCTCTCCCATGAGCGTACGGACGGGTGACATAGACGTCCGGCGCGAGGGCTTGCGACAGGCTCTTGCGCGCCGCAAATTCCTCGCCGTCGTCCGGCGTCAGGGCGTTCCGCATTCCGGCGGGCATAGGCTTGAAGGCGCGGACGGCGGCG
>JAISCC010000096.1 GCA_031265845.1 Treponema sp.
GAGGCCAACGCGGAGAAGTTGAAGGAGGTGGGAGAGATGAAAGGCGGATATACGCTGGAGAGGTATGTGGAGGAGGCCGGATTGGCCGCCAAATGGCGGAACCAAGGCTTGCAGAAGGGCTTGGAGAAAGGAGTCTTGCAGATGGCGAAAAAGATGTTAGGCAAGCGGTTGCCGCTTGAGCTTATAGAAGAGATCACCGGCTTGACGGCGGAACAGATCCGGCGGTTGGAGCGGACGGCTGACTCTAAAAGCGCAAGATAACGGCATCCTGTTTTTTACCCGCAACGGTCGCGGATACTGGTGGGGACGCGGAGGCGAGCGTCATATTTGGATGGTTCCTTTTCTTAATGCGCCCCCTCCGCCCAATATCAGCGGCGGGCGGAAAATCCCGAAATCCTGTTAATACACGCGGTTCAATGATAGCCATATTTGGGCAAGAATTGACGGGCGTTTCATGTACGCCGATTAGATGATTATTAGGAGGAGTCCGTAAAGGCGGCGATGTCCATGCAAACCAAGCGATTTCTGGCCGGTTTGGACGACGCTTTTTAAGTGTCCCGGAAGATAGACCCGCTGTAAAAAAGCCTCCGCTTTCACGGAGGTTTTTTTATTGGAATACGCGAATGTCCCACCCCGCCTTTGAAGGGCGAGGCGGTTTATTTTAGAATATTAGAATAAATGGAGATTACCAGACACTATACGTGAGTTCGATAGGGATGGCGATGACAACATTCTGTTTTGCAGGATCGGGGCTGCCCGGCTGAATAGCCGCCGTTACACCGGCTTTGATCTGACCGCCGCCGAATCCTTTCTGAATGTAAAGGTCGAACCCGATATGGCTGGAATCATCCTTTCCCAACTCAAGTCCGAAGTCAGCTCCAAGTCCGATGGTCGCAAACGCAAGCGAGACATACGGATTCAAGGCGAGTTCTATTTTGGGGTATTGTCCGCCAGCGTCTCCGTCTCCACCGAGGTAAGCGCCGACAGCTCCGTTTATGCCGAACAGGTCGGTTTTGAAGGCGGCCGCGAGTCCAACGGTGAGATTGTTTAGGTTGTCACGATTGTCTTCGAGCCCATAGCCAACGCCCACGTCAATCGTCAACCCCTCAATCGCGGTAACTTTAAACGCGCCCTGAATAAGCTGGTTGCCAATGCCCTGGCTGTTTATACCGAAGTACCCAACGCGGATAAGCCCGATGCCGTCGATGTTGTACCCAGCCGCATACTGGCTGTTCTTGTAAACGTCGCTGAGGTTGTCGTCAAAACTGGTGCCATACGGTCCGGTGTTAATGGCCGCGCCGATATAGAGGTTCGGAATGGGCGTGATTTCAAGTATTGCGCCCGGATTTGTGCTCCACCAATCCGCCGTTGCGAAGCGGTGGAAAATGAAATCTTCGTGAATGCCAGCAGTACCCGTGTATTTGCCATTTTGGAAAGATTCAAGAACGCTTATACCGCGCAACACATCCCAGCGCACCCAGCCGATGTCAAGTTTAAATATGTCGCTTGGCTTCCACCACGTATACAAGTTGCCGTCACGTCCGGGTACAGCAAAATCAAAATTGGAGATAAATCCGATCTTCTCGCCGCTAAGCGAGAATTGGACGGCGAAGTTCGGAACGTTCCCCCAGCCGACTTCGGTCGCGGCGCTTGACCCGTTTTTACTGTCGTCGTTGCCATCAATACCCGTTCTGAATGGCACAAACGTCGCGCGTCCCCAAGCGCCTACAGAAAACTCCGCAAACACATTGCCCGCGACGAGGGCGAGCGTTAAAAGGGCGATAAAAAATTTCTTCATAAAGAAATCCTCCTACAATTTGACAAGAGAGGATAATTCACAATTATTTTGCAACGCTTGCAAGCGGCGCTCTATGCTTTGCCAAGAGCGCCGCAAAGCCCTCGCGGGCGGGTAGCGATTGGGCTTGTATACTTATATAAGGAAACCGAACGGCGTACGTAGTGAGAAGCGCAGGATGTGCGGGCGAAGCGTAACAACATAGCGATGATCTTCCGGGTTGGCTGTAAGCGGTGTATGGGCGATGTGTACGCGGTATACACGCGGTCTGTACTCTGTGGCTCGTCTGAGAATCGCCTGCGCCATGCGCGAGGGAAAACGCGGGTTGTACCGGCGAGATTCCGCCATTCCCCGAATTCCAATCCTCTCTCCCAACCGCCGCCTTTTGAACTCGCGACACCTCCGCGCCCTGCCCAACAAGCGTAATCATTCGTCAACGAGTCGGTGGTGTATCATTATAACCCATTTTTCAATCGTTGCGGAAAACCGCTCCTAACAGAGGTTGAGTCCATGCGAAAAAGACAAAAAATTTTGAAAAGATATATTTTTCTGCTTGACAAAATAAAAGTATGTGATATATTCTTTATCAAAAGATAAAGAGATACAGGATAATTGTGAATTATCCTCTCTTGTCAAATTGTAGGAGGATTTCTTATGAAGAAATTTTTTATCGCCCTTTTAGCCCTCGCCCTCGTCGCGGGCAATCTGTTTGCGGAGATTAAAGTCGGTGGCTGGGGACGAGCCGATTTCATCCCGCTTGAGTTGTTTACACCTGCGGACGGCGACTCCAAGGCTACGGCGAGCACCGGCGTGAACTGGGGCGCGAATCCGCGTTTTGGACTGTCATTTGAAGGGAGCGGGGACACCGCCGGCGTCGTCATCACGCTTCACACCGAAGACGGCGGCATTTCAGGCGACAACACGTATGTGTGGATCGCCCCGCTTTCCTTTCTCAAGTTTGACGTGGGGTATAGGTATTGGGACGTTCTGCGCGGCGGCTTCGGGCTTGAAGGTTTCAACGGCTACGCAGGTGCCGCCGCGACTGGTGAAGATCAGATATTCCCCCGCTTCAACACCGCCGACACAAACTCAGTGTGGAATAGTGGGAAGGGTGAGAATGACATAAGTTATCATCCCGGTGCTGTCGTCGAGTTCACCCCCGTGTCGGGGCTTTCCATCGGCTTGGCGCTTCGTACCCAACTGTTTAACACCCGTTATAACAGGCCTGGCAACCCTGACGATCTTGCAGACCTTTATAAAGGCGTCCAATTCGGCGTAGGATATGACATCGAAAACATTGGACTTATCCGCGTCGGCTACTTTGGCTCCAAGGCTGGGGTGTGGGACAGATCGGTCGCTCTCGCGTTCAAATTGACCGCCGTTGACATACTCGGACTGGACGTAGGCTTCGCCTACAGGCTCGATGGCATCGTCGACGATGTGGATCTGGAGGGGAAAAACTCCATCTCCATTGGACTCGGCGCGGATATCAAGCCCGTCAGTCTGTTCCATATCCAGCTAAACGCCCTCCTGAAGCTGGGCGGCGACGGCGACAAGGCTAAGGGGAACGAAGGGTTTGTGGTCGAAACCTATTTAAACCCCGAAGTGTCGCTTGACTTCGCCACTATCGGCTTGGGCTTCGCGTGGGGAGCCAATTTCGCGCAAGACGACAACAACCACCTCGGCTTCTCTCTCTACTTGAAGAAAGGCTTTGGCGGAGTCACCTTCCAAGGCGGCGTGGGGCTTAATATGCAACCGTCCGGCAGCAAAAAAGATTCCGTGTTCTACATCCCGCTTCAGTTGACCTATTCTTTCTAAATTTTCTAACTCGCCTAACACAAGGGCTGTTTCAGACTGGAACAGCCTCCGTCGACCCTCCGCCCTTCAAAGGCGGGGTGGCGGCGCGTTGCTTGTTTATGCTTTTCCCCAGCTCATGACCAGGCGCAAGTGGAATTAGAACACGCTGTAGGTAATTTGGACAGGAATAGCAAAGATTACGTCTGTAGCGTTGCCGAATTCCGCCTCTTTCTTGAGCGCTACGCCAGCTTTGATTTGTCCGCCGCCGACATTCTGCATTCTTGGCGATGTAAACGTTGCCGCCGAAGCCGAGCGTGCCGTCCCTTCTCTACAGGCAGGTATGCGCTTACAGATTCGTGCTGATAACGCAAAATCAAGCGCATATTCAGGATTGAGGCAGACGGCGATCAGGGGAGCGTCGCTTCCCTAATAAAAGGACAACAAAAATTTTTCATATCATTGCAAGAGAATTATGCAACTGAAAGGTCGCCGCCATTTTTTGTTGGCGCCGCCAGATTTAATCGCCTTACAGGGCGAATAGTTAGGATGGGGGCAAAGACCCCGCTGTGAACGAGCCTCCGCTTTCACGGAGACTTTTTTATTCACAGCGGGTCCGCCTCTTCGCTCTAAAGAAGAGCGGAGAGGCTCATTTTCTTGACAAGCGCTAAATTAGAAGTAGTATTCAAACCCAATGGGAATCGCCCAGGTAATGGGATCGTCTTTGTCTTTAACAGCGGTTACGCCCAGTTCAAAGCCAAGGCTCAAGGAAGCGCCGCCCGCATTCTTCGTAAGATAGGGGATAACCTTCCAATCAAGCGCTGACTCTGTGATGGTTATACCGCTATATTTGGATTCGGCCACATAGTTGATATCTCCGACAATGCCGATAGTGGCAAATCCGGCGTCAAACGCGGGATTAACCGTTACTCCAAGTGTGAAAGGCTTGTCATAAGCATCGCCGATATCGGGGGTGACTTTACCGCCGAAGCCGCCCGCGACGCCGCCTGCGACGCTAAACGCGCCGGAACTAAAATTCACCCGCAACCCCACCGACATGGGGTCTTGGTAGGTGGCGCCGGCATCCGCGCCATACCCGTTGCCGGAGAGTCCGTCAATTTTTTCAACGGCGAGTTTATATTCAAAACCCAAATCAACGGTAAGATTTTCAACGGCGGTCAACGCGAAGCCGATGTCAATGGTGGTTGTATCGGTGGACGCGGTCATGGTGGGGATGTCCAATCCCGACATGTTGCCGGTGCCGCCGGCAATGGTGACGCGCGCGGTTCCTACGCCGTTAATGGTATAGGCGATTCTTCCCATAGTGTGCGCGAGAATGGCTCCCGCCGTCGCATTGCTGGCATAATAGGGGGAATTCCACCCGTTATAAGAAAGATTTCCCGTGTTATCCAGAGGAATGCTTACCACCGCATACAACCCTTCGACTGGCGTCAACTCAATATGAACGCCATTCAACACTTCATATCCCCACGGAATATAATTTGCGTTTCTGCCAGAGAAAGGAATTCCGAATATATCATCGGATGCCAAAGCCACGCCGATAGGACCGGAGCCGCCCCAAAGGTAGCCGTAAGTAAACTTGACCTGCTCAATCGGTTTCCACCATCCATTGGCAAGGAAATCGCCGTTGTGGGTAACGCCATCTTTTCCCGGCCGCAACTGAACCCAGCCGCCGAATGTTCCATCTTCATTAACCGCAGTGACGTTTACGCGCGGACGGATAGCGTTGGCAATTCCGCCGTTATTCGGTCCAAAACTGAAGTTAATAGAGGCGTCCTCTTCGCTTGAACCGCTTGTCCTCCAGAGCCCCACAAAACTTCCGCCTATCGTAACTTCCGCAAACAGGTTGCCCGCGACGAGGGCGAGGGCTAAAAGGACGATAAAAAATTTCTTCATAAGAAATCCTCCTACAATTTGACAAGAGAGGATAATTCACAATTATTTTGCCTGAATCCTCCTTTCGCGGAGCCTCCGGTCTAGCGCGGCGAAGCCCCGCGGCGGTTGAAAAGGCGGCGGACTTGTGGTAAGATGGCGTCATGGACAAAGAGAAGCCCGAAGCGTACGCGGGACTGTTGGGCGGAGCAACCTGTAAGACTTGTTTTTTCAGAATGTGGCGCTATTTACTATATGAAGAGGTGGGTATGATTCGGACAATTTTTACTCCAGACAGCAAGCGGATAACGCTCCCAATTCCCGAAAATTACGTCGGGGTTGAAGCGGATTGATTTTGACGCTCCATTAGACGATTTTATAGAGTATAAGAGTATAGGTGAAATGAATTTGCTTCTGGACACCCACGCGCTCATCTGGTTTTTCAATGGCGACTTGTTGCTGTCGAAAGGCGCAAAGCGGGCGATTGTTGAAGCGTGGCATCGAAAATTTATCAGTATAGCTTCTGTTTGGGAAGCCGCCATTAAAAACCAGCCTGAATAAACTTGCTTTTGACGGCAAGACACGAGGGTTTCTGGATATGATTGACAATAATGGGTTTGAATTGCTCGCCATTGATAAAGAATATATTTTAGAATTGGAGAACCTTCCTTTCATTCATAAGGCTCCCTTTGACAGATTGCTCGTTGCAACCGCCCTTTCAGAAAAGATGCATATTGTTACGGTTGACGCGAACATTCAAAAATACTCTGTCAGTTGCATTTGGTAGCATGTATTTTAGAAAATCGCGAGTTTTATTCACGACGGGATATAACGCCTCTACACAATTTTCGTCCGCCTCAAAGAGCGCGCCTTTAGGCGAGGCAAGCGTCGCGTCCGTTGGCTATGGATTTCCACTATTTTTATTGGCGCACTGATTCCAAATCGCTGTCATTGGGTTCGTCGGGTTAAGACGAGGCGACTCTCTTCCTTCCCTGCTTCTGGCTGCAGGCAACCCCGTTGTTACACAGGGTTGGGAGCCAACCGCAGGTTATTCGGTTTTTATGTTTAATTTGTTTCTGGGGTGTTTTTCCGAGAGGATAGACCGTTGTTTTGCTGATGTAACATGTGTATAGATTTGCGTCGTGGTGATGGAACTGTGTCCTAGAAATTGTTGAATATATCTGATGTCAACATCCGCTTCTAAAAGGAGCGTGGCAAATGAATGCCGGAACATGTGCGGCGTAATGTGCAAATCAATGTGCGCCTCTTTCGCTCGCCGACGGAGCATTGCGCGGACAGAAGCCGGCAATAAAGGGGCGCCGACTCTGTTGATAAAAAAAAACCTGTTTGCGCGATAGGTTTGGAAAACCGCAGGGAATAATCGGTCAGCAACTGCAGGACATTGGAGTTGCATACATGAACAATCCGCATTTTGCCGCCTTTTCCCCTGATTTGAATGACGCCTTCAACCAAATCTATATTCTGCGCCGTCAATTCGCATAGTTCTGACACCCTGACACCGGTGGCAAACAGAAATTCCAGCACCGTGACATCACGCAACAACTCCCCGTAGCGTTTGCTTTCTTTCTTATTTGAGAACAGTTTTTCATAAATGACTGACAGCAGAGTTTCAATCTTATAAAGCGGGATAGTTTTGGGAAGCAATAGAGGCTCCCTGATTTTAAACCGCGTCCTCGCGAAAGGGTTTTCCACACCGTATTCGTCTTCCACAAACCTAAAAAAAACTCGTATCGCCGCTATTTTCCGCTTTATTGAAGCAGGTTTGCACATGGCTTGCAACTCGCTGACATAATTTTCAATGTCCTTCCTGTTAATGCCTTCCACAGTTTGTGTCTGCGTCATTCTCTCGAACTGCTCAAGGTCGAGCCTGTACGCCTTGACGGTCTTGCCGCTCAAATTGCTCCGCCGCGAGCATATTTTAAGATACTCCCCAATACAAATTTTCAAATCCATAAAACCTCCATAGCCTATATAGTCTATATAGTTGCGATAAAGTTACAATCGGCCATGGGTGTGTTATACGGATATATCCTTGTACTGGAATAAAACGTTATAAACAAAACAACTATCGCCTTCACGAAGGCTGATGGCGATGAAGGCGCGGCGCCCGCGCTTACAAGGCGTCCTGCTGTTGCAACCGTCTGATCTGCTCCACAGTCAACCCGGTGCTTTCCTGTATAAGCTCAAGCGGCAGCCGCTTCTTCACCATCGCCTGCGCCACCTGCATGATCCCCTTCTGCAAGCCTTGGTTCCGCCATTTGGCGGCCAATCCGGCCTCCTCCACATACCTCTCCAGCGTATATCCGCCTTTCATCTCTCCCACCTCCTTCAACTTCTCCGCGTTGGCCTC
>JAISCC010000103.1 GCA_031265845.1 Treponema sp.
CCGGCAAATTCTTCCGCCATATCGCAACTTTTCCCCTGCGCCATATTCCCCTCCCAGAGTTTTCGGCTTGTATGGGGAGCATTATAGCACAAGCTGTAAAATTTGTGGGTCAAGTTTAGTGCAAGGGGCGGGGTATGTTTCTCAAAGCAAGCTATGTAAATAGCTCCAATCGCTTGCTTTCATATTTTTTCTCATACTCCTCATGATTGCGCCCTTAATTTTTTACATATCTCGATATCACTTGTCCATCCCCATGTCCTCCCACTGTTCCTACATAACATCCCCTCGTCCAGGATTCCCCTCCCCACAACGCTTTCTTCACTTCTGGATGTGATCCGAACATTTTTTTGCGGTTATACTCTTTATTGTCTGAACTATTCTTGCAGGACTATATGTCGGCGCTGATTGCGCCAGAAAACGCGCATGATCTTTCTCGGCTCCCATTTCCAAAAATTTTATCTCATATCTCGCTTCCATCCTCCGGCGTATTTTTATCAATTTTTCATCGATTTCTTTACTGAGCGCCACTCTTCTATATTTTGCTGGGCATACTATATGACACATTATTACACTCTCATTGCGTTTTTTATGAATTAACTCGCGCATCCTTCCATTTATACGCTTTCTTTCAGCCGGAACAAAGCTCCCTGATAAGTCCAGTTGGCCATATCGTCTTAGACATCATTATAAGAGATTTAATGCGTTCGTATGTATTTGTTCCGTTTTTATTATACAAATACTATTGATAATCATCTGTTCCGTAAACATACAACCCCCCTTCATACTCAATCGCAGTTGGATCGGCACAGTATAAATGTGTAATTAGTGGATTTTCATCATTAAATGATTTGCCACTCAGTAATAATATACTAGAATTATCCATCATGTTATCCATGCTCCGCATGTCTTAAATGAAGACAAGAGTAAAAATGTAATTATTACCAAAATCATATTGCCTAATGCGGGGGGATTCGCTATTCTTTTAAGCCTTTCTTTCATTCTTTTTTCTTTACCGCCAGTTTTTAACCCGACTTCCCGGCTTTGTCAAGCAACTGGGTTTGTTGCGATTCGCGCCCAAAATCGGAGAGAAGGTGCGAAAACGCGCCTTCTCTTCCGCTCAAACTCCCACGAACCAAAGGTTCTCAGAAATTAACGCCGTTAGCCATTCTGTCGCTCATATCGCGTTTTTATTCGCAACGCCTGATTTAACGCCCCTCAACCTGTGGTTCGCGCTTGTTGCGCAGAGGCTATTCCATAACGTCTTGCGGCAAACCAGCTTCCGCGCGGAAGCCTATTGAGTGGTGCAAATAACGCCTATCACGTCGATTGACACCCTTTCCACTTCCTCGTCATCTTGCTCTACGTAAAGATGCAGGGTGTACTCTTTTCCCGCTTCAAGGTCGTCGGCGATTTCCGCGTAGGCGTATCCGTAATAGCCGTTGCGGTAACTTACGTAGCTGTTGATCGACCACCATGCGTCAATCTCTTCGATCCAAGCCTCGCCATTGCGGAACTGATCGCTCTCAACGAAAAGTACGCCCACAGATTTGCCCGTTACCTTGATGGCAAGATCCGCGTTGGGATCGTTCGTGGTCCAGCCGATAATATCCTCGCCGCCGCTCTTTTTCCATTCATCGGGAAGAATCGCCTTTTTTGCTGTCCAACCGGAAGACGCGATGTCCGAGGCGAGATAATCGGTATCGTTTCCACCAATAAGCCGTACATTCTGGAATTCGGCGGATACAAGGGCTTGGGGAAGAGCCGTATCAATAGGAGGAATTTTAGAAGGCAGAGAATTCCACAGGGCGTCAAGGTAGCGGATGACGCCTGCGGCGATGTTGGCGTGTCCTTCGTTGTTCGGATGGATGGTTTCACTACCGGTAAAGTACCGATCCCAGTCCGCAGGTTCCACCCAATCCGCCCAGACAAGCGTGGGCAATCCGTAATGATCGCCGATTTTTTCCTGATCGGCGCGGGCGCTCTTGTCGGGGTTGGCTTTCTCGTTCACCGCAAGGAGTACCACCGCGCGTTCCGAGTCATTGAGCAACTGCCGCAACACCCCTTCGTAGGAACGTCGCCGCACCCGCGCATTGAGCCACTGATCGTTCATGGCGAATTCCACAAACACCACATCGGGATTATACGCAAGCGCATGATCCTTGACGCGGATCGAAGCGAAAGCGGAATCGGTCCCGCTGACACCGGAATTGCGGTAATTGACCGCGCCGCCTGTCTCTTTGGCTTTCGCCTGCCACCACTGGTTGACAAGTCCTGACCAGCCCGCTGAATCTGGGGGGACCGCTTGGTGACCCGCTGTGATAGAGCCGCCTATGGACACTACGGAAATCGTCTCGCCCTGGCGGAGCTTCATCATAGCCTGCTGAAGGCGGGGATTGTCTATCGCGCCCAAACCAGAACGTTCGCCTTTAATGGCGCAACCGCCCAACAGAACGACGCCACACGTTGCGCCGCATACCAAAACAGCGCACATCCATTGTTTCATTGTCATCTCAATTCTCCTTATCAATTAGATTCTCCGCAAGCCCGTATCATGGTCCCAATGACCGTTTCACTTTCGGACGAATGCGGTTCTCCCGTCACCCGGTTAAAGAGTCCGAAATTCTCGCCGTCAGAGCCAAACGCTCCATTGTCCCAGTACAGAGGGACAAGCCCAAAATCATGGGCTTTGCCGTAGACATAGGAAAAATACTCAAGCCGCGTCTGCTCGTAGCCTTCATGCCGCACAGCGCCGCTTTCGCCGATAATGACCGGCATTAACTCTCTCGTAACAAACCTATCGGCGATGGCTTTAAAATCAGCGTCCACTATGGCTTTATCCATTGCGGAACCTCAGATATGCCGGGTTCCCGCGATGCAGAATTCGTAAGGGTCATAGTAGTGCACCGCTACGATGAGCTTGTTCGCCGTATTATCCGTATCCTTGGGCACCTTGAAATAGTTGGCTATGGTATGCTTTGGCATCGCGCTGTAGCCGGGTATAATGAGGAACCGGCTTCGATTGTTGCCGCCCACGCTACGTACGGCGTCCATAAAGACCTGCGTCCAATTGTTCAGTATTTCGTACTGGGGTTTTTGAACGGATTCGTCACTCCATCCCCAGTCGCCGTCGTGCAATTCATTGAACGCCTCAAACATGAGATAATCGCCGTAGTTTTTGAAGTACGTGGCGATCTGCGCCCATACCCGCTCGAATTGCGCGGTCACCCGCTTCATGCCTTCGTCGCTCTGGCGGGCTGTGTCGATGGAAAGCCAGCCATTCTCCTTCACTTCACCGCCGTTTTTTTCAGTAGACCCATCGTGGTGGATATTGATGATTATCTTGAGTCCGGCCTTATGCGCGTACCCCACGACCTCCGCGACACGCCGCAAGAAAGTCTCCTCAATGTGATAGTCCGGCGCACGGCCGATGTGTCCCATCCATGTAATGGGAATGCGCACAACGTCGTATCCTGCGGCTTTTACACCGTCAAAAATCTTCTGGGTAATGCGAGGATTCCCCCATACGGTCTCGCTTGACACGCCCTGATTAAAGGCGTCAAGAGCGTTTCCCAAATCCACCTCACAGCGAGACCTTCTTCTCTAAAGTAAGAGAAGGAGTCGAGTTCTGTCATGGCTTCGGGAGTGAATTCATTTTCCGTGTCCATGCCGTTGTCGCCATTCTTTCCGTTTGTATGCTCGCACCTTATGAACAATAATCCCACGAGCAATGTCCAGATAAAATATCGCATCGTTTTACGCCTCATAGCACTTTTCATATCGCTTCCTTTCACTCGTGACAAAATATCCCATCCCGCCGCTCTCGTTTGCGCGATCTACAGACCTATCTGTTACTTAACGCATTAAGAACTATGATAAAAGACAATAGACAAGTTGTCAAGCGAATAGAAAAATAAAAAAGCGGACTGAAAACAGGTGATATCTGATTATTGCGGCTTGTTGACAAAACGGGGCGGCTGTAGTAGCATGAACATGAGAAGCGCATGAAAAGAGCAGTAAGAATGAGTGACATCGCCCGCCACATAGGTGTGAGTACCGTCACCGTAAGCAAAGCCTTGGGCGGAAAGGACGGCGTGAGCGATACATTGCGGAAGTTGATATCCGAGAAAGCCGCCGAGATGGGCTATGTGTACAACTGCCTGCCCCACAATATGCGCACCGGACGGCGCCACCTCATCGGCATAGTGATTTCCGCGCGGTATCTGGGCGAAAGCTCGTTTTATTGGATTTTTTACCGGGCCCTACTGGCGCAGTTAAAAGAGACTTCCTACTTGGGCGTTCTTGAGATTGCAAGCGCCGAAGAAGAAATGAACCGCATCTTCCCGCCGTTCGTGGTTGCGAATAGAGTTGATGGACTTATCATACTGGGACAGATGACTGAAGGGTACATCGCCGCCGTCACCTCGCGGATAAAGAACTGCGTCTTTCTTGACTTTTATTCTGAAACCGATGGATACGACTGTGTCGTGTCGAACAACTTCCTCGGTTCTTATAACCTTACCAAACTGCTTATCGCGGCCGGGCATACGCGAATAGGCTTCATCGGCTCCACTTCCGCGACGACCAGCATTCTGGATCGGTACATGGGTTTCTGCAAAGCCATGCTGGAAGCCGCCCTGCCCTACGACGCGGCTATTGAAGACCGCGATGGCAATGGCGTGTATACTGAAATCAAGTTTCAACCCGATACATACACCGCCTATGTCTGCAACAACGATCAGATCGCGGGCATTGTCATCGCCCGCCTCAGATCTCTTAACATGGAAGTTCCCCGAGACATATCCATTGTGGGCTTTGACAATGAAAGCGAAGTGGTTACCACCGGCGTCGGCGTTACAAGCCTCGAAGTCAATGTACAGGCTATGTGCGCTACGGCGGTTGATCAGCTTATAGAACGCATCGAATCCAAGTCGTACCGCTTGCGGGGAAAGTGTTTTATCGACGGGCGGGTTGTGATAAAGCAATCCATAGCCGCTCCGGTAAAATGACGCGCCGCCGCAAGCGACGCCACGCCGCGCTATGAGTATGCTCTACACCGTTTATTTACATATAAAAGACCAGATCGATGAACGGCTGGAGGAATTTCGCAGGCTTTTTTCAGATGGATCCGATAAAGACCTGTTTAAAGAAATGTGCTTTTGCATGTGTACGCCTCAAAACAACGCGCAAAAGGCGTGGGCTGCGGTCTGTCGTCTGGATGACGAGGGGCTTCTTGAAAACGGGGCGTTTGACGAATCCGCCGAAATCTTGCGGGTTGAAGGGGTGCGGTTTCATAAAAACAAGGCTTCGTATATACTGAAAAATCGTCCCCTGTTTTATCCAAACACCAGAGAGCGCATTTCCTGCATTGCGCGGGATAGAGAGCAAGCCGAAGCCCGCGACACGCTCGCCGAGGCGGTCGCCGGGTGGGGCTTGAAAGAAGCGTCCCATTTTCTCCGCAACATAGGGCTGGGGAGCCGGATATGCATCCTTGACCGGCATATCCTCAGGCAGCTTGCGTTGAATGGTGTCATTGAAACGACGGCGCTCTCCCCGAAAACCTATCACAGCATAGAACAGCGCATGATGCGGTTTGCCGAACATGAGCGCATTCCGGTTGACGCGCTTGATTTGACGCTGTGGTATCAGGAAAAGCGCGAATTGTTCAAATAGCGTGGTGAAAAACGCGGCGCTATTGATGATGGCAAAATCATTTCCTGCCGCTGTTTTATAAAAAATGGAGAAAAAGTCGAAAGTTCTGAAATGCCACGCCGCCTAAAAGCCAAAATCTCCTTTAACTTTCCAAAATTTTCTAAATATGAGCAACGCGAGTTGTTTGCGACTACGCCCAATGACGCCATCCTCAGATAAGCGTGAAAAAAATGAAAAAACCTCTTGACATATATCACGAGTCTTTGTATAGTATATATGTTCATTTGTTCAACTATCAAGGAGGCGGCTGATGAAAAGCGTTCTGGACATTGAAAGTCTTGATTGCAATATAATTCATGAGGAAGTGGTGTCTGCGGTTAGGGAAAAAATGCCCAATGATGAAGTGTTGCTGGATATTGCGGATTTGTTTAAGGTTTTCAGCGATTCCACCAGGGTTAAAATTCTCTGCGCTCTTCTGCGGGCTGAAATGTGCGTCTGCGACATCGCGGCTCTTTTAGGCATGAGCAAGTCCGCCATTTCCCACCAGCTTAGAACCCTCAGGCAGACGCGGCTTGTAAAATATCGCCGCGAAGGGAAGGTGGTCTACTATTCTTTGGAGGACGAGCATGTGGGGACTATTTTCGCCCAGGGTTTGGCTCATGTCAGTGAATAAACTTCCTCGTGGCAACACAAACCTGCGGTTCGGCGAACCAAAAATTCGACTGGGTGTTAAACCAGACATTGCGAATAAGGAAGGTTGGTTTTTTTTACGCAAACAGTTGAACAGATTGTCAATCGTTCAATATTTATATATTTTATCGCAATGGCATAGTGCGTTTTACATTTTTAGTAAGGAGCGTTTGATATGACAAGAACTATCTATAGAGCGGAAGTCCCTTATTGGACTCATTGCGCCGTGAAAACTCTTCCAGAAGCGAGAGTGGCGCCAGCGAGTTTGCGCGGCGGGAGAGGTATATGAAAGCGGCGTTAAGACGGGAGTATGTTCTTCACAATCTTTGCTGCCCTCAATGCGCGGCGAAAATAGAAAAGCATGTGTCCGCGTTGGACGGGGTGAGCCGGGCTGTAGTCGATTTTTCTGTACAAAAACTGACTATTGAAACGCAAAACGCCGGGCTATGGGACGACATTATAACCGGCGCCAGCGGAATCATCAAACGGCTTGAGCCTTCTATTGAACTGCGCGACGCGGCTGTTCTTTCAAGGGGATCAGCGGCGAACATTAAAGAGAATCCCGCTCCAGTAAAAAAATGGTTCCGATGGGTGAGCCTCATCCTTGGCGCAGTTCTCTTTGCTGTGGGGCTGGCCTTTGATTATTCATCTATCTCACCAGCGCCATTCATGCGGCTTGCCGTCTTTCTGGCAAGTTATATCCTCGTGGGCGGTGAAGTGTTTGTCAAGGCGGTCAAAAATATCGCCAGAGGCGAGATATTCGACGAAAACTTTTTAATGGGCGTCGCCACCATTGGAGCCTTTGCCATCGGCGAATATCCCGAAGGCGCGGCGGTGATGATCTTTTACCGCGTGGGGGAAGCCTTTCAGGATTACGCTGTGGGACGCTCCCGCAAATCCATATCCGCCCTCATGGACATCAGGCCTGATTACGCCAACCTGAAAACCGCCGCAGGTCTTGAGCGAGTGTCCCCGGAAACCGTGCGCGTCGGGGATCTTATTGTGGTGAAGCCCGGCGAAAAGATACCCCTGGACGGCGTGGTGACAGAAGGGTTTTCCGCCCTGGACACATCGGCCCTCTCTGGCGAATCCCTGCCCCGGGACGTGGAGCCGGGCAACGCCGTCTTTTCAGGGTCTATCAACAAAAGCGGACTGCTCACTATTGAAGTGAGCAAGTCTTTTGGGGAATCCACCGTCTCTAAAATCCTCAACCTTGTGCAAAATGTGGGGAACAAGAAATCAATCACTGAAAATTTCATCACCAAATTCGCCCGCTACTACACCCCGGCGGTGGTGTTCTCCGCCTCAATGCTGGCGGTTTTTCCGCCCCTCTTTATTCCGGATGCGTCTTTCGCCGAATGGATCAACCGGGCGCTGGTGTTCCTCGTGGTCTCCTGCCCCTGCGCCCTGGTCATTTCCATACCCTTGAGTTTTTTCGGCGGCATTGGCGGCGCTTCAAGGAACGGCATACTCATAAAAGGAAGCAACTACCTCGAAGCCCTCACCAATGTGGACACCGTGGTGTTTGACAAAACCGGAACCTTGACCAAAGGCGTGTTCAGCGTAACAAAGATCGTCCCTGCGAGCGGTTTCACCGAAGAAACGCTGCTCTACTATGCAGCCCACGCGGAATATCACTCCAACCATCCTATAGCCCTTTCAATCAGGAGCGCCTACGAAAAAGATATTGACGCCGGAATAATAGGAACATACGAGGAAATCGCCGGAAAGGGTGTCTGTGTTCGCATCGGAAAAGATACGGCGCTGGCGGGAAACGCCAAACTTTTTGAAGCCGCGCGGATCGCTGTTCCCGTTGTCGAAGAATCGGGAACAGCGGTGTACCTGGCGGTGAACGGCGAATATGCCGGATACATCGTCATTTCCGATGAACTGAAAGCCGACAGCAAACAGGCTGTCGAGGAGTTGCGATCTATAGGGGTGAAGCGAATCGCCATGCTCACCGGCGACAGCAAAGCGGTTGGCGAGAGCATAGCCAAACAGATCGACCTTGACGCGGTGTATGCTGAACTCCTGCCCCACCAAAAGGTGGAATACCTTGAAGCTCTGGAACAGAGCAAGTCCAGTTCCGGCAAGCTGGTTTTTGTTGGAGACGGTATCAACGACGCGCCGGTACTGGCGCGCAGTGATGTGGGCGTCGCTATGGGGGGCGTTGGCTCCGATGCGGCGATTGAAGCTGCGGACGTGGTGTTGATGACCGACGAGCCTTCAAAAATTGCGGGCGCAATCCGCATTGCCCGCAAAACCCGGAACATCGTCTGGCAAAACATCATATTCGCCCTGTCCGTCAAAGGCGTCATCCTTGTCATGGGCGCTTTGGGCATTGCCGCTATGTGGGAGGCGGTGTTCGGCGATGTGGGCGTGGCTCTTATCGCGGTTCTCAATGCCATGAGGGTCATGAAAAGCGCGAAAGGAACATGAAACGACTCAAAGGCGGACTGGTTGTCGCCGCCTTTGAGCATTTCCAACGCTGGATTATACTACCGGATCGCCGATACATTCCGCTTTGCCGCGCGTCGCTCATTTTGCCACCCGCCTTTTACAGGTTAAGCGCCTCACCGTGACAAGAGCATTTTTTTATTTTATAAAAGGGTTTAATGCCCCGCCACTTGGGCTAAACTTGACCCCACAAACGGTGGATTTAACTCATAGCTCCGCGCCGTCAAAAGTGTCTGACACTGCATCGACATCGTCTAATAAACTGGTCATCCGGTGCAGCCGGTGATACAAACTCCCGAACATCCACTCCGCCGCCCGCTCCGCAAGACCAGCCTTCACCGGATTCTCCGCGATGTACTCCCGCGCCCTCAAAAAGTCCTTCATCCCGTTGATTATCCGTGAATAAAATCGTTCTCCCCACACATGCCCCTTGCGCCCGTTCATCTTGTTCCATGACTTGGCGAAGTTGCACTTTATCCATTGCATTATCTTTGATAAGCTGCCGCTTTCACTCGGCTTTATCAAGAAATGGATGTGGTTTCCCATGATACAGAAATCCCATAATTGGAAATTGAATTTCCGCTTCGCCTTTTTGACAAAAGAAAGGAAGAGCGCCTTGAACCGCGGCTCAAGAAGGCTCATGTCGTCATGGTCAATTTTCGACGTGACGTGATAGGTCGCTCCGTCGCGGAGCGTTCGCAAGCTTCTCATACTTATAATACGGGATTGTCATGCGAATTGCTTTGGCGTCAGACGCCGGCTTGCAAAAAATGCTGAGAATGTTGTGTTTTGGTGTCAGACACCGCAGAATTAGGGTCAGGTTTAGCTCTCCCGCATACACGAATATTTTCAAGGAGAAATCTTCAATACCCAGCCGCTTGCGGTGGGTATTCTTTATTTGCAACATCTGGTCAAATACCCCACCGAACCTGTAATTTGCGTTCCGCAATGGAGGAAATCGAAAAATTTCGCTTGACAAAATGAACCTCCCCGCCTTGAAGGGCGGGGCGTCTTGCAAGCGTCGCATTATTTACGAGGTTCGGCGAACCTTCGGTTTGCGACCCTTCGGTTCGACTGTAAGGAAATTATTTAACTGTGGAGGTTTGCTATGCAAACCAGCCTGACGCCATTTTTTGTTGGCGTCGCCAATTCCAACCGCCCCAAGAGGCGGGGTATTAACCCCACTGCGAATAAAAAGTGGATATAGATTAATAATCTAATGCATTAGGGAACCAATTACTTTTTGGAGGATGGCATGAAAAATCTTAAAAATAGACTCACGGCAGCGAGTCTCACGATTATTGGTTTGTCGGCGCTGGTGGCGCTTGCGGCATGTAACAAATCGAAATCAACTGCGGTGAGAGAGAAAAAACTAGTAGTCTATACCCATCAAACTCATCTGATTTTGGGAGACGAGAAAAAGACTCAAATGGCAACACCTACTGGGACCCATTAACCGCATGGCAGAAGATTTTAACCGAACAATTCACCAAAGAAACCGGTATTGTGGTGGAATTTGTGGGATACGGTTCGGATGACAATGTGATCAATCAACTTTTGCAGGTACGGGATCCGGGTTTGGACCTATTTAGCGTAGGATTTACGATTACCAATGATGAATACAAATATATGGCGCCGATTATGCCGGTGGTGGAAGCCGAAGCGATCTACGGCAAAGAACTTGTTGCCGCCATGCCCCAAGTTGACGAGACATTGCGAGCTTTGGATATTGCCAAAGAATACGGCGAAGCCCTCACCTACAATGAAGATGTCATTAAATCTGTGGGGTACGATGAAATTTCCGCTGATTTCGCGGAATTTGAAACCATGCTGCAAAAAATTAAGGACGCGGGCATTACGCCGATTTCTTTACACCGGTTGGAAAATTGTCCTATGAGCATATTGGGCAACATCTCAAACTATATGGGCGGCAGAACCGACAGCTTTGTAAAAATGTTGGATGACAAAGAGCCTTTCAGTGAAGCCTATCCGGTGGGCAAGACGATTAAAATATACACCACATGGAAATCAAAAGGTTTTCTTGAACAGGAAGTGTATCCTGAATTGGCGTTGCTATGGACTCCGTGGACTACGGCAAGGCCGGGATGATGCTTTTTGGCTCTGGATTGTACAGCAGATCATAAGCCGCGTACCCGAAGGCGTCCACCTTGATGCCATTAATTTGACGCGGCTCCCGATTTCGGCAAAGGGCGGTATATCCTCGCGAATCCCGCCCAGCGGTACACGATCAACGCGGGAAGCGCACATATTGAAAAGGCGAAACAGCGCCTTGATTTTCTGGCGCGTCAGCCTGAATACTTGGCGCAAATTGGTTGCATCGCCGTTCATAAAGACGTATTCCCCCATCGTTCCCGGACATTTTGCGCTGATCCAGAGCCGTATTGAACGCGGCGAGGCGTAACAAATTGGCGGGACTTCCCTTTGACTCGCTGGACATTACCAAACCCAATGACTGTACCGCGTATAACGCGCAGATAAAACACGAAAACGATCTGTGCAATCAATACCGGCAGGAACGAGGCGTGTCGTATAAAAATTATTAGGGAAGCGCTGATTTATTCTCAATTAAATGAGCCTCCGCACGGCACGCGTGAAGCGCAGGTTCGGCGAATCCTTCGGCGCGGCATCATAAACGTTGCATTGGTTTGAATGGAGGCTCGTTCCGCAAGGACATTTATAATGCGTCTGGTTTGCCATTAAACCAGACGGCGCGAATAAACCAATGTCTTCCCATGATTTGCGGAGGAAAAATGAAAAAAATACAGGATATAGAAAAGCAGAAACAGTTGCTTATCGTTGTTTTTTTGGGCGACACCGCTGATTATGCTTTTTATCTTTAGTTATATACCAATTATTTTCAATGTGTTTCTGGGATTTACCGATTGGAACCTATTGTTCTTCTTTTTTTACCACGATATTCACGAGCTTGCCCGGTATGCTGATAACTTTAACGACGGGTCCGACAAGCCATTTTCGTACCGCCGGGGAAGCGAGCGCGATTTTTTCAAGCTCCCCTTTCGGCGTCTCCACAGGAGCGGTGAATTTGTCCCGCATCTTGCCATTGACCTGCACAACAATGACCGCCTCATTGTCAAGAGTCAGCGCTTCGTCCCAGCCGGGCCAACGCGCTTTCGATACGGATTCCGTGGCGCCGAGCTTTTCCCAGAGTTCTTCGCCCAGATGTGGGGCGTACGCGCTTGCCATGATCACAAGCGGCTCCCACAGGGAGCGGGGAACCGATGGCAGTTTGGCAAGCTCGGTTGAATAGATCATCATCTGACTGATCGCGGTGTTGAAATTCAGGCTGGCGGTGTCTTTGGAGACCTTTTTGATAGTCTTGTGAAGCAGGGGAAGAAGCGAATCCGGCGCGAAAATTTTGTCCATAGCGTCTGAAGATGCCGTAGCTTCAGACGCGCCGCCTTCGGACGCGCCCTTTTCGACTTTTCCACTTATAGCCCAGAGCCGCTCAAGGAAGCGGGACACGCCGATTAAACCGGCGGTCGCCCACGGTTTGCTCACCTCAAGCGGCCCCATAAACATTTCGTAGACGCGCATGGAATCAGATCCGTATTCGCGGATTATATCGTCAGGGTTGATGACGTTTCCCCGGCTTTTGCTCATCTTCTGGTTGTCTTCGCCCAGGATCATGCCTTGATTGATCAGCCGCTGAAATGGCTCTTTGGTATTGACGAGTCCTACATCATAGAGGACTTTGTGCCAGAACCGGCTGTAGAGAAGGTGGAGAACCGCGTGTTCGACGCCACCCACATAGAGATCAACCGGCGACCAATACGCGATTTTCTCCTTGTCCGCAAAAACGGCGCTGTTGCGCGGATCCAAATATCGAAGGTAGTACCAGCAGGATCCCGCCCACTGGGGCATGGTGTTGGTTTCGCGGCGGGCGGGCGCTCCGCACACGGGACAGGTCGTGTTCACCCACTCCGTGATGTTGGCGAGCGGGGATTCGCCTGTGCCGGTGGGCGCATACGATTGTACGTCCGGCAGGCGAAGCGGCAGATCGCTTTCATGCAACGGCACGATGCCACAGGTTTCGCAGTGAACAACGGGTATCGGCTCGCCCCAGTATCGCTGCCGGCTGAACACCCAGTCCCGCAATTTGTAGTTCACCGCTTTCTTGCCGAATCCTCGTTCTTCTATCCATGCGGCGATTTGTTTTATAGCGTCGTCCGTGGGCAATCCCGTGAATTGCGCGGAATTGACGTTGTAGCCGTAGCTGGCGGCGCAGGCGGCGCTTTCGCCGGCGTCGTCGCCCTCTGGCGTCGCGGAAACCACCTGTCTAACAGGAAGATTGAAGGTTTGAGCGAACTCCCAGTCGCGCTCGTCATGCGCGGGAACCGCCATGATCGCGCCGGCGCCATACGAGATAAGCACGTAATCGGCTATCCAGATGGGAATCTTTTCGTTGTTGACCGGATTTATCGCGTATGCGCCGGAAAAGACGCCGGTCTTGGTTTTGGCGAGATCGGTGCGTTCAAGGTCGCTTTTCTTGGCGGCTTCGTCGATATAGGCGACGACTGCGGCTTTTTGCTCCGGCGACGTGATCTTCTCCACCAAGTGATGTTCCGGGGCAAGCGCCATATAGGTGACACCGAAAAGCGTGTCCGGGCGGGTCGTATAAATTTCAAGCGTATCGGGAAAGCCGTCTATGCCAAAGACAACGTTTGCGCCTTCGCTTCTGCCTATCCAGTTGCGCTGCATGATTTTGATCGGTTCGGGCCAGTCAAGGCCGTCCAGGTCCTCAAGCAGCCGTTCGGCGTAGGCGGTGATTTTAAGTATCCATTGGCGGATGCGTTTGCGGGTTGTTTTGGCGCCGCAACGCTCGCAGAATCCGTCCTTGACTTCTTCGTTTGCCAGTCCGGTTTTGCAGGACGGACACCAATTGATGGGGCTTTCCGATTCGTACGCAAGCCCCTTCTTAAAAAGCTGGAGAAATATCCACTGCGTCCACGTGTAGTATTCAACGCTTGATGTATCGACTTCACGATCCCAATCGTAGGAAAACCCGAGTTTCTTGATTTGCTCGCGGAATCTGTTGATGTTCGCCGCCGTGGTCGCCGACGGATGGGCGCCTGTCTTGATGGCGTAATTTTCAGCCGGAAGCCCGAATGCGTCGAAGCCCATGGGATGAAGCACATTATAGCCGTTCATGCGAAGGTAGCGGGAGTAAATGTCGGTTGCGGTGTAGCCTTCGGGATGCCCTACGTGGAGTCCCTGGGCGGACGGATAGGGAAACATATCCAGTATATAGCGGCGCTTCTCTTTGGGAAAGGACGGGTCTTCTTTTGCCGCGAAGGTTTTGTGTTCTTCCCAGTATTTCTGCCACTTTGGTTCGATGTCATTAAACGGGTATTTTGCCATGGCGCTGTCTCCTGCTAATTGGGTGAAATTCCGCACTATCACCAACGGCGCTGCCGACGGCGTTCCACTTGCGATATTTTAAATAATAGATTATACTATAGAAGAAAAAATTACAATAGAGGGGAACTATATGAAGGGTCTGTTTTTAATTATAAAGATAGTGATCATACTTATACTTGTCGCAACCGGCGGTTTCGCCAGCCTTATCGCGTATCTCACCGCAACCGAGTACCGTCCCAAGCCGGTTGAAGCTGTGGAGATTGCAGGGAGCGCGAAGCGGAGCGCAAGCCGTTATGTGCAGGCAGGCGTTCCGCTGAAGATTGTCGCGTGGAACATAGGATACGGGGCGCTGGACGCAAGCGAGGATTTTTTTATGGATGGCGGAAAAACGGTGCGCTCGCCCAAGTCGCGGGTCGAAGAGAATATAAAAGGAGTCCGTGAATTTATCGTCCAATCAGCGGCGGACATCGTACTGCTTCAAGAAGTGGATGTCCGCTCGCATCGTTCGTATTACATTGATGAAGCCGCCTATCTCGCCGAAAAATGGATCGGATCAACGACGTTTGCGCCTAATTTTCTCACCGCCTTTGTGCCGTTCCCTTTTCCCGAATGCATCGGCGCGGTGAAAAGCGGCGTTCTGACCATGAACGCCTTTATTTCAACGGAAGCGAGCCGCATCGCGTTGCCCGTGCCGTTCAAGTGGCCCGTGCGCGTCGCCAACCTGAAACGGTGCCTCTTGGTTGAGCGGCTGCCGGTTGCCGGCGGCGGGGAACTCGTGCTGGTGAACCTCCACCTTGAGGCGTATTCAAGCGGGGAAGGCAGAATGGCTCAGATGAACCTGCTCATAGATTTCCTGAAAGCCGAGTATGCGAAAGGCAATTACTGCATCGCGGGAGGGGATTTCAACCAGACTTTTCCGGATGTTGACGAGCGCGTATTCAGAGTAAAAAACACCGAGCGCTTCGTGCCGGGCGTCCTCTCGCCCGATATGTTGCCTGCGGGCTGGCGTTTCGTGACAGACACTGAGACGCCGAGCAGCCGGCTCCTCAACGAGCCATATTCCGGCGATCCAGAGACGACCCAGCTTTACGTGATTGACGGGTATATTCTTTCGCCCAATACGGAACTCGTGTCTGTGGATACCGTTGACGCGGGTTTCCGCTACTCGGATCACAATCCCGTGTCGCTTAAGGTTGTGTTGGAGCGGGAGTGACGCTGCGGCGCAGACATATCCTATACGCCGCTCTTATGCAAGGTCTTATCCGGCAACGATTATTACCGACGGGGAAAAAAACGCATCCCGCGAATGCCGGCAACCGGCTGTCAAGACGCTGGTTGCCGAACCGAAAGACAAGGGCTGGGTCTTCACGTACATGGGAGCCAAAAGACGTCGAAAAAGTCGCCATGTCCATATCCGTCACCAACGCAATAAACTGGCAGACAACTTCGGAAGGCGCAAGAGCCATGTTTCAGCAGGAATGCAAGGCACATGAACGCTGGTATGACACAGTGGCAAACGAATCCGACGAATCGTTGAAAGACGCTTTTTTTGACGACGACAAAGAAAAGTATGGAAAATCATATCAGGTATAAATCATATAATATCGGCATTGACGTTCCGCAGGAAATGAATCGACTGGAAAACATCTTTTTAATGCGTCATGCCCATTCCGCCGGAAACGAGGATTTGGCTGTGTACAGACACATTCCCGACCATGCCATACCCCTGTCCGGCAAAGGCGAGGAACAGGCGGCCGAGGCTGGCAGACAGTTCGCCGCATTTCTGGCTCAATCGCCGTCACTGGTTGGCGAACAGGGCATACGACTGTGGTACAGTCCTTATCTCCGGACAAAGCAAACCCGCGACGGCTTGCTCGAAGGTATGGGGAGCGCCGCCGGAATATTCACAGACCGGCGCGAACACATTTTGCTGACCGAACAGAATTTTGGACTGTTCGACGGGCTGACCGATGAGGAATGTGATGAAAAATATCCCGAAGAATCGCGGAAGTACAAACTTTGCGCCGAATACAAGGGTCGCTTTTATGCCAAACCACCCAATGGCGAAAGCCGTTATGACGTGTGCGTAAGGGTGCATCAGTTTTTCGGCGCGATTGTCCGCGACGCGGAAAAGTCCCAACATCCTGTTCCCAACGTGTTCATTGTTTTGCACGGAAACACCCTGCGGGCGTTTATCATGATGTGGCTGCACAAGGAAGTGAAATGGTTTGAAAACGAACGCAACCCGGCGAACTGCGCCATTCGTCATATCGGACGCGACCCAAACGGACGTTTCGAGGACAGGGGATACATTTTTAAGGGATTCAAAGAAGAAAAATAAGAATTATGAATATTCAAAAAAATAATAGACTTGTTCTGGAACTCAGAACATGATAGACTAATCGTCACAGTTTCGCTCAATGCGCCGCGCCTCCCGCAACGAGCGTCAAATCGCGGCGTTCTTACCCCCTTCCTCACCCGCGTCAACTCCCGCAAATCCGCGCTCAGTCCGGCGCGGGCGTTTCGTTTTGATTTTCATTTCCCGGCAATCGCGTTCGCCGCAGGGCGCGGAGGAATACGTCAAACGCATTCACCCCGCAACCCCAAGACGACCTCATTATAACGCATGCCTGTCAGGGCGGACATCTTGTCAGCCGTGAAAAATAGCAGGCCATCATTCCAGACTTTGCGCCGATTCTTCACAAAAATGGACTTGAATTCTTCCGGCTGATGAATGACCAGCTTTTCCGGCCATTCATCAGCCGCTCAGCCAGCGGATTATCGGGGATGGCTTTTTTCTTCGCCGCCCTTACGAGCGTTGTTGCAAGCGTCCCGAAAACCCGTTGGCGGGCATGTTTTATAGCTCTTATCAGTTGGTCAAACCATCCCTCAATAATCTCCTGCTGATTTTGTCCAGCCTCATGTTCCCAAAAACGGCCGTACATCGCACATATTTTCTACTTGTTTACCGTAGACCAATTGCTCACTGGGGATGGCGCGTCTACCCTCTCGTCTTTAATCAAATTTTTTGTCGTGTAATAGTAGACCTTGGTGTATTGTTCATGTATTTTCCCGGGAAGGCCCGGTCTGTGTGTAGTGGCGCCGCCAGTAACGCCGCCGCTACTCATTCCTATAGATTTTTGGGAAATCAAGTTGATTTCATATTGACCGGACTCAAGGGTCAGAGAAAACGAACCGTTTGTCGCGATAGTCCCGCCGAGACCGCTACCGCTTATCTTATTGGAACCCCAGTCACTCGTACCGGACTTCCTGACGAAGACTCCTGAAATCGCCTGGCCGTAGTTATTCTTTATCGTCAAAGTGTATTCAGGAATAACGACAGGGGGCGTTGTCCATCCAGTTGTTCCGATGATCTTTGTTTGCGAAGCCGTTCCAATGGTTACTGAAAAACTCTGATCCCTGTCTTGTGTGTCATGTACCGTGAATGAGTAGGTTCCGGGATCAAATTGCTTTTGCCAACTGGCGCCGGCATCCAGATTGGACGAAAGCTCATTGCTTCCGCTGTCGTTGATGGAGAGGAACTTGAGGGGATAGCTATTGTTGTTTGTTATGGTCAAGGTCGCAGGCTCTATGAAATAGGAGCTTGCGTCCAAGTCGGTTCCGCCGATGTAGGCGCGCCAGACGTCGCTTAAATACAAAGACGTTTCCCAATCATCACCGGTAATGCCGCCCATGACGTAGAGGTACCCGTCCTTGACAACCGAAGCGTGACCCGCGCGCGGGGCGAACGGGGCGTCGCCCTTGTTTGTCCAGTTTACGCCGTCGCTGGAGAACCACACGTCGTTAAAGAATTCCGCATTGTCCCCGCCGTTGCCGCCGATGAGCCACATCCCCTGAGAATTGGCTACGAGCGTATGCCCGTTTCTGTCCCGCCAGCCCGGATTGGTCGTGAGCGTTGTCCATGTTATTCCATCTGATGAGGCGACGACATCGTTCAATTCGTCCTGTCCGCCGTCCATATAGCCGCCGGTTATGTAGATTTTGCCGTTGTACACCACCCCCGCCGCTTCGCCGCGAGGCGTGAGTCCGGTCGCGTTCTGTTCCACCCAGTTTACGCCGTCTGTTGATTTCCAGACAATATCCGTAACCAGCCAATCGTCAAAAAGACTCTCCGTGGTTCCGCTGATTACCCACATCGCGTTCTTGAACGCAAGCCCGACATGGTTGACAATGCCGTCCGTGAGCCCTGTTACGCCGGTTGTAACTGTCCATGAGCTGAGATTGGAAGACTCTGTTATCAAACTGTCCACCGCATAATAGTCGTCTGCTGTTGTATAATGATAACCGCCGATTGAATACAGCTTGTTGTTGAACAGTATGTGTTGATTGCGCTCAACGTCATAATACCCATCGCTCGCCGCCGGCAAAACAGAATTACGAGACCAGTTTACACCGTCACTTGAAGCAAGCGCCCCGTCTACGTACGTAATAACGATATTCCCATTCATTACGCTTGCATGGTGGTACCCATAACCGGTAATATCCCAGTTCATAGATAAATCATTCGGCAACTCCGACACATGTTCCCACGCAAGCGCGGAATTAGATATCCATTGCGCGTAAAGGGTCATGTCCGCGTTGACCGCCAGCGAAGCGCCCGCGCTGTAAAGCGTTCCCGTACCGGCGGAGATGGCGTTCCAGCCGTTAAACGTCTTGCCTGAATACGTCAGGCTTCCCTGTCCCGCGACCGTCACTTCCGATCCGGCGGAGACGGTCTGCGATGGCGGCGGAGTTCCGCTTGCGCCGTTGGCGTCGTAGGTTAGTACGGCGTATTGGGCGCCGCCGCCGTCTGCCCAGCCGCCCGCCGTTCCGTCTTTCGCGCTGTCCAGCGTAACGCCATTACCGGCGGTGGCGTTGCGAATCTTGGCGGGCGAACTGTTCACATAAACCGCCTGACCGTAACTGTCGCTGGATGCGGTGTTTTTCAGCGCGTCGCTTGCGTTTGATCCGTAAATGGTCCCGCCTGACTGTTTGGCAAACGTACCGGTACTGGTTACGTACACCCCGCCGCCCTGGGAGCCGGACGCAGAATTGCCGCTAATGACCCCGCCGTTCATGACAAAGACGCCGTTAACATACACTCCGCCAGCCCGGGAGGCGGAATTGCCGCTGACAGTCCCGCCGTTCATGCCAAACCTGCCGCCGCCTGCGATATACACCCCGCCGCCTGCGCCGGAAGCATTGCCATTCCCGCTGATCTTCGAGCCGACGTTCGTCACCAGCGTCCCTCCACTGCTCACCTGGATCAAAGGATCTGTATTGCCGTTCAGTCCCTGCAAGGCGATATTGCCGTCCAGCATCAAGACGACGCCGTTTCCCACAGTGAAGAGCGGACCGGTCGAACTCAAACTAACCGTCCGTTCCGATGCGCCGCCGTCAAGGGCGACGCTTACATTCTTTCCGTTATAGGAAAGCGTTTTCGGCTCAATGCTCTCGTTCTTTGTCAACGTAACGGCGTAAACGCCGCCTTCCACCGCGTTGTTTGCGATCCACGTCAATGATTCGGCAAGCGATAAATTGGAAGGCATTTCGATGCGCTTGGCAATAACAACACTCACGTCTTTAACAGAGATTGCAACCTTTGATTTGCTTACGCTGTCCATCGCAAAATGAAACACAAGCGGATTGGAACCCGCAGGCGCGGCTGATTTAGCCGTCAGCGTCCAAGTATACGAATGAAATTGTCCATCCGCCGGAACGGACTTTGACTCTTCCCATCCCGGAGCGATCCAGGCGTCGTTAGAATCGTCGTAATGATTTCCGTTGTTCCAATCCCCTATTCCTATGTAAAAGCCCGTCATAGCGGTATCGGTTTTGATTGAAAGGGAAACCGTTATCCGCTCTCCCGCGTTTACGGCAAAGCCTGAAGGCAGAAAATCGTTGGAATTATTGCAGATATAATTGTCATAGTCTGGATTCCGCGTTAATTCATATATAACGCCTTCCGTTTTAGAGTTAGCCGTCCACTTGGCGTATACGCTTATATCCGCAGTTACTTTAGTGGTCCCGGAAAAGCTCTCGCCCCCGCCATTCTGCGAAGTGTACCAGCCGTCGAAGGTATGATCGCTCTTGCTTGGATTTGAAGGCATTGAAGCCCCAATCGAACCGCCGCTTGTTACGGTCCGTGTCTGTATTGATGGATTTCCATCTCCCGCGTAGAATGTCACAGTGTATTCTTTGTCCACACCCGAGCTGTCGCACGCCGTTAGCGCCATTCCCAAAACAAGCGTGAGCGCCGCCATTCCCAGCGCCAACAATGTATTTTTCATATTTTTCATTGCTTTTCTCCTTTTAGAACTCCAAATATTCGTTTGTCTTGACCGCAAATGTATTGAACCAATATGGCTCCGCGTTGTTGACGCTCTTCAGCGCCGCGAGCGCATAGCCTCCGTCCGCCAATTTGACGATTGAATTGAACGCCGAAACGTCCTCGCGGGAAATGTTTTTCAAGACAATTCCGGTTTCCGTGTCAATCTTGAGCGCCCAGCCTTTTCCAAACTGCCAACTGTAGTAATCGTCCGCATCGCCGGCGCTGTCATTTGCCGAACCGGTTGCGGTGAGCAGATTGTCAAAAATCGTCAAGTCAAACAACAAATTGTTTCGCCTGTTTCCATACCGTTTTAACCAGACTTCGCTGCCGCCGGCATCAAGCTTGAGGATGTAGGCTTTTGACAAATCGCCGCCTTCCTCGGTGGAAACGCCGGTAATGAAAACATTGCCCGCCATGTCCGCCGTCGCGGAATAGGGGAGCATGAAGTCGCTTGCCGTGCCGAAACTGCGGCTTGCCGTAACGCTTCCGTCAGCCTTGTTGAGCGTGAGGACTATGGTTTTTATTGCATACCCGTCTCCGGCGTATCCGCAAACTATGTATCCGCCGACAGTCTCCACTCCGCAAATGGCGAAGTTTCTGTCGCATGCTGACTCAACGTACTTTCGTTCCCATTGGAGGGTCCCGTTTTCTGTATATTTGCGGATGAATTGAGAACTCGTGTCAAACCATTCGTCATCAGCCTCCGCGTATACTTTCTCAGTACCCAGAACAAGGAATCCGCCGTTTACAGACGCGAGTTTTATTCCCAGGAGGCTTTGCAAGTTGTCTTCTGCCGGCGGAATGTCAACTTCAGAAACGAATTGTCCATTTGCATTCAGGAAGAACAACCATAGCCCGCAGCGCGTTCCTTTCGCGTAAGTCGCCAACACCGCGTACCCGCCGTCACTCAACGGTACGATATCGTTGAACGTCGTATGATACGCGACGCTTGCCGTTCCCGCGTACCCGTTGACCGTGGGGAAAACCGTACTGTTCCACTCGGCGTCTTTAGCGGTGATTGCCGCCACCTCGTAAGGCTCCGAAACGCCCGTCGCCTGTACGATGTTGCTTAGCGCGCCAAAGTCCCACCACCCCGCGACGAGGGTGTCGCCGTTAGAGATGATTTTGTTCAAAGGGTAATTGCTTCGCCAATCTGAAAGCGCGTAACGAGCTATAGATTTCAGGTACGGTTCCAGGGTGGCGTCTTGCAGGGTAATCTGCCGGTATGAGCTTATGGTTTTTTCCCATTGCGATACGGGTCTTGGCTTTATCGGGCGCTTGACGTCAGGAATGACGGATGCGGCGTTCCCTTCATTGGTAAAAACGAAATCGTAGACAAAGCCATTTTGCAACTGCGTGGACGGCATGGCAATTTCGTTAAAGACCGACTGAAGCCGGTAGTTGGAAAAGTCGCCGGACGCGAGTTCGTAGACGCCGGTTTTACCCATAGGAACGGACACTTCCTGATTGCCGGCTTGCTTGTAAGACGTTCCATAGTAGGCAAGTTCGAATTGCGGCGCGGCGGACGCTGACGCGGGTGTGGAAGCGTTCCGTATACGGATAAACGCTTTGCTAAACTCAATGCCGTCTGGTATGGGAATCTGTTTGGTGTAGGCGGCGCCGGCTTGAATATCAAAGGTAAGCTGGGCGTTTGGATCAAGCCCTTCCGCGAACACTTTGCCGCTGTAGACATCCGACTCATCGGCCACGTTGTATTGGTATGTGACGCAATACGTTGAGCCAACGCCGTGATTCTCACTCGGTTGAGCCTCAATTAAAACGCTTTCGCCCGGCGTTAATTCGGCGACGACCTGACCGGAGAATGACACCTGGTGAACCTGAACATAGAATTGGGTGTCGTTCTTGAATCTTATGGTCGCAGCGGCGCGTTCGTTGTCATTGTCTTGCGGGTCTTTGACATCCTGATTGCAAGACGCGAGGCTTAATCCAATGGCGAATAAAACGCCGCTAATATGGAGCGAAACATTTCTATACATAGATCCTTCCTTATAATAAATAAAAAACAGGGCGTCTTTGACGCCCTGCATGGCTGTTACAGAGAGCTGATGAGATTTTCGATATTCCGTTTCTCGCCTTCGATTAGTATTGCCGTGTAGCTTGACGCGACTTGCGTATCGGCTCCCGTCAAGTTTAGCTCCACCGTATAATCATACCCATTTTTGATAGCCGGATTGGCGTCTTGACCCTCAAAACGTACAGGAACAACCACTGTCCCTCCATAAAGCGTACAAACCAAGTTAGTATTTGTTCCCGCGTCTGTCGACGCCACCTCAAACGTCAGGGTTTCGCCGGAGTTCATCGCATCGTAGCCATTCTGGGCTTTCATATAGGTTGAAGTCTTTTGGAAACGCGCCGCTTGGTTGGGAATGTTGTTTGTTATTCTGATGAAAGCGTTTGGATACGAAATATTTTGTATCATATTTTCCCATGAGGTGTTGTCAGCCGGGAACTGAACCGTAGCCACTGTGGTATCGGCGACAGGACGCGGGCCGATAGACGCGGTGGCCGCGAGGGATTGAGGCTTAAACGGAGTGACTTCGTTTGTCATTTTGTTGTAGTAAACGTAGACAGGATAGATGGTATACGAATCAGGGCTTGCCGCATACAGCGTGTAATTTGTCGCCAAAGCGGGCAGATACCCAATCTTTTCTCCATCCGGGCTGTCTTTATGCAGTTCAATGCCCAATCTTCCCCTGTTTGTCACTTTATAGTAGTAGTCTCCTGTCCAGTTTGGAGAGATGTTGGCTTGATACTTCCTGCCCTGTCCATACGTGGCCATTGCCGAATAGTCAACCTTGGCGTTTGCAAGGTTATTCTTGTTCGCCTGATACTCGGACAACTTCATGCCGCGGATGATGATATAACCACCCACGTTGAAGTCGTCGACTTTCGTTGACAAGTCAATGGTAACCCTTGAAGTCGCGCGTACACCGCCTAAGACGCTTGACGGTAAAGGGGTCTGTCCTTGAAACAACACCATATCAACCGAAGTGTCGTTGACCACCGTCAGAGCGCCGTTCGGATAGGTTGTCCAGTCAATGCCGTCATTGCCCTTGTCGTTTTCATCTCCACCACCGGTATCGCACGAGAAAAATGTCAGCGCAAGCATGAGCGCCGACAAAACCGCAAAAGTCCTAAACAGATTTTTTACATTCATAAAAAATCCTCCTCTAAAGAAATTCCTCCGCGTACGCAGAGAAGAAATATCAAAAAAGAGGAGAAAACACATCGCGCAAAAGAAAAAGATGCGGTATAATGGCAATGCGTTTTGCACAACTCCGGTTCCGGTTCCTCTGCCAAGATACGACCGGTTCCGGGGTTCCCCTTTTGTTGAATAATTTAAAATCCCTCCCGCCAGAAGATTGGACACACATCCGCGAATGAACGTTCGTTCTTTGCGTGAAAATATGATGAGGATATCCGCTTCGCCGCAGAGGTCTGTCTTATGAAAAGTTACATCGAATATGGGGGGGGGGGGGAATATAGCAGAATTCGCGGGGATGCCTGCTATATAAGG